>LDAQ01000085.1 GCA_001028025.1 Faecalicatena fissicatena | reverse complement strand
GAATGTCCTGTATCATAAAAAACACCCCTGCATAAATCCTTAAATGCCAATAAGACATTGATCACGCAAGAGTGTTTACATATGTAAAGTTAAGTTAATTAAATGATAAAAGAAGTGATCACCACAGCCAAGGTACTTAATAAGGTTCCCAATAGGTAATACTCCGCAAATTCCGGTTCCTTCGCAATCTTATCGTATCTTGCAATCGACTTGGCTGTCAGAACCAGCCCTATTGCTGAATACTGCCCTATGGATAAGAAAATCAACATAATGATACGTTCTATTGTTCCAATGAACCTTCTGGCATTATTATCCTTAAAAATCCCCAATAACATGAGATAACAATAATAATATAAAGTATTCTCTAAATATCATCCTGCGTAATTTCCCCTAATGCCCTTCCTACTATATCCATAGCCTCTTTATATGCATAATATCTTCCTTTAGCCAAGATACGCTGCACTGTGGGCTGCTGAATACTCATACGCCGCGCCACATTCACCTGGCCGTCCTGATGTTCCAGTGTATCTGAAATAACTTCTCGCTGCCTGTCACTCCAGGAATCTTTAATAGCTGTCATCAAAGTTAAAATTGTGTTTAGCATCATTACTGACGACTCATTCCCGCCCTCAACCCCAAGGCGTATATCGGCTGAATCCGTCTGTTTTTTCTTTTCGTTTTCTCTTAATACTTCCAGGGCTTCCCGCGCTTTATAATAGCCCGGTCCGTCTGCGCCAATTGCCATTTCAGCATTAATATCAGTAATAATCTCTCCTATTCCAATCCCATAGCGGATTCTTACTGGATACATCTTATTTTCTATCTCTGTAATAATCTTCAGCGCATGATTCCCCTTACTTAGCAGTCCCTGGAACTCATCGCCTAAAGTAATCATAAATTTAGATGCAATATCCACGGCATATATTTCATTGATATCATCCAAAACTTTTTTCAATTTCTCCTGTATCTTTTTTCTGTCTGAAAGTTTTTTGGAACCCTTTATATCGCCTATAATAGCTATATATGGTCTATATTTGAAGATAAAAAACATAGAGCACCTCCTTTGACCTAATTATATAGCTTTTACGATGAATAATCAAGAATTATTCATTGTGATGGCTATAATCACATATTATAGCTTATATAATACATAATTATCCAAAGTATAACTAAAGGCAAGTGCCGGATATTCTTTCGTTTTTACCGCCGCTGCCTGCTCACCTCAAACATCAGCACCGCGGCCGCCACAGCAGCATTCAGAGATTCCGCCTGCCCTTCCATCGGTATCCTCACCCAGACATCCGCTTTCTCTGCCACTTCCGGCCGCAGCCCGTTCCCTTCATTTCCAATCAGAAATGCAGTCCCGCCGCAGTAATCTTCCTTATCATATGAATTTTTCCCATCCAGATGCGCAGCATAGACACGGATATTATTCTTTTTCAGATTGTCAATCCCCTCTATCATATCTTTCACATAAAGAAATGGCATCCGATATACTGCCCCCATGGTAGAGCGGATCGTTTTGGGATTATAAATATCCACACAGTCCCCACTCATCAGAATCCCCGTAACTCCGGCGGCTTCGGCCGTCCGGAATATGGTTCCCAGATTTCCCGGATCCTGCAGGTTATCCAGCACCAGAATGTGCGGATTCCCCTTTCCCGTAATCTCTTCCATCGTATATTCCATCTGCCGTACAACTGCCAGAATCCCCTGGGGAGTCTTCGTGTCCGACACGTACGCAAATACGGTATCTGTAAGCACTTCCGGCTGTCTGTTGTATTTTTTAAGATCTTCTTCATGCTTTTTGTAATAAGTTTCCGATACATACAGCCTGACCAGGCTCTCTTTCGGAGTCTCCCCCACCATACGGCTTCCCTCGGCTATAAAAACACCCTCCTGATTCCTGATCCTGCTCTTCTTCTGAAGCTGCAGCAGCTCCTTTACCTTTTGATTGCCTGTACTTGTAATCATCTCAAGTCACCATTACTTCCTTATCATCGTTATTATCAAATCTCCGTCAATTGAGTAACCGGAGATTCCCGCCCGCTATACTAAAACTGCTTGTCGTGAAACTTTGCCAGTACGGAGTTCGCACCGATTACAATGATGATACATTCCGGCGGCAGCGGTTTGTGCGGATCGAACGTAACATCCACTTCCTCACGCTGCATAACTCCGACCACATTAATGCCATAATGTTCACGCACCTTCAATTCCGCAAGGCTCTTCCCTACCCATCTGTCCGGTATCACAGTCTCAGCCATACTGTACTCCGAAGACAGCTCTATCCAGTCCGAAAATGCAGTAGAGACAAGGCTCTTGGCAACTCTGCTGCCCATATCACGCTCCGGATACACAATGGCATCCGCCCCGATCTTCTCCAGGATCATACCCTGCAGCTCATCCCTCGCCTTCGCCAGTACATAGGGGATCCCCATCTCCTTGCATGCTATCGTCGCCATAATACTGGCCTCCAGGCTCTCGGAGACCGCAATCACAGCGCCGTCCAGATTCCTTCCGCCCAAAGAAAGAAGGGCATCTGGGTCCGCCACATCGGCGCGCATGGCATAGGATACGGAATCAGAAATCTCCTGTACCTTTTCATAAGATTTATCCACCACAATCACATCACTGCCCAGGCTTTCCAGCGTCAGCGCCACACTGCGCCCAAAACTCCCCAGGCCAAATACTGCATACTGCTTCTTCATTTTATCTTCTCCTGTCTTAACTTTAATCTCTCTATGGAGCTGCGCTTTACCGCGCCTCTGCCTCTGTCCAGCAATTACTATCCCAGCATAATCCGTTTTTCCGGCAGATCCCTCAGCTGTGTGCCCGAATTGGCACGCCCTGCGAATACAAGCGCCATGGTAATCGGACCGATACGCCCCACATACATCAGAACCATCAGCACCGCCTGGCTTGCACGGCCCAGCTCGGGCGTCAGATCCGCAGTCAGCCCTACCGTTGCCATAGCCGACGTAACCTCATACATAATCCGCAGGAAATCCACCTGGGGCTCCAGCACGGTGATCAGTGTCACTCCCGACAGCCAGAATAAAAATGTCAGCAGGATAATCGCAATTCCGGACCGCACTATAGACGGCTCAATTTTTCTGCCGAAGCATTCCGTATCCCGCTTTCCTTTGAGCACTCCCAAACAGGTAAGCAGAAGCATGGCCACCGTTGTTGTCTTTACACCACCGGCCGTTCCCGCCGGAGATCCTCCTACAAACATCAGAATACATGCCAGCAGTTTGGAACCCGATGTCAGCCCTGCCTGGGACACGCTGGCAAATCCCGCCGTCCTGGTTGTCACGGACTGGAAGCCGGATGCCATAAGTTTTTGCCAGAAATTCAGTCCACCCATAGTCTCCGGGTTCTTGTATTCAAGAATAAAAAATCCCAGGAAACCGGTGATCAGAAGGACTGCCGTCATTGTCAGCACAATCTTCGTCTGCAGTTTCAGACGCATAAACAGACGCCTTGCCGGCTGCCTTTCCGTTATAACCCGCTTCGTATTTGTGTAAATATCGTGCCATACCGGGAACCCCAGGCCGCCGATTACAATCAAAAATATGGTCGTTAAACTGACAATCGGAGATTTCACATATGCCATATAACTGCTGCTTCCCAGAATATCAATTCCGGCATTACAGAATGCCGACACCGCGTGGAAGACCGAATAACAGATTCCTTCGACCAGTCCGAATTCCGGAATGAATCTGATTGAATAAAGAAGCGCTCCGATTCCTTCCACCAGAAATGTTCCCCGCAGAATGCGGATCACAAACTGTACCATTCCAGTCAGCGTATCCAGATTGTAAGTCTGCTGGATCAGCACCCGCTCCTTCATCGTAATCTTCTTTTTTATAATAAGAAAGAAAGCAACCATACAGGCAATCACGCCCAGCCCGCCGATCTGTATCAGCGCCAGCAGTATTCCCTTGCCAATCACGGTAAACTGTACCGCAGGCGTAATTGTGACAAGCCCGGTCACGCATACGGCAGAAACAGCAGTAAACAGTGCATCCGCAAATGCAATTGGCTGCTGGTTGCTGATGGGAAGCCATAAGAGTACCGCCCCCAGCAGAATCACACCCAGAAATCCAACAGCAATCTTCTGCATGGTATTCAGGCTAGTTTTTCTCAAATTTTTATTCTTCATTTCATAACACCTTGAGTTTTATTCCGGATAAGCCGGTACGTCTTCTGGAGTATGTCTGGCAGGGACTCAGAAGAACATCAAAAATACGTATAATATAGAGGATATTATAAGCAGCAACTTTGGTTATCATTCTAACACAAGCTTCCAAAAAAGGACAGTCCTGAAATCATTCGGGACTGTCCTTCTTAAATATGTAACTATTCAATACTGCCTTTAGATCATCACTATCTGCGTCTTCTCTTTAAGAACACACCGACAACTGCTGCCACTGCGCCAAGGCTCAGCACAAGTCCGATAATCGGTACAAAAACTCTGACTGCATCCCCGGTCTTAATTCCCTGGTTTGCCGATCCATTATTGTTAGTACCATTTCCGTTATTTCCATTCTGACCGCCGCCGTTCTGGTTTCCATTATTCCCATTCTGGTTCCCGTTATTATTGTTTCCGCCAGAACCTTTTTTCTCTGTCAGTCCGTCACGCGCATCTGCAAGTAATTTTACAGTCTTGTCAACTTCTGCCTGGCTTTCTACAGATAAGGTTTCATCATCCATTACTGCATTTGCTTTTGCCAGCGCATCCGTGAATACTTTTACAGATTCGTCTGTGTACTTGCTCAGGTCAATGTCTTTTACACTGTCTAATAAATCTGACAATGTGGACTTGTCCGCTTTCAGCCTTAAGTCCATCATCCGGTCTACCAGCTCTGCCCATGCCGCGTCAACTTCCGGCTGCATAGCATCCCCATCGCCCATTACACGCTCTGCCTCTGCTTTTGCTGCCAGATATTCAGCCTGTCCCTTTTCTACATACTGTGCCAAGTCTATCATGTTCGTCAGCTCAAGTGCCATTCCAAGGTCTGCCTTATCTCCGGCTTTCATATCCAGCGCCTGAATCGCCTTCATGAGTTTCAGACTTGCCGTCAGCACATCGTCTTTCGTAGCGTTCTCGTTTTCCATGACTGCTTCGCCCTCTGCAATTGCTTCTGCAAAAAGCTTCTGTACGGACTCAACAAGCTTGTCCACATCGCCGTTCTCTACATGCTGTTTTGCTCTGGTCAGGAAGGTTTCCAGTATGGTTTTGCTTCCCCTTAATCCGTCAATCGCTGCACGCAGTTCGTCTTTTTTCTGTGTCAGTTCATCCTGGGTCGTTGCATTCTGGCGTGCATCCTTTGCATTCTTTATTGCATCCTGCAGTGCCTGATAACTCTCCTGTGTATATCCGTCCTGTTTAATTGCTTCTGCCTCGGCGATTGCTTTATCGATTGCATCGTAGTCCAGTTCGACCGGAGCCTCACCTTTTTCTACAGTATAAGTCTCGCCTGCTGCAGTTGCAAATGTGATTGTTTTTTCGTCTTCCCAGTTCGGAACTGTTCCTGCTTCCGTTTTCACAACATTTCCTGCGGAATCACGGACAGTAGCGCCCTCAGCCCAAGGTGTTACCAGTGTCATTGTTTTGCCTTTTTCGCTTGTGATCACAACGTTCTTTGCTTCCTGTGCAGCTCCGTCAAATTCAGCGGAAACCGTGAACGCACCTCTTGCACGCAGATTAGCGAATTTTGCATCTTTATCTGTATACCAGTTCGGGAATACTTTTGTAATTCCGTCTTCGCTTGCCAGCATCATACTGTTAATTGCTTCTGTTGCACCTGATTTTTCAATTCCGTGTGTATTATCGTTGATTCTCAGGTTTGCCGCCATCTGGCTGTCGATTACATTTACCAGCTTTGTCACAACTGTGTCAATGTCATATCTTGATTTTACAGCTTCCTGGAACAATCTCGGGAAGTTATTAATCTGTCCCCATGCACCTCTGTCTGAAAATACAGAAATGGTATCGCGGACTATCTGTAAATCTTCCGGAGAAGAGAAGTAATTATATACGTTTCCTGGAACCATGGCATCCAATGGGATTGCATTACCATCTCCCGGTATCGGGCTTGGAAGGTCGACCCAGTTACCGCCGCTCTGCTGCTTTTCACCTAATGCAAGAACCGACTTTCCATTCACTAATGTTGTAGGCTGGTCACCAAGATGTTCATAAATATCAATCCAGTCTGCCCTCTTATCTTCGTCTCTTCCCAGGTCTTCGCTAAACTGAATCAGATGTTTGATTGTATTCTTTAATGCTGCCAGTTCTACTGCCGGGTTCTTTGCCCAGGATCCTTCGTTGAAGCCCGCGTAAAGTACATATTCATATCCGTCTTCGTTTCTGTCACTGTCTTCTTTTTCCAGCCATGCTTCATAGAATGCAACCGACTGCTTCATATAATCGTAGACACCGTTTTCAAGGAACTCGGTATCCATAGTGTAATCATAGTACTGTGTCATCAGATAAGAGTTATATGCCGCATCCAGCGCCTCATTCAGATATACATTATCTGTTGTCATCCCCCATGGAGCGATTCCTACAGGGAATAAAATTGCGCCTTCGATACCATTTACTGCATCAATATCGCCTTTTTCAACCTTTTGATCTACAAAAGTTTTATTGATTCTTCTCAGCTCATCTGTAGACGTTGCACGTCTCTGTCCTTCCGGCACATAGTCCAGAAGTGCCTGTACACCAGAAAGTGCAAGCTCCGGTCTGTTACTTGAATTGGTTCCATAGAAAGTAGAAATAAAGTTATAATTCAAATGATAATCGGAACTCCAGCTTGCATTGTCTGTTGTATGCCAGATTCCATAAAGTCCCGGAGCCAGTTCCCCCTCTTTGGAAGCACTTCCCAATAAGTACTGCGCACCATAGTAATATTTCTGTACTTTATTCAGCTTTTCGTCTTCTGTACCAAAATCAACATAAGAGTCGCTCCAGAATCCTTTCCACCAATCCTGACGGGCACTGTTCAGTTCTGCTACAGCATCCACACCTGTAACCCCTGCCAATAATTCCTGTGCTTCTGAAGCCGGTACTGCCGTTGTGTCATCCCACAGGGTAACACCGTCATTATGATAGGTTCTTCCGCCTCCGCCAATGGCTGTTGTGATATATACAGTTTCTCCTGCTCTTAATGTAAACTTTAAGTTACCTTTTCCGTCTTCATTATTGGAAAATGTCGTTACATCATCTGCACCGATAATCTTTGTAGACAATGCTGCCTGTGAAACATGGGCTTTTTCATTATCAGGAGCTGTATTCTTAGTGCATCGTGTCACAGTTACACTTGTATCATCATTTACAGCTGTAACCGGTTTGTTTGCTTTATCATTCAGTGATGCCCAGGTATCTACCTGAAAAGCTGCATCGTTGGTACCATTTGATTTTAATTCTGTTACCATAACATTCTTGTCAGCTGATAACCAGGTCTTCATCTCGGTAGGAGTTCCCACCAGTTCCTGTCTTGTCTGGATCTCTGCATTTAAGATATCCTGTTTTTCATAGAATACGGTATCTGGGTCTTTTGGCTCGGAATATAACTCCAGCTCATAAATACGGACTGCTTTGCTGGAATTCTGCTCAGCTTGTGTAACAAGTAAACGCACATAACGCGTATTAACCGCTGTTTCCAGATTCCGGTCTGTAATTGCTTCCGAATTATTATCTACTGCATCTGCATCTACCCATATCTCGTCATTAGCCGGGTCCGGATTCTCTGCTGTTGTATACTGCAGCTTAAATGCTTTCGTATTATAGCCTGAGCCCTCGCCGCCTGCCTGGGCATGTTTTACAATCCAGCGTGAAATATCTTTCGCTTCACCTAAGTCAATCATTGCCCAGTATTTCTCTGAACCGTCTGCATTTTCGTTTTTCGTACAGCACCATTTTGTGGATGCGTCTCCGTCAATCAGCATTGTACCTGGTGAATGATATTCTGTTCCCGGATTATTAATATAGCCGCTCTCCTGGATCGGTTTGTTTAATGCCAGATTTTTTGACTCCGGTTCTTCTACCGGCGGTTCCTCGGTTATATCTTTTGCATTGGCATAAAGTTCAAACTCTGCCACTCGTGCACGTTCATCATTTTTACCTGTATGTCCCTGATGCGGCTGTGTAATGTACAGTCTCACCCATTGGGCCTGTACCTTTTCATCCAGATTCGTATCAAAGTTGGCCTCACTATTGCCTTCAACTGTATCTACTGTGTTCCAGCTTCCGTCTTCCCCTGTATCACTTACCTGCAATTCGAAATTACTTGAAGTGTTTTCGTCCTGTGCTGAACCCCTTACAAAAGCATCACTCTTCACTACATATCTGCCGATGGTAACAGGTTCTGCAAATTTTAACTTTAACCAGTATTCATTCCCCTGCTGGGCCGGAACTTTAGAAACCCACATATTTCCATTTTCATTGTCTTCAATGATTCCGTTAACTGCAAGGTCAGGAGCAAATGCATCATGATAGCTGCTTGCTGTGACTTCTTCATGAAGAGGGGCGAGATTCTCTACCTTTGGCTTCGCATAAAGCTCAAACTGTCCGACTCTGGCACGGGGATTTTTCCGGGAATTATCATCCAGTCCCTGGGTAGCCTCTGTAATATATAAGCGGACATATTTTGTCGTCACGGCAGAATCCAGATCCTTGTCAAAAACACTTTCTGAATTATCTGTCACAGTATCAACTGATGTCCAGCCATCTATACCATTTTCGCTTACCTGAAGCTCAAAGGCTTTTGCATTGTTTCCTCTGCCTTCTTCGGTATCTCTTACCGCACCGTCACCCTTTACTACATATCTTGAAATGGTAATGGCTTCTTCAAATTCTAACTGAAGCCAGAAGTCCTGTACATCTGCCACTCCGCCTTCTTCAGGATCCTGCGGGCGTTTTGATACCCAGCCATAGCCGCTGGAGCTTTCTTCCATAGCTCCATTCACTGCCTTATCCGGCGTAAAAGCATCATGCCAGCTGCTTGCTGTAACATTTTTGTATGTGGGTGCAAGATTGACATCTGTTTCAATATCCGGTTTCTGGTCTTGTATCTGCTCCCCGATTGTCACACCGCCAATTAGGATCGGCGGACATGGAGAAGAATAGTTTCCTGTTCCATAAGTCCAGAAATCACTTTTTGATATGTAAAAACTCTTAGAAAAATCATTTCCTGCTGAAGTAATACCAACATCTCCGTTTCCCAAAAGAGCGGTATTTGGCATTTTGTCTGATACCGCCCCACTATAGGTCGTGTTATTCCACTCTCCATAATACCGGGATACAACTGACTCAATCTGGTTCCATTTGGAATCCCCCTCTCCTTCGGCCCGGACTGTACTGATTCCCGCGCCAGAAAAGACCGGTCCGGCCAGCATACAGCAGGTCATGGCCGCTGCCGTTACTCTGATTAACGTTTTCTGCTTCCTCATCCTTTTCCTCCAAAATGTATATTTCATTCAAGGCTTTGTATAAAATATTCTACTGCCTCCTTTCCATTGCTCACAATGCTTTTTATCGCTCCTATCACAAAGCCCAAAATAACAATTGAAAATCTCCTCTTTTCACGGAGTATTCTTCTAAATCCGTTGTTCATTTTTATTGTAATTTATACCCGCTTTCTGCCGGGATACTCTTTTTGGCAGTTAGTTCAATTTTTTTTGTTTTTAGACAGATAATTTGTTTATTTATTAAAAACCGGATAGCCCTGTTTCTGCTTCTGGGCTATCCGGTAGTTAAATGTCTGTCTGTAATTTTCGTTTGTCTGCCAGAAGTATAAAAGCCTTATCTGCGTTTCGTTTTATAAGCAGCGACTCCAATAATAACTGCAGCACCCATACTCATCAGAATGCCTAATACCGGTATGAACAAAGGCACAGTATCTCCTGTCTTTATGGAACTGTTTCCCTTTTGACTTCCATTTCCGCCGTTATTATTCCCGCCATTATTGTTTCCGCCGTTGTTGTTTCCGCCGTTATTATCTCCGCCGTTGTTGTTTCCGCCGCCTTCTTTTTCTTTCAGTTCGGCTTTTGCAACCATCAGATTCATAACCGCTTCATCCACTTTCGTCTGATCATCTTGGGACAAAGTGTCATCTTCCATGACAGTCATCGCTGCTGTTAAAGCATTCTTATAAACAGCAACTGTTTCATCCGTATACTTATTCAGGTCAAGATCCTTTACGCTTTCTAATAAATCTGACAGAGCGGACTTGTCCGCTTTCAGCCTTAAGTTCATCATGGTGTCTACCAGTTTCTCCCAGGCTGCGTCAACCTCCGGCTGCATGGCATCTCCATTTTCCATTACACGCTCTGCTTCTGCTTTCACTTCCAGATATTCTTTCTGTCCGGCCTCAACGTATTTCGTCAGGTCTATCATGCCTGTCAATTCCAATGCCATTCCAAGATCTGCCTTATTTCCTGCTTTCATATCCAATGCCTGAATAGCCTTCATAAGCTTCAAACTTGCTTTCAGTACATCGTCCTTTGTCGCATTCTCATTATTCATAACTGCTTCACCCTCGGTAATTGCTTCGGTGAAAAGCTTCTGCACAGATTCAACCAGACCTTCTACATCTCCGTTTGCAACATGCTGTTTCGCTCTGTTCAGGAATGTTTCCAATACATTTTTGCTTCCCTTTAAGCCATCAATTGCTGCACGAAGTTCATCTTTTTTCTGTGTCAGTTCATCCTGAGTCGTTGCATTCTGTCGTGCATCCTTTGCATTGTTTAATGCATCCTGCAGTACCTGGTAGCTCTCCTGCGTGTATCCATCCTGCTTGATATCTTCTGCTTCTGCAATGACTTTATCAATTGCCTTGTAATCAAGCTCAACCGGAGCCTCACCTTTTTCTACAGTATAAGTTTCTCCAGCCGCAGTCTCAAAAGTGATTATTTTTTCGTCTTCCCAGTTAGGAACTGTTCCGGCTTTTGTTTCTACAATATTTCCTGCAGAATCACGTACAGTAGCTCCCTCAGCCCACGGAGATACTAATGTCATTGCTTTGCCCTTTTCACTGGTAACCACAACATTTTTTGCTTCCTGTGCACTTCCGTCGTATTCGGCTGATACAGTGAATGCTCCTTTTGCACGAAGGTGTGCGAACTTCGCATTCTTATCGGCATACCAGTTCGGGAAAATCTTTGTTATGCCTTCATCGCTGATCAGCATCATACTGTTAACCGCTTCCGTTGAACCGGACTTTTCGATACCATGCATGCCATCTTTAATTCTCAGATTTGCCTGCATCTGTCCATTGATTACATCCACCAGTTTTGTTACTACTGTATTGATATCATATCTGGCTTTTACAGCCTCCGGGAACAATCTCGGGAAGTTATTTGCCTGTGACCAGGCTCCTCTCTGTGAAAATACATCAATCGTATTGCGCACCATTTCCAGATCTTCTGGTGATGAAAAATAAGTATAAAGCCCGCCAGGTATCATTGCATCAAGAGGAAGCGCATTTCCATCCCCCGGTACCGGTGTTGTAAGATCCAGCCACTGGCCATTCCTGAATTCTTTTTCGCCCAGACTTAAAACTTCTTTTCCATTTACGACTGTTGTAGGCTGTGCGCTTAAACCGTCATAAATCTCCTGCCAGCCTGCCCTCTTATCTTCATCTTTTCCCAGTACCTCACTTGCATGAATCAGGTTTCCAAGTGTAGTCTTTAATGCCGCAAGTTCTACCGCTGGATTTTTTGCCCAGGAGCCTTCATTATACCCTGCATATAATACATATTCGTCACCTTCTTTTTCCAGCCATGACTCGTAAAAAGCAACGCACTGTTTCAGGTATTGGTACATATTGTCCGCCAGGAACTCATCATCCATCGTATATTCGTAATACTGTGTAAACAAATAGGAATTATACGAAGCATTCAGTGCTTCATTGTGATAAGCATTGTCAAGCGTCATACCCCATGGACCAATTCCCACTGGATAAAGCAATGCATTTTCAATTCCCTTTTCCGGATCTATATCGCCTTTGGCAATCTTAGCCTCCACAAAATCTGACTTGATTCTCTTCAGTTCATCTACTGAGCCGGCTCGCCGCTGGCCTTCCGGTACAAACTCTGACAATGCCTCAATACCCGGTAAGGACAGTTCCGTCCTGTTGCTTGAATTCGTTCCGTAAAAAGCGGACATAAAGTTATAGTTCAGGTGATAATCTGAATTCCACCATCCGGAATCTGTCGTATGCCAGAGTGCATAGATTCCCGGTGCAACCTCACCTTCTTTTGTTGCACTTCCCAGCAGATACTGGGCGCCATAATAGTATTTCTGAACCTTGGAGAGGTTCTCATCCTCTGTACCCAAATCAACATAAGATGCACTCCAGAAATCTTTCCACCATGTTTTGCGTGCATCATCTAACGCTGTCACAGCGCCCTCGTCTGCCACACTGCCCAGCAGTTCCTGTGCCTCCGCATCCGGTTCTGCATCGGCTTCCCACAAGGTCATATCACCATGGTATGTCCTGCCGCCGCCTCCAACTGAAGTCACAATGTACACGGTCTCCCCTGCTTTTAATGTGAATTGCAGATTTCCTTTTCCGGACTCATTGTCAGACGAAGCCACAACGTCATCGGCGCCGATAATCTTTGTGGAAAGGGCTGCTTTTGACACATGGGCCTGCTGGTTGTCCGGTGCGGTGTTTTTGGTTGAGCGGGTAACTGTTACGCTGTCATCCGTGTTTGCTGCAGTAATTGGGTTATTACCTATGTTCCTGTCAGTTGCAGATGTTTCCACCTGGAAAGCTGCATCCTGTGCACCAGTCGAAGTAAGTTCCGTCACCATAATATTTTTATCGGATGACAGCCAGGTCTTCATCTCCGTCGGTACTTCCGCCAGTTCCTGAGTTGTCTGGATTTCCGCGTTCAGGATATCCTGCTTTTCATAGAATTCAACCAGGTCTCCTGCCGGAGCTTCTTCTCTTAATTCTAATTCATGGATTCTTGCTGCTTTATTCCCGGGCGCAGGTTTTGTAATATACAGCCGGATATATCTCGCACTGACTGGGTTCTCCAGGACTTTACCCGTAACTGTCTCGGTATTCCCTGTTACAGCATCCATATCTTTCCACAGACTGTTATCCAGAGTTTCGATTGTTTCCCAGTCTTCTTCCGCTGAATCCAGGTACTGAAGCTGGTAGTCTACCGTATTATGCTGGGTTTCTCCTACAATCCCGGAATGGATCATCTCATAATATCCGATGCTCTTTACATCTTCCAGGTCAATAATTGCCCAGTGAGTAGCTTCGTTATCGTGCAGTGAGCACCATTTTGTGGACTCAATTCCGTCTACAATGTTTTCTCCCGGATACAGCACTCCCTGATCGGTAAATGAAGAGCACACTTTAATAGGTTTATGTAACGCCAGATTATCTGAAGGTACTTCGACCGCTTCTTTCGGCTCTGCATACAATTCAAACTGTCCTACTCTTGCGCGGGCATAGTCACCGTCATTCTGCTCCGGATATGGAATATAAAGTCTTACAAAATTTGTGCTTACTGTTTCTCCCAGGTTCCTGTCAGTAACACTTTCCGTATTTTCTTCAACTGAGTCTATGTCCTGCCAGATGTCTCCATCCTCACTGATCTGCAGAGTGAAGCTTTTGGGATTATTCTGTTCCTGTCCGGGCCGGACACATCCGTCCCACTTCACTCCCCATCTTCCTATCGTAACCGGATTCTCGAAATCAAGCTGCATCCAGTAATCATTTTTCGCCTGATCGCCCCAGGCCGGGATACTGGAAACCCATCCGTAACCATCGCTGTTTGGTTTAAATTTTCCGCTGACGGCATCCTCCGGTTTAAACTTTGGACTTATATCTTTGCTGCTTACCTTAACCTCTTTATAGGAGGGTGCAAGGTTCTTTGCATCGTCTACTATCTGCTTCTCCTGCGCGCCGATCCTGACCTGCCCAATTGTAAGAGGCTCTCCGCCATATGTCCAGAAATCCCCCTTGGATATGTAGAAACTTTTCTCGTCTCCATTTCCGGCAGATGTGATACCAACATCTCCGTTACCAAGTAAAGCTGTATCTGGTATATGATCTGATACAGCACCGTTATAAGCGGTATCGTTCCATTCTCCATAATACCGTGATACGATGGACTGGATTTCATTCCATTCTGAATCTCCCTCTCCCTCAGCGCGGACCGTACTTATTCCTGCACCTGAAAAGACCGTACTGCCCAGCATACAGCAGGCCATTGCCGCTGCTGCTGTTTTTGTAAGTGCTTTCTTCTTGTTCATTCCCTTCCTCCTACAATGTCTCATGTTTTATAAAAAGGGGCATCGCTTTCATACTCTCAGCCTTGATTGTGTCCTTTAATATTTTGCCGGCTGACAATATAACTCCCTCCTCTCCAGTTTTTTCAGCGAATACTCCACCTTTTTCTTTGTTTTAAATGTACTTATGGATATGGAAATTCTTTCGTTTTTTACACTTAACTATATTTAATTATTAAAAAGATCCGCCACAATTGCGGCGGATCTTCGTTCCGTTATTTGCTAATACAAATTATAGTAAATACCTTTTTAATATAGGGGCGTATTTTTTAGCAGTTGGTTCACTTATTTTGGCTTTTCTTTCCCCTTTTTATTTACGTTTCCGTCTGATAAACACAACACCAGCTGCAGCTGCTGCACCAAAGCTCAGCATAAGCCCGATGATCGGCACAAATACCCTTGCAGCATCCCCGGTCTTAATCCCCTGATTTGCTGATCCCTTATTCTGTGTACCATTTCCATTCTGGCTGTTTCCGTTCTGATTATTTCCATTCTGGTCGTTTCCGTTCGGTTTCTGCCCATTATTATTCTGACCGCCGTTTCCGTTCGGATCGTTGTTATCACCACCGCCGGAACCTTTCTTTTCGGTCAGTCCATCTTTTGCAGCCATAAGTGTTACAACAGCTTCATCTACTTTCGCCTGATCATCAACAGACAGATCGTCATCGTTCATTATCGTATTTGCCAGTGCCAGTGCTTCGTTATAAATTCTTACTGATTTTTCTGTATACTTGTTCAGGTCCAGATCCTTTACGCTTTCCAGAAAATCAGACAGTGCAGCTTTGTCTGCCTTTAACCTCAGGTTCATTATGGTGTCAACAAGTGTTGTCCACGCTGCATCAACTTCCGGCTGCATTGCATCGCCATTATCCAGCACACCCTCTGCTTCTTCTTTTGCTGCCAGATATTCTGCCTGCCCTGCTTCCACATATTTTGTCAGGTCGATCATATTCGTCAGTTCCAGGGCCATGCCAAGATCTGCCTTATCTCCGGCCTTCATATCCAGGGCCTGGATCGCCTTCATCAGCTTCGCGCTCGCTCCCAGCACGTCCTCTTTTGTTGCATCCTCTTTTTCCATGATTGTTTCACCCTCTGCAATTGCTTCTGCAAAAAGTATCTGCACGGATTCAACCAGACCGTCCACATCTCCGTTTTCCACATGCTTCTTTGCTCTGCTGAGGAATGTTTCCAGTACTGTCTTGCTTCCTCTTAAGCCGTCAATAGCTGCACGAAGTTCGTCCTTTTTCTGGTTCAGCTCATCCTGGGCTGCTGCATTCTGGCGCGCATCTCTTGCATTCTTCAATGCATCCTGCAGTGCATGGTAGCTCTCCTGAGTGTATCCATCCTGTTTAATGGCCTCGGCTTCACTGATTGCCTCGTCTATCTCTGTATAGTCCAGTTCAGGGTCAACAGGAGCCTGCCCCTTTTCTACTGTATATGTTTCACCAGCTTTTGTATCAAATGTGATTGTTTTTTCTTCTTCCCAGTTCGGAGCTGTCCCAGCTTCTGTCTTCACAACATTTCCCGCGGAATCACGTACAGCAGCCCCTTCACTCCAAGGTGCAGCCAATGTCATCGTTTCACCCTTTTCGCTGGTGATCACTACATTTTTTGCTTCCTGTGCAGTTCCATCGTATTCTGCGGACACTATAAATGCGCCTTCTGCCCGTAATTTTGAAAACTTTGCATTCTTATCCGCATACCAGGATGGGAATATTTTCGTGATTCCCTTATCCGTCTGCATCATCATGCTATTAACGGACTCCGTGGCACCAGACTTTTCAATGCCATGATATGGATCCCAGATTCTGAGGTTCGGTTTCATATTTGCTGTTATTGTATTGGCAAACCCATTTACAACAGTGTCCAGATTATACCTGGCTCTCAAAGCCGCTGTAAAAATTCTCGGGAAATTGTTCGCCTGGCCCCAGCCGCCATTGCCAAATACATCAATTGTATTCTGCGCGGTTTCCAATTCTTCGGGTGTTGAGAAGTATCCTAGCCTTCCTCCCTGTGTGAGGCTTTCCAGAGGAATGCAGTTTCCGTCTGCAGGAATCGGATTGGCCAGAGGCACATACCCGCTTCCATTCCAGCCTTTTTCTGCCAGTGCATAAACTGTCTTCCCGTTATACTCGGCTGTCGGCTGCGGTGCCAGATGATCACGGATGTCTGTCCAAAGCTCACGCTTGTCTTCATCCACATCTAATGCCTCACTTGCATCAACGATCGTTTCAAACAGGAAGTAAACCGTCGCAAGCTCAACTGCCGGATTATATCCCCATGAATTCTCATGATAGCCTGCATACATGTTATACTGGCCGTTTTCATCCTTTTCCAGCCATGTCTCATAGAATGTTGCACAGCCCTTTAAGTAATCATACAGCCCACTCTGAAGATACTCTTTGTCCATCGTGTATTTGTAATACTCTGCGCCCGGATAAGCACTATAAGCAGCACACAGGGTTTCATTATGGTAAAGTCCCGGACATACTGTCTGTCCCCATGGTGTAATTCCTACCGGGTAGAATAATCCACCCTTAATACCATTCTCAGGGTCAATTCTTCCGTCCTCAATTAATTTCTGGACATATCCATTTCCACGTCCTGAACCTTCGTTGCTCAGACGTAATAATTCTTTCGTGGACTCTGAGTTTTTCTTTCCCTCATCCATATACTCAAGAACCTGTTCGAAAGCAGGAAGCCCTATCTCCGGACGGTTACTTGAATTTGTGCCATAGAAAGGCGCATTATAATTATAGTTCAGCTGGTAATGTCCATTCCACATCGGTGAATCTGTATTACACCAGATCCCCATGATGCCTGGTGCAAGTTCCCCTTCCCTGGATGAGCAGCCCAATATATACTGAGCGCCATAGTAGTACTTCATGATCGTATCCATCCTGGCATCGGTAGCATCCAGGCTGACATAGGAAGCACTCCAGAAATCTTTCCACCACTGCTGATGCTCAGCCTTTAACGCTTCGATATCAGCATCACTTCCAATACTGTCCAACAGCTCCGCAGCCTCCTGAACAGGATCTGTTCCCTGAAGATCATCCTGCCCGTTATAAGTCTTGCCGCCTCCGCCGACAGATGTCACAATATATACCGGCTGTTCCGGTGCAATCGCAAAAGATAATATCCCTTTATCTGCAGATGCATCTGCCGTAGTTTCCGCGCCTGCTACTGCCATGGACATGGCTGCTTTGGACGTATATGATTTTGCGTCGGCTTTATTGCCATTATATGTAGAACGGGTAACAGTCACAGTCCCATCTTCATTTACACTTGCAGAAACCGGACGATTTCCATCACCGTTCTTACCCCAAAGCTCTGCCTGCAGTTCCATTACATCACTGGCATGAGAAGTCAGTTTCGTAACAATCACATTTTTAGTTGCCGAGGTAAACGTCTCCATTGATACCGTCTTATCCTTATACGGCATTTCTGTGGTAACCTCTGCATTTAAAATATCCTGTTTTTCATAAAATACCGGTTTGTCCGGTTTCTCTGCATACAATTCCAGTTCGTGAATCCTTGCCGCGGTGTTTCCAGATGCCGCTTTCGTAATAAAGAGCCGGATATATCTCGCCTGAACAGGTGTCTCAAAGACCTTTTCCGTTACCGTGGCTGTATTGCCTGTAACAGCATCCATATCAACCCAGGATGTGTTATTCTCAATGGTATCCCAGTCTTCATCGGCAGTTTCCAGATACTGCAGCTGATAGTCAACCGTATTATGCTCGGCCTCGCCCACCGTACCGGCATGGCTCAGGCTGTAATACCCGATATCCTTTATTTCTCCAAGGTCAATAATTGCCCAATGAGGTTCATCGGCTACTGCACACCATTTTGTGGATGGCTCGCCATCAATCATCATCGCTCCGGACTGTACCCCCAAAGTTGGATGTGTGTATTCAGAAGATACCTTAATCGGCTTATTAAGGGCATAATTGTCAGATGCCTGTCCCTCCTGCTCATCGTCAGCCTTTTCATATAATTCCCACTGCGCGATCTTTGCCCGCTGGTCTCCACTGTCAAAATTGGGCTGTACCGGGTTGGTGATATATACTCTAAAAAAACGGGCTGTTACAGCATTTTCCAAAACTTTGGTGTAAATACTCTCCGAATTTCCCGTCACATCATCCGCAACCTTCCAGTCCCCGGCCTCTCCAGTGTCGCTGTACTGTAACTGGAAGTCCTGTGAATTGCACTTTGCTTCTGCCGGCCGGATCGCCCCATCATGATAGATCACATATTTTTTTACAGTGACCGGAGATTCATATTCCAATTGCAGCCATTGTGGCTCGTTATTCTTGATTGGCTGGCTTACCCAGCCATATCCTGTCTCCACATTCTGTATCTTCCCACTGACTGCCACTGCCTTTCCCAAACTGGAAAGTCCCCATGTATCCTCGGCTGTGGAGGTCACTGCTTTATAGCGGGGCGCTATATTGGGATTCTCCCTGGGCACCTCTTTTTCCTTGATCGAATATCCGCCGATTGCCTTTTGGGACCCATTGTATTCCCAAAAATCTCCCTTTGAGATATAAAATGTCTTTGTCTCCGAATCCCCGCCTGAATTCACACCGATATCTCCATTTCCCATCAGCGCTGTATCTGGTGTATAACTCGAGATTTGTCCCGGATACATTGTATCATTCCATTCCCCATAATACTGCGATACAATTGACTGGATTTCGTTCCAGTCTGAATCCCCCTCTGCTTCAGCACGGACTGTACTTATTCCCGCACCGGAAAAGACTGTACTGCCAAGCATACAGCAGGCCATCGCCGCCGCTGCCGTTTTGGTAAGTGCTTTCTTTTTGTTCATTCCCTTTCCTCCTGCAATGTTTCTCATATATTGTCCCGCAGTTTACTGCGGGTCCGCCCGCAAGGCATGTGTTACGGAGTGCCGTTGGACTTTTTTATTAAAAGGGGCATCGCCTTGGTACGCTCAGCCTGAACCGCAGCCGCCAGTATCTGACAGACTGACATATCGCTCCCTCCTTTCCGGTTTTACAGCGAATACTCCACCCTTTTCCAGCAGATCAGAATTTTATAGTATTTTGCTTTTATCTTTCATGTATTTTTACAAAAGATCCGCCACAACTGCGGCGGATCTTCATTCCGTTATTTGTTTATATAAATTATAGTAAATGCTCTTTTAACACAGGGGATGTTTTTTTAGTAGTTGGTTCACTTATTTTGGTTTTTTATATCTTTCTTATCTACGTTTCCGTCTGAAAAACAAACCGCCAGCTATAGCTGCTGCGCCAAAGCTCAGCATAAGCCCAATGATTGGCCCAAATACTATTGCAGCATCTCCAGTCTTAATCCCCTGATTTGCTGATCCGTTATTCTGTGTAACATTTCCGTTCTGGATGTTCCCATTCTGATTTCCGTTGTTTCCATTCTGACCGCCGTTCTGATTTCCATTATTTCCATTCTGATTCCCGTTATTGTTGTCTCCGCCAGAACCTTTTTTCTCTGTCAGCCCGTCTCTCGCATCTGCAAGTAATTTTACGGTTTTGTCAACGTCTGCCTGGCTATCCACAGAAAATGTTTCATCATCCATCACTGCATTTGCCTTTGCCAGCGCATTCTTGAATACTTTTACGGATTCAGCTGTATACTTGCCAAGGTCAAGATCCTTTACGCTGTCTAATAAGTCTGACAAGGTGGACTTGTCCGCTTTCAGCCTTAAGTCCATCATGGTATCCACCAGAGTCGACCACGCTGCGTCAACTTCCGGCTGCATCGCATCGCCATTTTCCATAACACCCTCTGCTTCCGCCTTCGCTGCCAGATATTCTGTCTGTCCTGCTTCAACATATTGGGTCAGGTCGATCATAGCTGTCAGTTCCAGTGCCATACCAAGATCCGCTTTATCTCCGGCTTTCATATCCAATGCCTGAATCGCCTTCATCAGTTTCAGGCTTGCCTTCAGCACATCATCTTTCGCAGCATTCTCATTTTCCATGACTGCCTCGCCCTCTGCAATAGCTTCTGCGAAAAGCTTCTGTACAGATTCAACCAGATCATCCACATCACCGTTTTCAATATGCTGTTTCGCTTCGTTCAGCAGGGTCTCTAATATATTCTTACTTCCCTTTAAGCCATCAATTGCAGCTCGAAGTTCCTCTTTTTTCTGATTCAGTTCGTCCTGAGTTGCTGCATTCTGGCGTGCATCTCTCGCACTATTTAATGCATCCTGCAGTGCCTGATAACTTTCCTGTGTGTATCCGTCCTGCCTGATAGCTTCGGCCTCACTGATTGTCCTGTCAAGTTCAGCATAGTCAAGTTCGGGGTCTACAGGACCCTGTCCTTTTTCTACCGTATATGTTTCTCCGGCTTTTGTATCAAATGTGATTGTTTTTTCGTCTTCCCAGTCCGGCACGGTTCCTGCTTCCGTTTTTACAACATTTCCCTGGAATCACGTACTGTAGCGCCTTCAGACCATGGAGATACTAGTGTCATCGTTTGACCCTTTTCACTGGTAACCACAACGTTCTTTGCTTCTTGTGCAGTTCCATCATATTCCGCTGACACAATAAATGCACCTTTTGCACGAAGATTCCCAAATTTTGCGTTTTTATCAACATACCAATTTGGGAAAAGCTTAGTAATACCTTCGTCAGACAATAACAGCATCTCATTGACTGCCACAGTTGTACCGCACTTTTCTACACCATGGTATGGATCTTTGATCCGTAAATTAGCCTGCATATTCTGATTGATTGTTTTTGCCAATTCCGAAACAATTTTGTTGATATCATATCTGGAACGTACAGCAGATGCATATACCCTTGTAAAATGGTTTCCGCGAGCCCATGCAGGTTCCGAAACATCTAAAGTATTCCGTACCAGCTGCAAGGTTTCAGGAGAAGAAAAGTATCCAATCATTCCATCTAACAAGATTCCGTCTAACTGGCAGACATTTCCGTCGGTTTTAACAAGAGAGGAATCAAATTCATAGTTATCCCCACCGTTCCACTTTTTCTCAGCAAATGCAATTACTTCTTTTCCGTTGCAGTCAGCAGTAGGCAAAGGTGCCAGATTATCACGGATATCAATCCATTTTTCTCTTTTATCCGCATCCACTCCCAATGTTTCACTTGCATTCACAATTGTATCAAATATAAAGTATATCGTTTGTAATTCAATTGTCGGATTATATCCCCAGGACTGCTCGTGATAACCAGCGTAAATATTATATTGGCCAGTCGCCTCATCATGTTCCATCCATGTTTCATAAAAAGCTGCACAGCCTTTCAGGTAATCATATAAATAATCGCGTAAATACTCTTCATCCATTGTATATTTATAGTATTCTACTCCGGCTAATGCGCTATAAGATGCATTCGCTGTCTGATTGTGATACAAACCCGGGCAGGCGCTTTGGCCAAACGGTATGATTCCTGCCGGATAAAGCAGCCCTCCTTCAATCCCTTTATCTGGATTTATACTGCCATCTGCAATCCTTTTATCAGTATATTTCGTATCGCCTGTCGGCTGAACCCATGCCGTATACACATAATCTAATTGCTGCAGATCCGCAATTGATTCTGCATTCTTCTGTCCTTGTTCCATATAATCTAAAACAACATTGGTTCGGTAACATAAAAGTTAAACACACAACAAAAATAGACTGGCATCCAGGAAATTATTATGCTAAAATATGTTAAAAGCATGAATATATTTCTAAAACTTCTGAACGGGCAAGCCCGAATCTGGTATCATTTCTAATAACAGATATTAATGCGAGAAATCTCAATGCTTTTAATTCCATTTTAAACAGCAGAGAGGTTTCGGCTATGGATAGTAGAGTATCAGGAACCTCCTGCACAATTTACGAAGGAGGCAGATATATGCTAAAAGACACACAAAACAAAGAAACAGTACAGCAGCCAACAGATGTGGCGGCAAGTAAAAACATCACTGAGATGCAAGTGAAACGTACCTACAAATCCAGACTGTTCGAAATGATATTCAGCGAAAAGAGGGTATTGCTGGAATTGTATAATGCGATGAATGGAACGAATTATGGTGATCCTGAATTACTGGAAATCAATACTCTGGAAAATGCAATATACATGTCGATGAGGAATGACCTGTCATTTATTATAGATTCCCGTCTGACGTTATATGAGCATCAGTCCACGTACAGTCCGAATCTACCACTGCGCTGTCTGATGTATGTGGCAGATTTATATTCGGTGATAACAAAGGATGCAAACTTGTATGGAAGTAAAGTCGTACAAATCCCGACCCCAAGGTTTGTAATCTTTTATAATGGCACTGAAAAATTGGAAGATATGAAGGTATTGAAACTTTCCGATGCATTTACGATTCCAGAGCAAGAGTACGCCCTTGAACTGACTGCAGTTATGTTCAACATAAACCTGGGGCATAATAAGAAGCTGTTAGATACATGTAAAACATTGAAAGATTATTCAGAATACGTTGCGAGAGTGAGGGAATATGCCGGAAGCATGAGTCTTGAGGCAGCAGTCGAGCTGTCAATTACAGAATGTATCCGGAATGATATTCTGGCAGAGTTTCTTAAAAAGAACAGATCGGAGGCGAAAAGTGTGAGTATCTATGAATATGATGAGGAAAAGCATTTGCTGAATGTGAAAGAAGAAGGCCGTCAGGAGGGACTGCTGGAAGGGATACGGGTATTGATAGATTTTTGCCGTGAAATGAGCTTTTCAAGGGAGGACTCTGAAGTTAAAGTAGCAGAGAAATTTGGTCTGGAGCAGACTGAGGCTAAAGCGTATATCATGAAGTACTGGAAAGATTGATGGGGCTCGCCTCCTGCTCTCACTTTTTTCTATTCCAAAACCATTGTTGACAAAGATCCTTGGAATTTTGTACAGAAAATTCGTGGTATTTTTAATATCCTGCAATGCATCCTTCGACAAGATAATATTATAATTTATGGGTTTTTTCATATGCATTATATCCGGTCGATTTCCTCCCATGCTTCGTCAATGGTATATACTTCACCATTTTTCATGCTTTGAATTCCTTTTTCCAATTCGTGGTACAGAGCATCAAAAGAATCCTTCTCTGAATAGTCAATCTGGTTTTCGGCTATAGATTTGGTGACTGTTAATGGTGTCATAATATCACTTCCCTTCTTTTGCTTATATTATATGACAGTTGCATCAATATTACAATGATTAAAGAAATTTCAGAATCATAAGCCCATGAAAAAATCGAAGTGAAAGGACAAAAATCATCCTCATAATGGAGCCTCCTGCTCTGTCTTTTTTCTATTCCAAAACCATTGTTGACAAAGATCCTTGGAACTTTGTTCAGAAAATTCGTGAAACATTAAAAGAGGCAGTCTTGTCTGCCTCTTTTATAGCTTGATTATTATAAGTTCTTATCTGCGTTTCCGTCTGAAAAACAACCCACCAGCTACTGCTGCTGCGCCAAAACTCAGCATAAGCCCAATGATTGGCACAAATACCCCTGTAGCATCTCCGGTCTTAATACTCTGATTTGCTGATCCGTTACTCTGTGCACCATTTCCATTCTGACTGTTTCCGTTATTTCCGTTCTGTCCATTTCCATTCTGGTCGCCGCCATTCTGATTCCCGTTATTATTATCTCCGGAACCATTCTTCTCTTTCAGTCCGTCTCTTGCATCTGCAAGTAATTTTACAGCCTCGTCAACATCAGCCTGGCTATCCACAGATAAAGTTTCATCAACCATCACTGCACTAGCCTTTGCCAGCGCATTCTTAAACACTTTTACGGATTCATCTGTATACTTGCCGAGGTCTATATCTTTCACGCTTTCTAATAAATCTGACAAGGTGGACTTGTCCGCTTTCAGCCTTAAGTCCATCATGGTATCCACCAGAGTCGACCATGCCGCGTCAACTTCCGGCTGCATAGCATCCCCATTTCCCATAACACCTTCAGCTACCGCTTTCGCTGCCAGGTATTCCGCCTGTCCTGCTTCCACATATTGTGTCAGGTCGATCATAGCGGTCAGTTCCAGTGCCATTCCAAGATCTGCCTTATCTCCTGCTTTCATATCCAATGCCTGAATCGCATTCATCAGCTTCAGACTTGCCTTCAGCAAGTCATCTTTCGTAGCATTCTCATTTCTCATGACTGCTTCACCCTCAGCAATGGCTTCGGTGAAAAGCTTCTTCACAGATTCAACCAGACCGTCTACATCTCCGTTTTCAACATGCTGCTTGGCTCTGTTCAGGAAGGCTTCCAATACATTCTTGCTTCCCTTTAAGCCATCGATTGCTGTGCGGAGCTCATCCTTTTTCTGATTCAGCTCGTCCTGAGTTGTTGCATTCTTGCGTGCATCTCTTGCACTGTTTAACGCATCCTGCAGTACTTGATAGCTCTCAGATGTGTATCCGTCCTGCTTGATCGCCTCTGCTTCTGCGATCACTTCATCAATTGCTTTATAGTCAAGCTCAACCGGAGCCTCACCTTTTTCTACCGTATAGGTTTCTCCTGCTGTAGTTGCAAACGTGATTGTTTTTTCGTCTTCCCAGTTCGGAACTGTTCCTGCTTCCGTTTTTACAACATTTCCCTGGGAATCACGTACAGTAGCGCCTTCAGCCCACGGAGATACGAATGTCATTGTTTCACCCTTTTCGCTGGTAATCACAACGTTCTTAGCTTCCTGAGCAGTTCCATCGTATTCCGCTGAAACTGTAAATGCTCCTTTTGCACGTAAGCTGGCAAATTTTGCATCTTTATCTGGATACCAGTTCGGGAAAATCTTTGTGATTCCTTTATCACTTGCCAGCATCATGCTGTTAATTGCTTCTGTCGTCCCGGATTTTTCCACTCCATGCTGGCCGTCAACGATTCGAAGGTTTGCGGCCATTTTCCCACCAGAAATATTCTGATACAGATGGTTAATAACCTGATCGATCTCATATCTTGCTTTCACTGCATCCGGATAGACCCTCGGGAAGTTGTTTGCATTGTTCCATGCAATGTTACCTGCTGAATTACTGTCAAAGGTATCAATAGTATCTCTTGCAATCTGTAATTCTTCCGGAGATGAGAAGTAGCCAAGACTGTCACCTGGCAGGAAGTAATCCAACATAACTACGTTAGAATACAGTTGTCCCCACAGGCCAAAGTCTGTCTCTCCACCAGAACCATCCATTCTTTTCTCTGCCAGGCCATATGTAGTCTTTCCATTTGTTGTCCAGGTCGGTTTAATAGAAATATCTTCATAAATCTCTTCCCACACCGGACGTTTCTCTTTATCTACCCCTAATGTTTCGCTCATTGAGAGAACATTTTTAAATACATTCTGCATGGTTGCCAGTTCAATCGCCGGATTCTTTCCCTGGAATCCTTCACACCAGCCTCCGTACATGTTGTACCGTCCGTCCTCTTTCACAAGCCATGCCTCATAGAAATTTGCACATTTTTTCAGATAATCATAAGCCTGATCCAGAATATTCTCATCCAATGTATAATCATAATATTGTGTAAATAAATAACTGTTATATCCAGCACCTAAACATTCATTCAGATAGTTATCGTCTGTTACTGAACCCCATGGCCCAATACCTATTGGGAATAAAATGGCATCCGCAATTCCATTTACAGGGTCAATATCGCCTTCTGCAATATTTTTGTCCACAATAGAAGAATTGATTTCTCTTAATTCTGCCGTGGAAGCAGCCCGTTTTTCCCCAGAACTTACATAATCAAATAATACTTGGGATGCCGGGAGACTTAAATTCGCCCTGTTACTTGAATTCACACCATAAAAGGCTGACATAAAGTTATAATTCAGATGATAATCCCCATGCCAATATGGTGTATCGTTCACACGCCATACCCCATATAATCCAGGTGCTGCCTTTCCTTCCCTGGCCGTGCTTCCAAGTATATACTGTGCTCCATAATAATATTTCTGTATCTGATTCAGCTTTTCATCTTCTGTTCCAAAATCAACATAGGATGCACTCCAGTAATCCTTCCACCAATTCTGTCTCTCGGCATTCAGTTCCTGAACAGCTTCTTGCGTTGAAACTTCGCTTAACAGCTCCTGTGCTTCTGCATCCGGTTCCGTCTCACCTTCCCAAAGCTTACCTTCGTTCGTATATGTTCTTCCGCCGCCTCCGACTGCAGTTACAACATAAACCTTCTCATCCGGCTGTAACGTGAAGCTTAAGGTTCCTTTTCCGGATGTCATATCAGAATCAGCTCCTGTTATATCCGCACCGATTATGGTCGTAGATAACGCTGCCTTGGAAACCCATGAATCCGGATCATCCGGATGCCGGTTCTCTGAACTGCGTGTCGATGTCACGCTTGTATCATCATTCACAGCAGTAATCGGGCGGATATTGGATGCATTGTTTGTGGCCCATGTTTCCACTTCAAATTCCGCTGATTTATTCCCTTTCGCTTCTAATTCCGTTACCATTACATTCTTGTCAGAAGCCACCCAGGTTGTCATCTCTGTATTAAGATCCGCAATCTCCTGCTTTGTCTGGATCTCGGCATTCAATATATCCTGTTTTTCATAAAACGGTTCCGGAGGCTCTACATAAACTTGATACAGCTCCAGCTCCAGAACTCTTGCGTATGAATTATCTGTCTGTGTTGCCTTTGTAATTGACAGCCGCACATATCTCGCACTGATCGGACTTTCAAGTGACCCTGCTACAAAAGTCTCTGCATTTCCTTCTACTGCAGCAAATTCTGTCCAGCTATCCTTATCCCCATCCTTACTGTATTGCAACTTAAAATCACTGGTAGCACATCCTGCCTGTGTACTATTTTTCACTACCCAATAGCCGATATTCTTATCTTCCCCTAAATCGACAACCGCCCAGTGTTCCTCCGCATTCATGGCATCTGTTGAAGTGGTCCATTGTGTACCGTCATTTCCATCTACCAGAGTTCCTTTTGCTTCTCCACCCCACTGAGAAGAAACTTCAACCGGCTTATTAAGTGCCAGATTCGTCCCTTTCTCCTCCGGGTCTTTTGTTTCTGCATAAAGCTCAAATTCCGCTACCCTGGCACGGGGATTGTTTTTGCTGTCTGCTGTCGTCTCTTGAGTCGGCTTTGTGAAATAGATTCGTATATACTTTGCTGTTACCGCTTCCGTCAGATTTTCATCAAATACCGCATCACTGTTTCCTACAATATTTGATACATCTGTCCAGCTGTCTGCTTCCCCGGTTTCACTAATCTGAAGCTGAAAATCGCTCGCTGTATTTGCGCCAATATCCGGCAGTCCCGGGCGCAGTGCCTCGTCAAACTTCACTACCCAGCGGGAAAAAGTAATTGGAGCATCAAACTCCAGTTGCAGCCAGTGTTCCTTGCCGACTTTTGTACACCACATGTCATTGGCATCCGTCATGGTTCCATTCACTGCCTTCTCCGGACCAAACTGGTCGTGCACACTGCTTGCAGCTGCATTCTTGTAATCCAATGCCAGATTCGGACTCGTATTTTCCTCTTTCTGCTCGTTCTCTCGAATCGTAACGCCGCCTAATGACAACATTCCAGGTTCATGTAAACCTGGGGAAGTACCATACGCCCAAAAATCACCTTTCGAAACATAGAACTTCTTTTCTTTACTGCTGCCGCCGGACGCGACACCCATGTCTCCATTGCCCAGCAAAGCAGTATCCGGCATCTGTCCATTGCTTAATCCTGAGTATGTCGGCTGATTCCATTCTCCATAATATCTGGAGACAACATCCTGGATTGCATTCCAGCTTGTATCCTCATTTACGTCTTCTGCGTTTACTGCAGTCATTTTAGCTGGCAGCGCTGCCGAAGCCGCCATGCATACTGCCAGACCCATAGATAACATCTTTACATATGTTTTCCCTTTTTTCATCGTATTCTCTCTTCACTCCTCCATCATCTGATTTATTTTAAGTCTTCGGCCTGATCTGTTTCCCTCCCTTCCATAACTCAACCGAAACCTTAAGCCAAGGACCTCACGGCGTGCTGCGAAGTATTAGCCCCTCAACGCAGCGGCCAATGTTAAGCACTTTTTCCTTTCGCTCTTTGCCCGCGGGAACCGCACATTATCCCTTGCATATCCGCATTAATTTAATATAATAATACTGCTAAAAATCCGAATTATATATCCTTATACTGACAGTAAGTCTGACTATTCCGCCAAAAGTGAAAATGACCATGCCATTCTCCCTTTAACAGAAAAACAAAAAGAAGCAGACTCGTCTGCCTCTTTTATCACTTGATTATAATACCTTCTTTTTATGTTTACGGATACATTTCTCTCTATTGCAGCAAAGTAATCATTTATCTTATCTTCAGGTACTCTGTGTTTGTTATGTACTCTTCCTGCTGCATGCGCATTTCTATACACAGAGGCAGATTTCTGGATGAGCTTCCCACATGAATCCGATAGATTCCTTCTTCCACCGTCCACTTATCCAACGCTTCACTATAGTAACTAAATGCATCTTCGCCGAGAGTAATCTGCACCTCAACACTGGAATGTGCCGGTATCCTCACCTTTTTATATGCTTTCAATTCCCGAAGCGGATGGCTGTTCCATGAATTCTCCGGGAATTCCACATAAACCTGGGCGACTTCTTCCCCGTCTGTATCACTGACATTCTCAATCTGGAACTTCAGTTCATTATCATGCAAAGACAAATTGCTGTACCTGAACTCTGAATAGGATAATCCGAATCCAAATTCATACGCAGGCTCCACATGATTTGTATCAAAATGGCGATACCCTACCATCATCCGTTCTTCGTAAACTACTTTAAACCTGTCTCCGGGGTAATTTTCTAAGCTCCTTACATCCCGCAAATGTTTCGGGAAAGTCTCCGGCAGCTTTCCTGATGGATTGTTCTTTCCGGTTAATGTCTCCGCAATCGCTCTCCCCATCCCCTGTCCGGACAGCCAGCTCACTAAAATTGCCTGGGCACAATATCCCCAGTTTTCTGTTGAGACTGCACTTGCAGTATTTAACACTACAATCACCCTGTCATTGACACGGCGTGATGCTTTAATTGCATATTCCAGGTTTGGCGGGAGATCAATATAACTACGGTCTATCGCTTCACTGTGGCATGCAAAATTCTGGTTTGCAAATACAATCACTGCATCAGATTCAGAAGCTCTCTCTGCAATTTCCGTTTCCATAGGTCCGATCTCATTATTATAAGCATCCACTTTGTCTATTCCCATAAATGCAATGTCAACTTCATCTCCCATTTCTTTTTTAAGTTCATCTAACGGAATATCAACTTGTGTAGGATTCGCCACTCTTGAACTTCCGTCTCCACCAATATATGGGTTGACAGCTCCTTCTCCAATAACCAGGAGTTTTTTTATTTTACTTTTATCCAAAGGAAGCGCCTGATTCTCATTCTTTAACAAGACAAAAGATTTTTCCGCCGCCTCAACTGCAAGTTCATGATGTTCCTCAAAATTGCAGGCACTTGTTTCATATACCCCTCTGGTTCTTTCATAGAAATCAAACAGCCTTGTCAACGCCTCATCGATCACCTCATCATCTATAACGCCTGACTCATAAGCCTCTTGAAGCTGTCCGTATGCTTCTTCCTGATAGGGCATACACATCTCAACGGAAGCCAGAAGAGAGTATGCACGATTCTTTACCGATCCCCAGTCCGATATAACAATTCCGTCAAAGCCCCATTCTTCTCTCAGTATATCAATCAGGAGTTTTTTATGCTCCGATGCAAAAACACCATTCAGACGGTTATAAGAACACATGATGGACCACGGCGCAGATTCCTTTACCATGATTTCAAATGGCCTGAGATAGATTTCTCTCAGAGTTCTCTCATCTACTTCACTGCATATATCTGAACGTCCGTATTCCTGATTATTCGCCGCAAAATGTTTCGGACAGGCACTCACGCCTTTTTCCTGTACCCCTTTTACATACGCACTTCCAAGTTTTCCGGAAAGATAGGGATCCTCTGAAAAGTATTCAAAGTTTCTTCCGCACAACGGATGTCTTTTGATATTCATGGATGGTCCCAGGATTGCATTGATTCCATAAGCGCTATATTCTTCACCTAATGCATTTCCCACTCTTTGAATCAATTCCTCATCCCATGTTGCCCCCATGGAACATCCTGTTGGAAATGCAGTGGACGGCACTTCCTCTCCCTTTACCGCATTGGGAAATGCGGAGCGGATCTTTTGTTCCATAATTTCCTGATGGCTGTTGTCCTTCTCTTTCATACGAAGGCCAAAGGGACCGTCATGATAGCGCATCGTTTCTATCGGAAACCGTTCCAGTTTATATCCGGCATTCATATCCGCTCCCGTTAAATAATTAAATTTTTCCTCTAAAGTCATCTCTTTTATGATTTGTTTATAATCCATCTTTTCTATTCCTTCCATGTTTTGATATATTTTTCCGTCTCGTTGTAAAGCGCTTCCAGGCTGCTGAGCTGCCAGTCCAGTGTAGAACCATTTCCCATGGTAAGCATAAAACGTCCGTCGGGACGGCTGAATGTGTCAATTAAATCTCTTACTTCCTGACGAACCTCTTCCGGAGTTCCAAACGGTATGGTCTGCTGAACATCAAATCCTACCAGCAGGCAGATTTTGTCACCGTATTTCTTCGCAATTTCCTGATAATCCATTGTGAATTTTTGAATCGGATGAATCACATCCAATCCAATTTCAATAAAATCTTCCATATACAGTTCTATATTTCCGCACGTATGCAGCCAGAAATGCATCCCCAGGCTATGTGCCTTGTCGATCATTTGCTTATAGTACGGTTTAAAAAATTCCCTGAAAATATCTAAAGAAAAGAACGGCCCCGACTGCGTCCCGATATCATCTGTAACAAAAATGGCATCTGCATCGGTTTCTTCCTTCACCCGTTCCATAATACGCATATAATAATCCGCGAGTTTTTGAAACAGGCAATGTACCTCATCCGGATATAAGTAGAAATCCGTCAGGGCATTCTCCATCCCGCGGAAAGACCACATACGCTCAAAGAAACAGAAACACCATCTTGCAGCAATATATTTTTCTTTATTAAGCGGTTTTTGCAGAATCAGACCCGGATATTCCGTTGTCGGGAATGAGTTATAAACCGATTCCATATCTTCCCATTCCTCTGCTATGCACTTTGCGTCAATTCCGACTCCCGATTTTTCATTCAGTCCTTCGTAAGCCCATTTATAATCCGGAGCGTCCTCCGGCGCCTGAAAATTATCCGGTAAAACCAGATCAATGAGATCCACATCTTTTATCTGTGCATCCATAAATGTTTCAAACGCCTCCCTGCGTTCCTCATAAATCCATGGATAAATCCACATGTCATACAACATTGGGGTACGGCCCACATGCCCGCGGCCTTCAATCACCTGTTTTATATCTTCTTTTTTCAGTTCACGCATTTTTTTCACCTTCGCTTTCCTTGCTCTATTCTCACAATTCTTGACACATTCACAGTATTTCATTATAATATTCAATATAATAATACTGCTAAATATCAATAAAATATATCTCTATACTGACAATCGATATAACGATTCCGCCAAAACAGGAGGTTCAATACTATGTCAGAATTTATAATCCCCAGTCTGAATACTCAAACAGAAGAACACATTTTTTTTCCAAATGACCAATTCCATTACAACCTCCTCGTCCCTGTATCTGAAATACAGTTTTTAGGAGATGTTCCATGGCATTGGCATACTGAATTTGAATTTGGATATGTGTTAGAAGGCGAAATCCTTTACAAGACAAACCGGCATGAATATATTCTGAAAAAAGGTGACGGGATCTTTATCAATTCCGGTGTTCCCCATTTTCTCCATGTAATTACTCCCTATAAAGATTCTAAAGTACAGACCCAGTTTTTTGACAGTTCTTTTCTCGTAGGGAATTCAGACAGTTTCCTTGATTCAAAATATGTTGTTCCCGTTATAGAACAAAAACAGCTGGATTGTATACCATTCTATTATGAGAAGGAAGAAGACCGTTCCACATTAAAACAGATAGCAGATGCTGCCCGGATGGGTCTTGATAAGAAGGCATTTTATGAATTGCGCCTCAGAAATCTATTTGTAGACATTTGGGAAATCATATATTCTCAGGCTGCCAGCCAAACGCTGTCCCAAACGTCTCAAAATGCACTGGAAGATGAACGGATTAAACTGCTGCTCCTTTTCGTCCAGAAACATTATGCCGAAAAATTGACCGTACGCCAGATTTCAGACTGCATACCCATCAGCGAACGGGAATGCTACCGAATCTTTCAAAGTAATCTTGGAATCAGCCCTGTGGAATTCCTCTTGTCCATACGTTTAAAAAGGGCACTGGAATTATTGATAAACACGAAAAAAAGCATTGTGGAAATTGCTTTAGAGACAGGGTTTGGGAACAGCAGCTATTTTGGAAAACACTTCAAACATTGCTATCATATGTCTCCCGGTGAATATCGGCGGCAATATATTTTATGATATAAAAAGTGGGTAAGCAAAACTGCTTACCCAGGAATTTTTTTAGGGGATTTTAAAGCTTTGATATCAGATCCGGCATATGATTTATTTTGGATTGGAGAACAATATTATATGGAAATCTGGCTTTGCAAATAACATTTTTTGATTCTCCGCAGCGATGGCATTTCATGGGATATGGATAAATATATAAATCCTTTCTCTGTAAATTCATTCCAAATGTTTCATTCAGACAATTCCTGCAATAAGTAAGGCTGTTTAACGGGTATGTAATTTTGCTCATCTTTTTATTCTCCTATAAATTTTATGTAATTATACACGAAAGGACTGTGCAATTACCGCACAGTCCTTTCATGACTATTGTAATTCCCAAAGCCGGAGGGGCTCTTCATGGGTTTACTACGTATTTATTCTTAAATCCAACTAATATATATTATTCTGTAGCTCCATATGTATTAGCTTCCCAGATTGGCTGCATTTCTTCAATGAAGTTTGCTGACATGTATCCCTGGTCTTCAGAAACTAACATATTATACAATGTAGTGAACTCAGCAATTGTTACTCCATCCATCTGAGACTGACCAAGTACGCTTAAATGAGTTTTTGCTGCCTTGTAAGCTTCCAGTCTTTTAGCTTCCAGATCATTTGCAGGTTCTGCCGGGTTCTCTACAATGAAGTTTGTGTTGACACCATTCGCATTGTGACGCTCAGATTCTGCCTTAACGATTACCTGTAAGATCTCTGTAAGTAACTCTGGATCTTCTGTGTTTGCATTCGCTGTATATCCACATCCGTTACCTTTTCTTGGTTCGAAGATAAGCTGAATATAATCATCAGCTGCTGCCGGGAAGTTAAATGTTCCAGGAACGAATCCCAGTTTGTCTTCTGTCATATCACCGTTAAACCAGGAATATGTCAACATCATAGCTGTGTTTCCAGCCTGGAACTCTGAATAAGCTGTTGCATCATCTTTATTCACGATATCCGGTGCAAAAGCTTTCATTTTCTTTAACTCGTCAAAATAAGATAATGCTTTTTTTACTCTGTCGTCTGTCCAGTCACATTTACGTGAATGTAAGTCTTCTAAAGCATCCGGTGCAGTACTTGCAAGGATACCATCAATCAGAGAATAGGAGGATACCCAGTCAGCTGTTGTAATTGGTGTAACGCCTTTGTCTACAAATGTCTTACATGCCTTAACGAATTCGTCCATGTTAGTTGGTTCCTTCACCCCATTTGCTTCAAAAAGGGCTGTGTTGTAGTAGAATACCGGTGTATAGTATGCATTCTGTCCTGCTGCCAGCCAATAGATAGCATCCCCATGCTTAACCATATCCGGATCCGTGTAATTTTCCTCTAACCATCCATCTTCAAGATATGGTGCCACATCCAGTGCGTCTTCTGCACCCAGAACTGCATCCATATCAGCTCCGCCTGTGAAATAGATATCCGGAAGGTCGCCGGAAGCACTCATTGTCTTAATGGGGCTTTCCCCTGGCTTTGTTGTTATAGGAATGTACTCGAATTCGACATCCGGGAATTTTTCTTTGAGTGCCGGCTGAAGATAATTCTCCATAACATCTACCTGTGTAGAATCTGTTTCAGGCCACAAAATACTGATTTTTTTTGCGTCGCCCCCTTTGTCTCCGGCATCTTTTTTGGGCTCGTCAGCTTTTTTACCACATGCTGCCATGCTTAAAACCATGGTTCCTGCCAAAAGAATACTCATTACTCTTTTCATTTTCATATCATTTCCTCCTCGATTAATTGATGTCTATATTATATCGTCCATTCTTATTTTCGGGGGTACATATTTTTAGCATATAGTTCAATTTTTTTTGGTATTCGCCCCTTTTTTCGTGGATTTGTTACATGAACGAAGATGAAACAATATGGCGGTTCCTTAAAATACTTCGCCGCTGCTCCGTGTTTTCTGCAATACTTCTATATATTGATTCGGAGTAATCCCAAACTCTTTTTTAAAACACCGATAAAAATACTTCGTATCCGTATATCCGACTGCGCCGGCAACCTCTATCATATTTTCCTCCCCGCTTCGGAATGCATCCGCTGCTTTTGTCATGCGGAACCGTAATATGTACTGACTCGCAGACATTCCCATTTCCTTTTTAAACTGGGTACTGAGATAAGAATAATTTACAAATAATTTCTCCGCAATTTCTTTCAGGGACAAATCAGGATTTGTATAATTTTCATGAATATAACGCAGCATTTCTGTAACTAACTTTGATGCCGTAATTTCCTGTACAGATGTTTCCGCCTCCATTCGTGACTTTGCAATCTCATGATATGTTTTACAATAATGGCCCACGCCTGCCATCACAGTACACACCCATTCCTGCATCAATGCAATCTGAATGCTCTGCATCAGCGCACCGACTGCAGCCCTGTTCCGGTCATTTTCCCTTACATCACTGAAAATAATGAACAGATTTCCATATCCCTGATAATAAACGGTCCAATTCCAGCCTTCTCCTGTTTTCCCCATCGCTTCTGTTATCTTATTCTGCCATTCTTCCTGGCTTAAATGCACATATGTCCGGGAGTCAATTTTCAAACAGCACACAAGATATCCGCCATGTTTCATCGGGAGATTTAACTGGTCACACTCAAATAAAAACTGGGATTCTGAAACACCATTTTCTTCCGTTAACAACATATCCAAAAAATTCTTCCTGTTTTCTTCGCTGTTCTTTTCCGCCCAAAACTTCAGGCTCTCGTACTCGCGTTCTTTCTCGTGCTTCGATTCCAGAATTTCCACCATATTTTGTATGGTCTTTATCATCTCCTGATCATCAATAGGCTTTACAATAAAGTGATGAACTCCAAGCTCGATTCCTCTCTTCGCATACTCAAACTCACTGTATCCGGTCACAATGGAATACAAAATATCAGGCTGTGCCTTCTGCAGATGCATAATCATATCGAGGCCATCCATAAATGGCATATTAATATCTGTTAATATGATATCCGGCTTTAACTGCATTGCTTTTTCAATACCGTCAAATCCATTCTTGGCTTCTCCGCAGATCATACATCCATACGTTTCCCAGGAAATAGTTGTCTTAAGTGCTTCTCTTGGAAAATACTCGTCATCCACTAATAGTACCTTATACATGTTTTTCCCCTTCCTCACCGTCCTTCAATGGCAAATGCAAACTGAATCGTGTATATTCTCCTTCCTGGCTATCGATCTCCATGTGATATTCGTCACCATATATCAGCTTTAACCTCTGGTGAATGTTCAGAATCCCAAATGATTTCGTAATACTTTTCCCAGTTTCCAGACTCTGGCGCAGCTGCTCCAGCCTTTCCGCTTTAATACCTGCACCATTATCATAAACACTGATTTTTAACATCTCATTTGGATTGTCGGCTATAACACTGATATGGATCCGACATTTTTCCCCGTTCGGCTTTAGCCCATGATGCAGTACATTCTCCACCAATGGCTGTATGGTCAGTTTTGGTATCCAGACTTCTTCCGTATCTTTATCACACTCAATCGTGTATTCCATATACTCAATATAACGAAGCTGTTGTAATTCTATATAGTTGCGTGTTAATTCCACCTCTTCTTTTATTGAAATAATTTCTTTTCCAGACGAAAGGGAAAGCCGATAGAAACTTACCAGGTTCTGAATTGTTGTAAGCGCCTTTTCCGGCATACCAAGCTTAATAAAAGAAGATATAATTCCCATCGTATTATATAGAAAATGAGGAACAATCTGTGCCTGCAATAAGCGCACTTCATTATGCCGCCTCTGCCGCTGCTCCTGATATATCTGCTGCATAGATGCATCCAGTTCGTCCATAAGTTCGTTAAACCGGTTGCCCAAAATGCCGATTTCTCCTGTATTTCCGTCCGGGAAACGGAGATGGCTGTTTTTATCTTCAGTTGTGATCCTCTCCATAATTCCCATCAGCTCTCCCAACGGTTTTGTCACCCTGCCCGACACAAACCATGCACTGACAGCAGCCAATATTACAGATAAAAGCATCACGATTCCAATAAAAAGCTTTAAACTCCTCTGCTGCCTCCCAAGTTCTTCCATTGTAGTCTCGCAGACCAGTTTTAAGCCATTCTCCCCAATCATTCTGCTTACATACAGAAGTGGTTCCTGCCCCTTCTCCTCTTTTAAAAGGACTCCATCCTGCATACACTTCTCATATTCTTCGGTTGTAAGTCCCAGTGAAACATCGGCTCTCTTGTAGAGATCCTTTTTATTTACTGCAGACACAATGTTATTATCACCATTTACCAGATAAAATGTATTCTTTTGTTCTTCATTTATAGGCTTTAATATATCTGCAAAACTGGATTCCCGGACATATACTGCAATTACCCCGACTTTTCCCATAGATTCATTACTTACCGATTTCACCACAGCAAAACCATAGTCAGGTTTCTTTACATAAGACCGGTATTGTCTAAGTGTCAATAAATCTGTCCATATCGGCGGACTCTGCGCGTTTGCCATTCTTAGAATTTCATCGGGAACATTCTTTGTATCATTCACCGTCGGATCATCATAGTAACTATACACCATAGTCTCCCCTGAATAGATTTCCAGACTATAGATCATCGATGTGGAAAAGATCAGCCGCTGACTGAGCATATCCCATTTTTGTTTCATCGCCATCCGATTCAATATGCTGCTTTTATCCATATTTTGATATTCGATAATTGTTTCCAGTACATCCTCATCCAGAGACATATACTTTGTAAAATCCTGTGTATACGTGATCAGTGTTTCTACATTTTTTCGCATCGTATTCACGGTTTCCTGATAGTCATCTACCATGCGTTCCGTTAACAGTTCTTCAAACTGACGACTGGAAACATATCCTAAAATCAGTACAATGATCGCCGTGATCATTATGATCGTAATCAAAATAGTATTTCTTAATTTCATCCGCTTTTTCATAGATTCCCCTCATTTCCCCAAACACAAATTATCAGAGATTTTATGTTATAGAAAACAGAGATTACTATATCATAAAAAACAGCTGCATACACAGAATATTTTATCAATCTATGCATGAAGCTGTCAATTTAATTTTATATTGCCCTGACTATTTTAATCCGGAAGAGCCAGCCATTGCCTGCTCAATCTGCTTATTACAGAACATGAATACAAGGATTACAGGAAGAGATGTAATCGCAACCGCCGCACCAACTTCGCCCCAGTTTGTAAGATCGAACTGACCAAAGAACAAATCCAGTGCAAGCGGAATACTTCTCATATCTTCGCCCATTGCCAGAATACTCGCCAATGCGTATTCATTCCAGTTCGTGATATATATCATCATTCCCTGTGTAAAAAGTGCCGGTTTCACCATTGGAACCATAATGCTTATAAAGGTTCTGTATACATTACAGCCATCAATGGCCGCCGCCTCTTCCATTTCTATCGGAATACTGCGGAAGAAAGCACATATCATCAGAATCGCACTTGCCATAGTAAATGCCGCATAAGGCAGAATCAATGACCAGGATGTTCCTTTTAATCCAAGTGTCATAACCAGACGGTACACCGGAATCATCATGACAGCAATCGGAACCAGCATGCCAATTGTAAAATACAGTCTGATTGAATCTGAATGTTTCATACGCATCCTTGTAATTGCATAAGCAACCATAACGCTGAGCAAAAGACATAATAACACAGAACCTGCAGTATAGATAAAGCTGTTTTTTACCAGATTCGGAATATCAATCCGATTCCATGCTCCTGCAAAGTTTTCAAAATGCAGTCCATCTGGTATTGCCCAGGGCTGACCTGCCGCCTGCATTGCATCTTTTAGGGACAGTGAAAACATCCAGTATAAAGGAAGTATAAACAATATTGCAAAAATGATCAATATTGCATCTCTGATCCCACGGCCAACTTTTATTCCCATTTTATTCTTCATCCTGTAACCTCCCCTAGTACTCAATCGGCTCACGTGCAACGAACTTGTTAATGATAAAAGCCCAGAAGACACATTCAATCAGGAACAACACTGTGATGGCACAGCCATATCCAAACCTGCTGGTTTGAAATGCCTGATAAACCATTTCATAAATTACCGTTCTGGATGCTCTTCCAGGACCACCTTTCGTCATAATGGCAATTTGGGAATACATTCCCATAGTACCAATTGTTGCCCCAATCAGGACATATTTGAATACATCCTGCAGCAAAGGAAGGGTAATCTTAAGACTTGCCTTTAAAAAACCTGCTCCGTCGATCAATGCTGCTTCATAGAATTCCGCCGGAATCGTACGGATTCCTGTATAGAACAGCAGGGAGTTCATTCCCAAATACTGCCAGATATAGGCAACCGCAATACATGTCATAACCGTCTTTGGATCTGACAGCCACGATCTTGTAAGATTTTCCAGTCCCACAGCATTTAAAACCGAATTCAAAAGGCCTACATTCGTATCAAAGATTCCCAATACAAAGAACTTACCGACAACGGCAACAGATAATATAATTGGGAACAACGCCGCGAACCGGTAAACGGCCTTTGCAACCTTTCCCGCACGATCCAGCATCAGCGCCAGCAAAAGTGACAGTGGAATACCAATCAGCAGTTCTAAGGCAAGAAGCCAATATGTATTTTTATGTGCCGCCCAGAAAGCCGGTGATGTTAATGTCGTAATATAATTCTCAACCCCTACCCATCCAAGTGACGCCGCACCATTATGGTTCTGGAGGCTCATAATGAAGCAGGGTATAATTGAATAGATTACAAACACTGTAAATAAAATAAATCCCGGTAGAATAAATACCAGTTTAGCTCGTTTCGAATAGAAACTTTTCATAGATTCTTTCCTCCTCTTCTTTATCCTGATTTTATTATAAAATCAATTTTCATGATTGGGGGAACATAATTTTAGCACCGGGAGCATTATTTTTGGTTCTTTTGTTTATTTTTTGAACACAATTCTTAGGTTAATACCTCATAGTAAAAGTCAGATATCATAAAAGTCAAATTCAGGAATCTGCATGACCACTGTGAAAAGTGGCACTCGGCAGCTCTCCCATATAGCGCTTATAAGTTTTCGTAAAATATGGAAAGTGCTGAAAACCGCTTAGGGAAGCGCACTCTGAAACACTTAATTTTCCAAGCAGCAGAAGTTCCCGGGCGTGTTCGCAGCGTATCATATTAAGAAAATTTATCATCGTTGTGCCGGTAATCTGCTTAAATTTGTTACAGATATAAGACTTGTCAAAGTTTAAATATTGACAAACATCTTCCGTGGAGATGGGATGTACATAATTTTTCTGCATGTATTCAATTACCTGCTTCACCATACGCTCTCCTGAAGATTCTGAAGTTCTTTTAAAAGGTTCCGATACCTTGCCATGGTTTTGCATCAAATCGAGCAAAAGCTCCAGCAGAATTAATTGTACTCTAGCTTCATAAAACTGTGGTTTGTCGCTCAGTATCCTCATAATCTGATTAAAATCGTCGGTATATTTCTCATCCTGAATATGGTTCTCTATCATATATTTTTCCACGGGGATCCCCATCTTATCGTACAGAGCTTTGTGCGGTATAAGGCATTCATACAGGCTGTCCCTGGTTCTTTCCGGAATAGAATGGGTTTCACCGGGATTTATCACCACCAGATCCCCTTTGACAGCTTCAAAAACCCTGCCTTTTACATAGATACGCAGTTCACCCTGGATGACACACAGCAGTTCAATATGCTCATGCCAGTGTGCCGGCGTTATACTGCTCTTCAAAGTTTCTGCAAAATGATACGTTACCGGAAAATTTGGATTTGTTTGAAACTGTTCATAAGTTCCTCCATCCTCCTGGCTGTTTTGGTATTTTGTCACCTTACATATCTCCTTTTCCCATCTTGTAAACATTATTCTGCGGCAGCCGCAGATCCACCAGTGAGGGCATACGTCACGAGATGCCCCTTGGTATACAATATTGTACTGATTATATTTAACTTTGTAAATAAATGAAAGAACAAAATTTAGTGCTATTGTAAACCAATCCTATATATTTACATACCTGTTTGCTTCGCTATATCATAATAGTACAAACCAAAGACCTCACAGCGAACTTTGGGGGCTTTGACTCCCGCGGCAGCCGCCAAGGCTGAGCAAGCTCAACTTTAACTTATTACCCGCGGGAATAAATACTTTTATCAGGGTCAGTAAGGAGGACATATTTGATTATGAGACAGATTAAATTAGGTTTGATTGGAGCCGGAGAACGCGGGGCTAACTGCTATGCGCCATACGCATTAAAATATCCGGCAGAGGTAAAATTTGTATGTGCAGCAGAGCCATTGGAGGAACGGAGAAATGTTTTTTCTGACATGCATCAAATTCCACAGAGTGATCGATTTATAGATTGGAGAGAGATGTTAGAAAAAAATTATGAGTTGGATGGAATCATTATAGCGACTCAGGACCGGCAGCACTACGAGCCTGCAATGGCGGCTATAGCCAAAGGGTACAATCTGCTTTTGGAAAAGCCCATGGCAGAGACGGCAGAAAAAACAAGAGAGATTGTTATGGCCGCAGAACAAAAGGGTACGCTTGTAATGGTCTGCCATGTATTACGGCATACTCCATTTTTCCGTGCTATGAAACAGGTGATAGATGAAGGGAAAATAGGGGCGGTTCAGTCTATTCATCACATCGAAAATATCGGATACTGGCATTTTGCACACAGCTATGTCCGGGGGAACTGGAGAAACAGTGAAGAGACCACACCTATGATTGTAGCAAAATGCAGCCATGATACAGATATTATGAATTATCTGCTGGGAGGAAAAAAATGCAGGAAGATTTCCTCTTTTGGTTCTTTGTCTTATTTCAAACCGGAAAACGCCCCGGAGGGAGCAGCAGACCGTTGCGAGTATTGCCCACATAATAAGACATGTATGTACTCAGCATATAAATATCTGGAAGACAGAAAACTCCGTAAGAACTTTCGGGATATCATTAAACGTACAGAAGACAATGATGCTTTTCTGGCATATTTACTGACAACACCATATGCAAGATGTGTTTATCATTGTGATAATAACGTACCAGACCATCAGGTTGTAAATATGGAATACGAAGGTGGAATTACAGCCTCATGGCAGGCATCAGCATTTACTGTGGATATCATCCGCCAGACAAAGATTATGGGAACCAGGGGCGAAATCGAAGGCTGTCTGGAAGACGACCGCTTTGTAATCAAAGATTTTGCATCAGGAAATGAAATGACGGTACATGTAAACACTCCAACGACATTACATTCCGGTGGTGATGAATGTATTATGGAGACATTTACAAACGCACTGAGAAATCCCGGTGAGGAAAGCCTTATGTATAGTGCACGGCTGTCTTTGATGGGGCATGAAATGGCTTTTGCGGCGGAAGAGTCCAGAGTGAATGGGGGAAAGGTTATTGAATTATAATCATCTTTGCACTTTTCCATGATGAAATTGAGCTGCTCCTTAATTGTTGCTCCAGGTGGTGCTGCAGGTAAATTTTATATCATTAATTATTGTTGTCATAGCAAAAATAAAATGGAATATCTCAGAATAATCCCTTGATTATTTTTTCATTCCAGTGTAACATAGAGACAAACTTACTCACGAGTAACATTATCGTAAGTAACATTATCACGTAAGTGCTATTATCTCAAGCAACAAAATGGAGGTGCTTAGAAATGGAGAAATTCTACTGTCGTGAAACTGAACTGCAAAAGTTAAATACCCGTTATAAAAATGATCAGTTTGAGTGCCTGATAATCTACGGAAGACGTCGTGTTGGAAAAACATCTTTAATCAATGCATTTTGCAAAGATAAACCGACTCTTTTCTTTTCTGCATTGAATACAACAGGCCAGGAAAATCTATTGTCACTATCTAAGGCAATTATGAATTATGAAAGACCCGATGCCGAATCGTCACCGGATTTTAGAACGTATGATGATGCCCTGAACGAAATCACAACGCTTGCCGCTGAAAAAAGACTGATTTTTGTTATTGATGAGTATCCGTATCTTGCAAAAGCGAAACCTGCAATTTCAGCCATGCTCCAACATCTAATTGATCACAAGTGGAGTCATACAAAACTATTTCTGATTTTATGTGGTTCTTCCATGAGTTTTATGGAAAATCAAGTGCTTGGTCAGGAAAGCCCTCTGTATGGGCGACGGACAGGACAATTCAAGATAGAACCTCTGGACTATAAAGAAACAGCAGTTTTCCATCCGGAGCTTTCAAATGAAGAAAATGCTCTTGTCTATGGCATAACAGGAGGCGTACCTCACTATATTAATAAATTGGGGATAAGAGAAAATATTGATAATGCTTTGCTTAACAATCTGTTTGACCGATCCGGCTATCTCTATGAGGAGCCATCAAACCTCCTGAAACAGGAATTACGGGAGCCTGCTATCTATAATGCCATTATTAAAGCAATTGCTGAAGGAGCATCTCGTTTAAATGAAATATGTACAAAGGTTGGTGAGAGCAATACTACTACTACAAAATATGTTAAAACGTTAGTTGATTTAGGAATCGTAAAAAAGGAAACTCCAATCACTGAAAAACCAGGGAAAAAGACTATATATTTGCTTGCAGATAATTTCTTCCGCTTCTGGTACCGCTTTGTTCCAAATAATATCAGTGCAATTGATTCAGGACGGATTAGCAAGACATACTCCAAAGCTGTCAAACAACATTTTTCGGATTATATGGGACTCACTTTTGAGAAAATGTGTCAGGACTATCTTCTATATTATGCTGAGGACCTTCCCATCAATCTTAATCAGATTGGTCAGTGGTGGGGAACAGATGTGAAAGAAAAGAAGCAGATTCAGATCGATATCATTGGCTCCCCTGTGGAAGGAAATGAATATATCATTGGTTCATGCAAATACCGTAATGAGAAGATTGGTCTGGATGAATTAAATCTTATTAAAAAATATGCATCCGTATTTGGAAAAGGCAGCAAGTATCATTTTTTTATTTTCTCAAAAGGGGGATTTACAGACGGTTTGCTTGAAGCAGGTAAACGTGGAGAAGTAAAACTTCTCACTCTTAGGGATATATATTATTAAAAATTTTACATTTGTCAGATCCTATCATTTCTGCTTCGATAAGATCTGACTTTTCACTTCTCATAGCGCTTCATTTTTCTCATTAAAAAACAACCCCGCCGGATTTTCTCCGCACAAATCGGGATATAGCGACGAGCTTTAGCCTCGGCGCGGACGGGGACGCTTAATGACAGGGAT
>LDAQ01000084.1 GCA_001028025.1 Faecalicatena fissicatena | reverse complement strand
GAGTTTCGCTTGCGAAACTCTAATTTATTCCGCAAAAAAAAGTACCCGGAAATTCCGGGTACTGCTTTTTTTAATCTCATTTCTCTGTAATTCTTTTAAATATTAAATCTAATTTATATTTAAAGGTACATTTAAAATTCTGATTAAAGTTTTGTTACATTGACTGCCTGGGGTCCTTTAGCACCATCTGTTACATCGAATTCAACTGCCTGGCCTTCTTCTAAAGATTTGAATCCATCCATCATTAATCCTGAGTAGTGTACGAATACATCATTTCCTTCTGAATCAGAGATGAATCCATAACCTTTTTGGTTGTTAAACCATTTTACTGTACCTGTCATTGTGTTGCCCTCCATAAATAAAAAAATAAATAATAAAGTATTCGCAATGCTCATTTCAGTACTGAACAATGCTGTATTAGCGTAGCATATTTAACAATGAAAGTCAACGTTTTTATAAAAAGTTCCGTAAAAATATACAAAAACTGTCGAAAAAATGCGGATTATCTGTGAACTGCGTGGTTATTTGAAAAAGTAAGATTGTTTTTTACGAGCTTTTTGTTTAAAATATAAGTGTAAGAAAAACAAAGGAGCGAATCATAAAATGAAAATGTCGACAAAGGGGCAGTATGCTCTGGAGATCGTTGCGGACCTGGCAATGCATTCCAGCAAGGAGCATCTTGAGAGCCTGAAAAATATAGCAAATAGAAGAGATTTATCCGAGAAGTATCTGGAGCGCATTATAAAAGCCCTGAGGGAAAAAGGGATCGTGAAAAGTGTCCGCGGTGCCTATGGGGGATACTGTCTTGAAAAAGCGCCGGAAGACCTGATGGTGCTGGAGGTCCTGATGGCGGTAGAGGGAGAGCTCACCCCGGTACACTGCCTCACCAGGGAGAGCGACTGCGGGATAGACTGCGGATTGTGCCCAACAAGAAACACCTGGTCAGACATGTGGAGTGTCATGAAGGGGGCTGTGGAGCAGGTGACGGTTGCGGATATTGTGAGGGCAGCGGACGCCAAGGGTGGAGCCTGAACGGGGGCTGACGGAAGCGGATGTCTGTATGGAATACATAAAGCGAGATTAGCAGCAGTAAGAGGAAACACTCAAAATCAGCCGGACAAAAGTTGATTTTGTGTGTTTCCTCTTACTGTTGTTTTAGCGTAGCGTCAGTATACCATACAGACATCCGCTTCCGTCAGCCCCCGCCCCGTCCCACGCCAGGCGCCCCCTACCCAGCAAAATATTTCTCCTAAAATTTCTTGACATGGAAGGAAAAAGGGTGTATAACATTAAACATATAATACTTATCAAAATAGTAGGATATAGAAAGCGGAGGTGTTATATGAAGGTATCTACAAAAGGAAGATATGGACTCCGGGCACTGGTGGATATGGCGGCTAATTCTCAGGAAGGGCCTATTTCACTGATACAGACGGCAAAGCGGCAGAACATTTCACTGAATTACCTGGAACAGGTATTTGGGGTTCTGAGAAAAGCCGGTATTGTAGTGAGTGTGAAGGGCGCCGGCGGAGGTTATAAGCTGGCCCGAAGTGCAGACAGCATTACAGTGAAGGAGATACTGGAGGCCCTGGAAGGGGAATTTTCCATTATCGACAAGAACGGGGAAGAAGAGGCAGATCCGGTACAGAAAGCGATACAGGAGCTGGTTTGGGATGAGATTGACAATAAAGTCAACGAGTTCCTTGGAAAACGGACGCTTGCCCAGCTGGTGCGGGAGTACAGAGAAAATCTGGATTATAGTTCGAATATGTACTATATCTAGAAGGTTTTAACAGGAAGAGATTTTAAAGACGGAGCTTGTAAAGGGTAATTGACAGGAAAGTGAGGACAACGCAGATGAGCAGAGACAGAAAATTAAGATTTGAGACATTACAGTTACACGTAGGACAGGAACAGCCGGACCCGGCAACAGACGCCAGGGCGGTTCCTATTTACCAGACGACATCCTATGTATTCCGGGACTGTGAGCATGCGGCTCAGCGTTTTGGACTCGCTGATGCGGGAAATATATACGGAAGGCTGACGAACAGCACGCAGGATGTTTTTGAAAAGCGAATTGCTGCGCTGGAGGGCGGATCGGCGGCGCTCGGGGTAGCATCGGGTGCGGCTGCGATTACCTACACGTTTCAGAATCTGGCGAGACAGGGGGATCATATTGTAGCTTCGAAGTATATTTACGGGGGCAGCTATAACCTTCTGGAACATACACTGCCGGATCAGGGGATCACTACAACTTTTGTAGATCCTGACGTGGAAGGGGCAGTTGAAGCGGCGATTCAGGAGAATACAAAGGCAATATTCATAGAGTCCATCGGGAATCCAAACGCGAATCTGGTTGATATCCAGAAGATCGCCGATATTGCACACCGGCACCAGATCGTTCTGGTAGTGGACAGCACATTTGCCACTCCATATCTGCTGAGACCCTTTGAATATGGTGCGGATATTGTAGTGCATTCTGCCACTAAGTTTATAGGAGGGCATGGAACCGCACTTGGCGGGGTAATTATTGAAAGCGGCAGATTTGACTGGAACGCTTCCGGAAAATATCCGCAGCTGACAGAGCCGGATCCAAGCTATCACGGTGTCCGTTTTTATGAAGTGGCAGGAGCCGCGGCGTTTGTAACAAGAATACGAGCGGTGATCCTCAGGGATACCGGTGCCACAATGGCACCGCTCCATGCATTTCTGTTCCTGCAGGGGTTGGAAACACTGTCTCTGAGGGTGGAACGGCATGTGGAAAACACATTGAAGGTCGTGGAATTTCTGCAGCTACATCCAAAGGTGGCGAGAGTGAACCATCCTGCGGTTTCTGACAGTCCGTATCATGAACTGTATCAGAAGTATTTCCCTAAGGGAGGCGCTTCGATCTTTACAATAGAAATAAATGGTTCAGAGGAGGACACAAAGAAATTCATAGATAACCTGGAGATCTTTTCCCTGCTTGCCAATGTTGCAGATGTGAAATCACTGGTGATTCACCCGGCCAGTACGACCCATTCCCAGATGACGCCCGAAGAGCTGGAGACTTCAGGGATCAAACCGAATTCCGTGAGGCTGTCAGTGGGAACAGAACATATAGATGATATCCTGTATGACCTGGAACAGGCATTAGATCAGATATAAGAAAGAATAAAAAGAGGATTGGAGGCAGTAAAAATGGCAAAAATATATAAAAGTGTAACAGAACTGGTGGGAAGAACCCCGATACTGGAAGTTTCCAACATTGAAAAGGAACAGAATCTGGAGGCACGTATTCTGGTGAAGCTGGAATACTTCAATCCCGCAGGAAGCGTCAAGGACAGAGTTGCCCTGAATATGATTGAGGATGCAGAGGCAAAGGGACTGATCAAACCAGGCGCAACGATTATAGAACCTACCAGCGGGAATACGGGGATCGGTCTGGCATCTGCAGCCGCGGCCAAGGGATATAAAGCGGTTTTTGTTATGCCGGAGACGATGAGTATAGAGAGAAGAAAGCTGCTGCTGGGCTATGGTGCAGAGATAGTCCTGACAGAAGGGGCGAAAGGAATGAACGGAGCCATTGCAAAGGCGGCGGAGCTGGAAAAAGAACGGGAGAATGCAATTGTGCTGGGACAATTTGTGAACAGTGCAAATCCGCAAATTCATACTAAAACCACGGGCCCGGAGATTTGGGAAGATACGGAGGGGCAGGTGGATATCTTCATTGCCGGTGTAGGCACCGGCGGAACGATTACGGGAACGGGCAGTTATCTGAAATCCAGGAAGCCGGACGTTCAGGTGATCGCAGTAGAGCCGTCCGGATCGCCGGTCCTCTCAGGCGGCAAGCCGGGACCACATGGTCTGCAGGGCATTGGTGCGGGATTCATCCCGGAAGTGCTTGATACAGACATTTACGAATTTGTGATCCAGGTGAAGGATGAAGAAGCCTATGCAGCGGCAAAACTCCTTGCAAAGAAAGAAGGGATACTGGTTGGAATTTCCTCCGGCGCAGCCCTGCATGCGGCAATAGAAACGGCGAAAAAACCGGAAAATAAAGGGAAGACTATCGTGGCACTCCTGCCGGATACCGGAGAAAGATATCTCTCCACTCCGCTGTTTGAATCATAACCCTGGAAAAACTGATGCGCGTGCGTTGGGGGCTGGGCGGACAGCCGGCCGCAGTCTGATATAGTCAGGGGCATTTGACAGCTCATATCCTGCATTTTGATCGGCAGGATATGAGCTGTGTAACGCTTCCGAAACATAAACCTTTCCACAGTTCAGTTACAAAGTGAAGTGAAATAATTTTAAGCAATTGAAAAAGTCAGAGATATGTTATATACTAATTGAAGTTAAAATAAAAAACAGGAGGAAAATTGTATCATGAAAGAATTCAAATATGTTATTACTGACCCGGAGGGAATTCATGCAAGACCGGCAGGGCTGCTGGTAAAACAGGCTGCAGGCTACAAATCTGCTGTTAAGATCGCGAAAGGCGAGAAGAGTGCTGATGCGAAAAGAATTTTTGGCGTAATGGGCCTTGGAGTTAAGACGGGGGAGGAAGTTACCATTACAGCTGAAGGTGAAGACGAAGAACAGGCAATCGCAGAATTAGAGGCATTTTTCAAGGAAAACTTATAAATTAAAGAGCACTTATCATTTGTTTATATAAGGGAAGGTATTATGATTACAATAACAGGTAAAAGCGTATTTGGTGGTGTATCCATCGGAAAGCTCTCTTTTTATAAGAGAAACCAGAAAGTGATTAAACGAACACACGTTGATGATGTGGAAGCCGAATGTACCCGCTTCCAGGAAGCAAAAACAACGGCGGTTGACCAGCTCAAAGGGCTTTATGACAAGGCGCTTGAGGACGTGGGCGAAGCGAATGCCATGATTTTTGAGATACATCAGATGATGCTGGAAGATTTGGATTATATTGAATCTATTGAAAATATTATACGTACCCAGGAAGTGAATGCAGAATTTGCCGTTGCAACAACAGCGGATAATTTCGCACAGATGTTTGCTTCCATGGATGATGCATATATGCAGGGACGTGCTGCGGACGTGAAGGATGTATCCGAGCGTGTTCTGGACATCCTCTGTGGCGTGGGTGAAAGTATGGCACAGACAGACGAGCCGTGTATTATTGCGGCAGACGATCTGGCTCCCAGCGAGACCGTTCAGCTGGACAAGAGTAAAGTGCTTGGATTTGCTACCATGTATGGTTCTTCCAATTCCCATACGGCAATCCTGGCAAGAACGATGAATATTCCGGCGGTTATTGGCCTGGGCGAGGAACTGGCAGCTCAGTATGACGGCAGGATGGCAGTGATTGACGGTTTTACCGGAATGCTGTATATCGATCCGGACGAGGAAACTTTGGACAAGATGCAGGAGAAGCGCGCGAAGGATCTCGAACAGAAGGCTCTTCTGGAACAGCTCAAAGGCAAAGAGAACATAACAAAGAGCGGCCAGAAGATGAAAGTATATGCCAACATCGGAAATGTATCCGATGTCGGCGCGGTTCTGAAGAATGATGCAGGCGGAATCGGTCTGTTCCGAAGCGAGTTCTTATACCTGGAGAATGACACATTCCCCACCGAGGAGCAGCAGTTTGCAGTTTATAAACAGGTTGCGGAGAATATGGCAGGCAAAAAAGTCATTATTCGTACTCTGGACATAGGGGCTGACAAACAGGTAGATTATTTCGGACTGGACAAGGAAGAGAATCCGGCGCTTGGTTACCGTGCGATCCGTATCTGCCTGACAAGGACAGAGATCTTCAAGACACAGCTGCGTGCGCTTTACCGTGCGGCAATGTTCGGCAACATCTCTATTATGTTCCCGATGATCATCTCTGTAGATGAGATTTACAGGATCAAGGAGATTATTGCAGAAGTTCAGAGCGAACTGAAGTCAGAAGGAATCCCGTTTAAAGAGAACGTGGAGACCGGTGTGATGATTGAGACGCCGGCATCCGTTATGATCAGCAGAGACCTGGCAAAGGAAGTGGACTTCTTCAGCGTAGGAACAAACGATCTGACCCAGTACACGCTGGCAATCGACAGGCAGAATTCTAAGTTGGATGCTTTCTATGATCCTCATCATCCGGCGGTGCTCGCCATGATTAAGATGGCGGCCGAGAACGCCCATGCAGAGGGCAAGTGGATCGGCATCTGTGGTGAGCTTGGGGCCGATCTGGAGCTGACGGAGGAATTCCTGAAGATGGGACTGGACGAGCTTTCCGTATCCCCATCCATGATACTTCCGCTCAGAAAACGCATCAGAGAATGCGAATAGAATAACAAAATGCATATTTTATATCAGCGTTTGATCACAACAATTAATGAAGAGACTGTCGGTACGACGGAATACCATATCGCCAGCCTGATGCTGGAGAATATCAACCAGCTGTATCAGATACCCATCGGAGAGATGGCCGCCCTGTGTAATGTGTCAAAGTCTACGGTATCCAAGTTTGTCAGAAGGATTGGCTTTGACGATTACACGGATTTTAAGCTGGAAGCAATGCGCCAGCGGGAAAAGGACGTCTATATCCGGGGAGTGGATTCAGTGAATATTACGGATTACATCCTGGAACATGGAATGGACCGGTATATCCAGGTGCTGGTAAACGATATCAGGAATCAGGCGGATTCCATTGATATGAAGAAGATAGAACGCCTTACAGAGGACATTCACAACTATGAGAAAATCGCTGCCTTCGGGGAGATTTATTCCGAGACAGCCGCTTTGAATTTCCAGTACAAAATGTCGTACTACAGAAAGTTTATTTATACAACTATTAATGACAGGAAGCAGGAGCAATATATTGCAGAGGCTGATGCGGATACACTGCTGTTGATTTTTTCAAATTCCGGGCGCTATATCAGTACCTTTTCAAAGCTGGACGGCGAGCCGGAAAAAGAATGTTTTAATAAAACAAAGGCGAGGGTAGTTCTGATCACATCCAATACCAACATGGAAAAGGATCCAAGGGTAGATATGTGTATTTTTCTGAAATACGAAGAACGGGTTCAGAACCATCCTATTCTTTATCAGTTTCTGATCGAACAGATCACGGCGAGATATCAGAAGAAGTATGGCTTCCCGGAGGATGTAATTATTAATTAGTCTGCGGTTTAGCTGTAAATAAAAGGATATAATAACAGAAGTTTAGAGAGAGTTTCCATTTTGCGAACTTTTTCGGAACTTCTGTTTTTTTTGCTATAATGACCTCAGAAATTTGAAGGAAGGAGAAAAACGATGAACGAAATCTGGTTTCGAAAAGAAGCAGAGGAATGGACCGAAGCACTTCCCATCGGAAATGGATTTTTGGGAGCCATGGTCTTTGGCAGAACATCGGTTGAACGGATTCAGGTCAACGAAGACTCGGTCTGGTCGGGCGGCTATATGGAGAGGCTCAACCCGGATGCAAAAGGACATCTGGATGAGGTGAGGCAGCTGCTTATGCAGGGCAGAGTGCAGGAGGCGGAGCTCCTGGCTTCCCGCAGTATGTACGCAGTCTATCCCCACATGAGGCACTATCAGACGCTGGGAGATGTCTGGATTGACTTCTTTAATACAAGGGGCAGACAGACGGTAAAAAAGAAAGAGAACGGGACTTCGTTTGTAGAATATGAGTCACCGGTATTCGAGGAATACCGAAGGAGCCTGAATCTGGAAGATGCAGTGGGAAACATTGTATACACGGCGGAAAAGGGGGCAGTAAAAAGAGAATTCTTTGCCTCGTCCCCGGCGGGCGTGCTGGTTTACCGCATGTGTGCAGAGGAAGATGAGGCGCTGGATTTTGAGGTATCACTTACCAGAAAAGACAATCGATCAGGAAGAGGTTCCTCTTTTTGTGACGGTACAATGGCAGTGGGAGACGATACGATCCGTCTCTACGGCAAAAACGGTGGAAATGACGGGATTGCATTTGAAATGGCAGTGCGGATTGCCTCAGTGGGAGGACGCCAGTACCGGATGGGCAGCCATATAATCGTAGAAGGCGCGAAGGAAGCGGTGCTTTATATAACAGGGCGAACAACTTACCGGAGCAAAGATCCGGCAGCATGGTGCATGGAAACACTGGAAAAAGCTGCCGGCCTGCCTTATGAAGAACTGAAAATGCAGCATCTCGAAGATTATCACTCCCTTTATAACAGCTGTGTACTGGAGCTTGATGAAGAGGAGGAACTGGAGCAGCTCTCAACACCGGAACGTCTTGCACGGATGAGAACCGGGAAGGAAGATGTGGGACTGGTAAATCTGCATTATAATTTCGGCAGATATCTGCTGATCAGTTCCAGTCGGGAAAACAGCCTGCCCGCCAATCTGCAGGGCATCTGGAACGAAGATTTTGAGCCTGCCTGGGGTTCCAAGTACACAATCAATATTAATATCCAGATGAACTACTGGATGGCAGAAAAGACGGGGCTTTCCCGGCTGCACATGCCCCTTCTGGAGCACTTGAAAACGATGCGGCCGCACGGACAGGAGACCGCAGAGAAAATGTACGGTGCGCGTGGATTCTGCTGTCACCACAATACGGATATCTGGGGAGACTGTGCACCCCAGGACAGCCATGTATCGGCAACCATATGGCCGATGGGCGGCGCATGGCTCTGCCTTCACATTATTGAGCATTATCTGTATACAAAAGACCGGGTATTTATGGAAGAATTCTATGGAATACTGAGAGACAGCGTACAGTTTTTTGCAGACTATATGGTTCAGGATGAGCAGGGGCACTGGATTACGGGACCAAGCAGTTCCCCCGAGAACATTTATATGAATGAGCAGGGAGAATGTGGATGCCTCTGCATGGGCCCGGCTATGGATTCGGAAATACTCAGGGAGCTTTTCAGCGGATATCTTAGAATCACAGAAGAACTAGACAGGGGAGACGGGCTGGAAGCAGAAGTAAAAATGCGGCTGGAGGGGCTGCCGCCGGTCAAGATCGGAAAATACGGGCAGATTCAGGAATGGCGGAAGGACTATGAGGAGATGGAGATCGGACACCGTCATATATCCCAGCTCTTTGCTCTCTATCCGGCAGCGCAGATACGCCCGGATAAAACTCCTGAACTGGCACGGGCGGCACGGCATACGCTGGAGAGGCGCCTGAGCCACGGGGGAGGCCATACTGGATGGAGCAAGGCATGGATTATTCTGTTCTATGCGCGGCTTGGGGACGGAGAGAAAGCGTGGAAGAACCAGCGGGAGCTGCTGGCGGATGCTACGCTGGATAATCTGTTCAACACACACCCACCGTTTCAGATAGACGGAAACTTCGGAGGGGCATGCGGTCTTTTGGAAATGCTGGTTCAGGATTTTGAAGACACGGTTTATCTGCTCCCGGCCCTTCCTCAGGCATTGAAGAACGGGAAGGTTCGGGGAATACGTCTGAAATGCGGATGTATTCTGGATCTGGAGTGGAGAGACGCAAAGATTACAGAGATCAGGCTGCTGGGACTTCGGGAATCAGCAGTGACATTTGCAGACAGAGAAGGAAAGCTGCACAGGACAGAGTTTCAGAAGGAACAGAGTATGGTTTTGAATTTACAGGATTGAGCGAAGGAGGATTTCACAATGAAATACGAAAAAATGATTGAAGAAATCGTAGAAAAAATTGGAGGCAGAAATAATATTTCCAGTGTTTACCACTGTGCAACGCGTCTGCGTCTTCAGCTGAAAAATGAAACTGCAGCGGATGACGAGGCGGTGAAAGCAATTGACGGTGTTCTTTCCATCGTGAAGAGCGGCGGACAGTATCAGATTGTAATCGGACAGCATGTAGGCGATGTCTACAAAGAGATGATATCCATGCTGGGCATGGACGGCGAAAAGACAGAAGTAAAGGACGCAAAAGAGTTCAAAGAAGAAATGAAGAAGAAAAAGGTGACAAACCAGTTTATCGATCTGATTTCGGGTGTATTTACACCAATCCTGGGAATGCTAACAGCAACAGGTGTCATCAAAGGTCTTCTGGCACTTCTTACAGCGACGGGCCTGCTCTCAACAGCTTCGGGAACCTATCAGATCCTGAATATCGTGGGTGACTGCTTTTTTAACTTCCTGCCGGTATTCCTTGGATATACTGCAATGAAAAAGTTCGGGGGCACGCCGTTTATTGGTATGGCTATCGGTGCGGCCCTGGTTTATCCCTCCCTCACGACGATCATGGCAGGAGAACCGCTTTACACATTATTTTCAGGAACGATTTTTGAATCTCCGGTATACGTGACATTCCTGGGGATTCCGGTCATTCTGATGAGTTATGCAAGCTCTGTTATCCCGGCGATCGTGACATGCTTCTTTGCGGCAAAGGTGGAGAAATTCTTTGCAAAGCGGATGAGCGACTTATTCAAGACTTTTGCAGTACCGGCGCTTACCCTGATTATCAGTATTGTCCTGGCGTTTCTGATTATCGGACCGGTGGCAAGCTTTGCAAGCAGCCTTCTTGGAGCCGCATTTACGGCATTATTTGATCTGAATGCGACCATCAGCGGTTTCTTATATGGAGCGTTAATCCAGGTTTGCGTAATGTTTGGTGTACACTGGGGATTCGTTGCAATTTCTGTAAATAACCTGGCCACCATGGGATTTGACCCAATCACCATTGCAGGTCTCTCCTCTGCATTCGCACAGGCCGGAGTAGTATTGATGATTATGCTGAAAACAAGAAATAAAAAGCTTAAAAGCGTATGCGGACCGGCGATCCTTTCAGCTATGGTCGGTATTACAGAACCCGCGATCTATGGTGTTACACTGCAGTTTAAAAAGCCGTTTATCCTGGCATGTCTGGCTTCCGGTATCGGTGGCGCAATCATAGGATTCGGTGGAGTAAAGCAGTATTTTTATGGAACAAACGGTATCTTTGGGTGGCTTCAGGTAATTAATCCGGAGACCGGATTCGATTCATCGGTTCTGGCAGCTATTATAGCTTGTATCGTAAGCTTTGTGGCGGCTATTATCCTGATGGCCGTATTCGGAAAAAATTCAGTGCCGCAGGATCAAAAATAAATCGGGATTTAGCTCACGAGCTTTAGACTCGGGAGCGGATGGAGGGGGGGCGCTTACCGTGAG
>LDAQ01000083.1 GCA_001028025.1 Faecalicatena fissicatena | reverse complement strand
CCCACGAAAACTAAACAAAATCAGCGGTTTCAAGGCTTCCCAGATGGGTGGACAAATATAGAAAAAGCAGCCGACAGCCCAAGATACAAGGCTCTCGGCAACAGTGTAGCAATTCCGTGCGTTGACTTCGTCATGCGTGGGATTGCTTATTTTTTACAACAGCAGGAGGAAAACTAAATGGAATATCTATACCCCGACAACCTAAAAGCAAAGGCAACCCTGTGGCTGTGGGAGCTGCGTGACATTGGCATTATCAGCATTGTCTTACTTATTTCTGTCTTTGCACTCTCCCAGACAGGTCTGCTATTGCCCGTAGTTATTACAGCAGTGTATGCGTTTTTGTCAATCCGCTTTGATGATGTTAGCATCCTTGATTTTATCAAATATGCTGTGGCGTACTTTTTTCTAAAGCCCCAGCAGTACGAATGGAGGTCAGCAGATGAGTAAAAAAGAAAAAGGAGCTGTGTCCACCCAGAGATTGATGGACATAGAATCAATCACCGATTACAGCCTTGTCACCCCTCATGGTGAGCTTGTGTATTTTATTATTCACCCCACCAACATCTCCGTTTTGTCGGAGAGCAATGTCAGCAGCAGAATATATGCACTGATGACGGTGCTGAAGGGCATTGCGGAAATTGAAATGCTCTGCCTCAATTCCAAGGAAAACTTTGATGATAACAAGGCGTTTTTGCGTGAACGTATGGAGGAAGAAAGCAACCCCACCATCCGCAGTCTGCTCCAAAAGGATAGTCAAAACCTTGACCGAATGCAGGTGCAGATGGCAACGGCAAGAGAATTTTTAATTATTATCCGCCTTAGAAATGAAAAGGAAAGCGATGTGTTTCCCTACCTCTCACGCATCGAAAAGAGTCTGAAAGACCAAGGCTTCACCGCAAGACGAGCCGACAATGCTGACATCAAGAGAGTCCTCGGTGTCTATTTTGAACAAAATGTAACAACCGAAAAATATGAAGATTTTGACGGAGAAAGATGGGTGATTTTAGGTGAGTAAAAACAGAAAAAAAGAAATGGAAAACGAAAATAATGGCAAAATCAAAACCTACTTGGATATGATTGCCCCTGCCGTGGTGAAATTCAACACCGACCACTATATCTGCGGCAACACCTTCCGCTGTGTTTATGCCCTCAGGGAATACCCAACCAGCACACAGGAGCAGGCAATCCTCCGCCACCTTGGAGAAAAGGATGGTGTCACCCTGCGTATTTATACAAGGCAGGTTACCGCCGCAGAGGAAAAGAGGATTATCCATAATGCTACCAACAAAAACCGTATGAAAACCCAAAGCACCAACGATTTACAGCAGACAGTCACAGCACAGAGCAACTTGCAGGACGTGGTGACAATGGTGTCTACCATGCATCGCAACCGTGAGCCGCTGCTCCATTGTGCTGTGTACATTGAGCTTACCGCCAGCGACTATGACAGCCTAAAGCTACTGCAAACCGATGTACTGACCGAGCTTGTCCGCAGTAAATTAAATGTGGACAGACTGCTCCTGCGACAGCAGCAGGGCTTTCTCTGTGTCGGCCCATCGGGGCGAAATGTGTTTGGAAATCAATATGAGCGAGTGCTTCCAGCATCCAGTGTCGCAAATTTGTATCCTTTTAATTATTCGGGAAAGACCGACAGCCACGGTTTTTATCTTGGGCGGGATAAGTTTGGTTCTAATATTCTGGTGGATTTTGATAAGCGAGATAATGACAAAACCAATCCCTGCATCCTAATCCTCGGCAACAGTGGTCAGGGCAAGAGCTATCTGCTCAAGCTGATTTTGTGCAATATCTTGGAAAGCGGCAGGAAGGTCATTGTCCTCGATCCCGAGCATGAGTTCGCAGAGCTTGCGGATAATTTGGGCGGCTGCTTCATTGACCTGATGAGTGGTGAGTATATGATTAACCCCCTTGAACCCAAAAGCTGGGATGATGGCGGCTCTCCCCAGGATAAGGATGCACCCATTGCATTTAGGCAAGCAACGAAATTAAGCCAGCATATTTCGTTCCTAAAGGACTTTTTCCGTTGCTACAAGGACTTCACCGACAGGCATATTGATGTCATTGAAATTATGCTTTCCAAGCTCTATACCAAGTGGCACATCAGTGACAGCACTGATTTTACCGCATTGCAGGCTGAAAGCTATCCAATCTTGTCCGACCTCTATGAACTGATTGAAAGCGAATACAAAGGCTATGATACAGAAAAATATCAGCTCTATACCGCAGAACTATTGCAGGAAATCCTCTTAGGATTGCACTCCATGTGTATGGGTGCGGAAAGCAAATTTTTCAACGGACACACCAATGTGACCAGTGACCGCTTTATTGTGTTTGGTGTAAAGGGGCTGCTGCAGGCAAGCAAGAATGTGAAAAACGCACTGCTGTTCAATGTGTTATCCTTCATGTCGGATAAGCTCCTCACCGAGGGCAACACCGCAGCCGCCATTGACGAGCTGTATTTGTTCCTCACCAACCTCACAGCAATCGAATATATTCGCAATTTTATGAAGCGAGTGCGTAAGAAAGAGTCCTCCGTAATTCTGTCCAGTCAGAACTTGGAGGACTTTAATATTGAGGGCATCCGTGAGATGACAAAGCCGCTGTTCTCTATCCCGACCCACCAATTTTTGTTCAATGCCGGTGCGGTTGATGCCAAGTTTTATATGGATACCTTGCAGCTGGAAGAAAGTGAATACAAGCTGATTCGGTTTCCGCAAAAGGGTGTCTGTTTATATAAATGCGGCAATGAGCGCTATAACCTTGCTGTCTATGCACCGGGCTATAAGGAAAAACTATTTGGAAAGGCAGGCGGCAGATGATGAAAAACAAAACAGAATATGAACAGCTTTTAACGGTCATTCTTGATGATTTGAGTGTGTGTTTACGCTATACGCCCAATCGTGAGAATGACCTTTTGTGTTTTATGGAGCAGTACCTCAAGGGAAACAGCGAGAACCGTCCACGCATTTTAAAAGAGCTTCGTGCCTGTATGGACGGTGGAGAATATGCAAATCCTTACCTTGCCTACCAGCACTATGGCGAACAGGAAGTCCGTCTGCTGGAACAGCTCCTTTGTGATTATGCCATAGATATGAAAATCTGTGCCGACAAAGAATTAGTTCTGACTAATTTAATTACGGCAATCAATGAGCTGCAGAACAAATGCTGTGGGCAGCTTTTAGATAACTGGCGTAAGGATCATCTGACACAGCTTGTGGTTTCGGTGGCAAAGGAGGTAGCCTTCCCCTCGGCACTTTCCCTCATCGACAGCAACAGCCGATGGTAAAGGCGGTGATGAAAAATGGATTTGCGAGAACAGAACTTTGGAATAGAGATTGAAATGACAGGTATTACCCGCCGCCGAGCTGCTGAGGTGGTGGCTGAATATTTCGGCACTGCCTCCATTTATGACGGCGGCAGCTATGATGCCTACCATGTGACGGACGAGCAAAACCGCCAGTGGAAAATCATGAGTGATTCCAGTATTATGTGTCAGAGAAAAGAGGGCAACCGCAAGGTGGCAGCCGGACGAGAGTATAGCGTGGAGCTGGTCAGCCCCATTTGTGTCTATGCGGATATTGAAAAAGTACAGGATTTAGTGCGAGCCTTACGCGGTGCAGGAAGTTTTACCAATGCCAGTGTAGGTATCCATATACACATTAACGCTGAACCCTTTAGTGCCAAGCAGCTCCGCAATTTGGTGAATATTGTTGCCGCCAAGGAGGACATGATCTATAAGGCATTGCAGGTGGAGTCTCGCCGGGAACAGCGGTACTGCAAGAAAGTTGATGCGGATTTTTTGGAACGGTTGAACCGTGAAAAGCCTACCAGCAAAGAGCATCTAAAGCGGATTTGGTATAACGGTGATGACGGCAGCTACCAGCACTATCACGATAGTAGATATCGATGCTTAAACCTTCATGCGACCTTCCAAAAGGGCACGATAGAGTTTCGAGCATTTAACTCAGGAGATACGGTTAGTAAGGGTACAATCCATGCAGGAAAAATTAAGGCATACATTCAGTTTTGTATGGCAATCACCGCACAGGCATATAACCAAAAGTATGCCAGCCCCACGAAAACGGTATCAGAAAACGAGAAATATACCTTCCGTGTTTGGCTTTTGCGCCTTGGGATGATTGGCGATGAATTTAAGACGGCACGGACACATTTGCTGGGTCACTTGGAGGGTAATATTGCATGGAAAGACCCTGCACAGGCGGTTGCACAGCGAGAACGGCTGCGAAAAAAGCACGAGGAAGAATTGACAGAAGAACAAAATATAGAGAGAACCCCGACAGATTTGGAGCAGGAGCAGTCTGAGGACGGCCCTGCTTTTTCCATGTCTATGGGGATGTAGGAGGTTAAGATGAGCAAGGAAAAAATCTATATTGCATATGGCAGCAACTTGAATTTGCCGCAGATGGCACAGCGTTGTCCTTCGGCAAAGGTGCTTGGAACATCAGAAATAAAAGATTATGAGCTGTTGTTTCGTGGCTCACGTACCGGCTCTTATGCCACGGTAGAACCCTGTGAGGGTAAAAGTGTTCCAATTTTGCTGTGGAGCGTTAAGCCCCAGGACGAAAAAGCCTTGGACAGATATGAGGGGTATCCTGTTTTTTATGAAAAAGCGGATATGCCTGTTGAGCTTGATAGCAAAACGGTTAATGCCTTTGTGTATGTCATGACCGAGGGGCATCAGCTGGGTATGCCCTCCCAAAGATATGTGAATACCATTGCCGAGGGCTACCAAAGTGCAGGCTTTGATACCGCTGTATTAGAGGATGCCATTGCCGAAACAGAGCAGCGTATGGCAGAAGAACCGCAGGAGGAACAGCAAAATCTGTTTGGCTTTGGCGGTATGAAAGGCTGGTGATTCCACAGTTGTAAATTCTTACCCTTGACGATATATCGGAAGTCCGATATAATGGTGGTGGTGATGAATATGACGATAAACGAAATACTAAAGGAAAAAGGAATGTCCAGATACAGCCTGTCAAAGACAAGCGGTATCCCTTGGGCAACACTCTCGGATATCTGCTCCGGCAAAACAAGCCTTACACGGTGTAATGCACAGACACTTCAAAAGCTGGCAACAGCCTTTGAAATGACAATTGAGGAGGTGCTGGCACTAACAATAGAGACGTCTAAGCAGCAGGAAAATGGCAAACCGCAGGATCGTTCCTACTTGGAAGCCAACTTGTCTGCCCATCTTCAAAATTCAATCAATGACTATATACAGGGAGAAAAAGATAAGGTATCCTACATGGACTGCCTGTGGGGAGAGCTGTACGGCTCTATCAATGCAGACCTTTGGTCGGGTGTTATTTCTGAGGAACAGGCAAATTATTTGAGAGCAAAATATCTTTATGGAGAACAGGAGTGATGAAATGATAGATTTTACAGCGTGTGCTGTGAATAAATTCAAGGGCTACGGTGGTGCCAACGGAAATAAAATTAACATCATTTACGATGGCACAAGCTATATGCTGAAGTTTCCGTCAGTGCCGAATAAAAGCAAGGTAATGAGCTACACCAACAGCTGCATCAGTGAATATCTTGCCTGCCATATTTTTGAGAGCCTTGGATTTCATGTGCAGGATACCCTGCTGGGGACATATACCGACAAGCGAGGAAAAGAAAAGGTTGTGGTAGCCTGCAAGGATTTTACTGCTGACGGCAAAAAGCTGATGGAGTTTGCACATCTGAAAAACACTTGTGTGGACAGTGAGCAGAGTGGATATGGCACGGAGCTTTCTTCAATTATGAAAGCCATTGACGAACAATCCCTCGTAGAACCCCAAAAGCTAAAGGACTTCTTTTGGGATATGTTTGTGGCTGATGCCTTCCTCGGCAACTTCGACAGGCACAATGGTAACTGGGGAATCTTGATTGACGAGCAAAACCAGTGTGCTGATATTGCTCCTGTCTATGACTGTGGCTCCTGCCTCTATCCTCAGATGGACGAGGTGGGAATGCAAAAAGTGCTGAACGATGAAAAGGAAATCAGCCAGCGAATTTATGTTTTTCCTACCTCTGCTATTTTGGAAAATGGAAAAAAGATACCTTACTTTGATTACATTTCCTCATTAAAAAATGAGGATTGCAACAAAGCACTGAAGCGAATTACAGAGCGAATTGATATGAATAAGCTCTGTGTCTTGGTAGAGGAAGTACCATCTATTACAGAGCTGCAGAAAGATTTTTACAGGATAATGCTTTCGGAGAGAAAGGAAAAAATACTGGACTACAGTATGAAACTGCTCTTGAAACAGGAACTATCACAGCGAGAACAACAGGGTGTACCGGAGCAGACACACGACTTAACAATGTAAATATTGAAACGAAATCACTCACTTTGACGGTGGGTGATTTTTTATTGGAGGTGATTTTTTGGCAGAACCAATATCCACCACACTGCTTGTGGCCAAAGCAGCTGTCACAGCTCTTGCCGATGAAAAGCTGCGAAAAGGTATTGCTTGGACAATCGGGCTTATCCTCTCGCCCATCATTTTAATTATTGTGTTAATCTGTGGATTGCTCTCCGGCACTGCCGACCACAACAATACTGCGGTGGATTTGTGCTTTGAGGGCGGTGTGATTTCGGGCAGCATACCCGAGGATTACCGTGGGTACATTGAAAATATGCGTGGCAGTTTTACGCTGTTAGATGGATCGATTGCTTCGGTAAATGGTGAAATGGAAGATGGAGATAGCCTCGACTCGACAAGGGTTAAGGCTATTTTTTATGCGCTGTTCTTCGGCGCTGAAAGTCCTTCAAGGGTGGAACACAGGCGGTTTGTGGACTGCTTTGTCACCTATGAGGAACGAACCCGAACCGTCACCGTCACCGATGCCGAGGGTAATGAAACCACTGAGGAAGAAACCTATATTGTGGCTGTGCTCATCAATGACCTCACAATGGTCTATGGGAATATTGAAAATGTGATGGGCATGACCGTGACATCAGAAAACCAAACGAATGCCAACCGAATTTATTCCTTGGTGAAATATGGTCATGGTGCTATAGACAGAGATGAATTCCTATACCCCGGCGAACCTATTGGGGATGGCAGCTACCAAGCACTGATGGAGGAGGCACAGAAATATATTGGCTTCCCTTATGTGTGGGGCGGTTCAAATCCAAGCACCTCCTTTGACTGTTCGGGATATGTCTGCTGGGTGTATACGCAGTCAGGCGTTTATAATTTGCCGAGAACCACCGCCACAGGAATCTATAATCAGTGCGCCCTTGTTCCAAAAGACGAAGCAATGCCGGGTGATTTGGTGTTTTTCCAAGGAACCTATGCAGGAGCAGGTGCGGCATCCCATATCGGAATTTATATAGGAAACGGCCAAATGCTCCATGCAGGCAGTCCCATTGGCTATGCTGACCTTAACACGGCCTATTGGAAAAAGCATTTTTTAGCATTCGGCAGACTACCGGGAACGGAGTAAAAAATCCGCAGTGGTTATCAATTGCGGACAGATAAAGGAGCGTGTTGAAATGAAAGAGCATATGATAAAAGTTGTGAAAATTGAGGTCGGAGAACCTCCCGAGACAAAGGAATTGCTTAATGAACTGGATACCTTACAGGACGAGGTAGGGGGTCTGATTGAATGTGTTTACCTTGAGGATGGCTGTCTTGCCATCGTTAATGACGAGGGTAAAATCAATGGTATGGAACCCAACCGCAGGCTGGGAACAGATATTATCTGCGGTCCATTTTTTATTTGTGGCGATAGCGCAGAGGGTGACTTTGCCTCTTTAGACGAGGAAGAAATCGAAAAATACAGCAAACAATTTGCGGATGTGCCTACCTTTACAGGCAACGAACCAGAGCTGGAGGCCCGAATGACATTCATCGGGTTTGATTATTTTGGAGGGATGTAACGTGAAAAAAGAAAATATTTCTATCAGCATGGAGGCGGAAAAGCTTCGTGCCACAAAAAAGTATATGGAGAAAAAAGAGGCCTCCTTGGAACAGGAGCTTGCCGATGCACTCTTGAAGCTCTATGAAAAATATGTACCGGCGCCGGTGCGTGAGTACATTGACGAAGCCGCCGAGGACACTGCTTCTACCCAAAGGAAAGCCAAGGAAAAGAGTAGACAAACGGCATCGCCCACACAGCAGCCGTAGAAAAGCAGCACGTTCCCTCGTGTTGCCCCCTGTTTGCCCCTGTGTGGGCTTTTACCGCCATAGGTAGGATAGCAACACCCATCGGCAAGCTTCGGGACGGTTTGAGGGAGCTTTGGCGAATGGGTGAAAACAGCTTATTCCAAGGCGAAAAACAGGTGGATTTATTGCCGATTGAGAGGTGAACCCACCGTTCGATTTTGGTGCAGGATAAAGCAAGGTGCTGTAAACAGCCCCTTGCGGTCACTGCGGACGGCAATGCCGACCGCCATTCTCTTAGAGAGCAAGCCATACTTTAAGAAAAACACAGATGTGGGATACAGGTGCTGTAAATAGCCCTTTTGGTGGCAGGAGGTGCTGTAGCGTGACAAAACCACCGCCATTCCCACATTTGCAAGGTGATATCCAAGGTGATATGAAACAAAATGGAGGTATTTATGAAGCAAAATAAAGAAAATAAAGAGCGTGTGACTGCATGGCTCTACCCCGAAATGATTGATAACATGAATGGTCTTATGTCCGCCAATGGCATGAGAAACCATACGGAGTTCGTTGAAAAAGCTGTAGATTTTTACATCGGCTATCTTGGTAGTCAGAGTTCCACAACTTATCTGTCCAAGATTTTATTGGAAGCCATCAGCGGAACGCTAAAGGAAACAGAAAATCGGCAGTCGGCAAATCTCTTTCGCCTGTCGGTGGAGATGAGTATGATGATGAATATTCTTGCTGTGGGTCTTGAAATCAGTGATGAGGATTTGCGTACACTCCGTGGCAGATGTGTGCAGGAGGTCAAACGCAATAAGGGCAGAATCAATATGGAGGATGCCGTAAAATATCAGCAGGGGTTGATTGACTGATGCCTCGGGTTATATTCAAATGTCCATATCTCAAAAGTGGAGATGCGGCACACAAGGAAAATCTCGTCAGCTATATGGCAACAAGAAATGGTGTACAAAAAATCAGCATCCGAAATAAAAATATGCCATCCACCAAAAAGCAAGAGCAATTCATCACGCAGCTGTTACAGGAGTTCCCCGACACCAAAAATTTATTTGAGTACGAGGACTATCTTCAAAACAAAACCTTGGAAAACGGGGCGGAGTTTATCTCTATAGCCTTGGAACACAACCTTGATGTGGTTGCGAAAAAAGAAAACTATGTGGACTATATTGCGAACCGTCCCAGAGTGGAAAAGCTGTCTGCTCATGGATTATTTAATGGCGGTGATGCGCCGATTGTATTATCCAAGGTTGCAAAAGAGGTGGCGGAGCATTCGGGCAATGTGTGGACACCCATCATTTCTCTAAGGCGAGAGGATGCACTCAGCACAGGATTTGATAATGCCCAGCGTTGGAAGGATTATCTTTCAGCCTACGCACCTACCATTGCCGAAAGTATGAAAATACCCTTGGAGGATTTTCGTTGGTATGCAGCTTTTCACAATGAAAGTCATCATCCACATATCCACATGATTTGCTACTCGGAAAATCCGCGGAATGGCTTTCTTGATAAAAAAGGAATTGCCAAAATCAAGTCAGGATTGGTGTCGGGGATTTTTCAGCAGGAGATGAAAGAAATCTATGCCCTGCAAACACAGCAGCGAGATGCACTAAAGGCAGAAAGCAAAAAAGCAGTGGAAAAACTCATTGCAGAAATATCCGCAGGAAATATTCACAGCACAAAAATGGAAACCCTACTCCTGGAGCTTGCGGAAAATCTCAAATGCACCAAGGGCAAAAGAGTCTATGGGTATCTGCCGCCACGGATTAAGCTGTTGGTGGACAACATCACTGATGAGCTGGCACAGGAGCCGCCTATTGCAAATGCCTATAGGCTGTGGCAGGAAATGCGAAATGATGTGATGGCAAGCTACAAGGATACGGCAGAACCCATGCTCCCATTATCACAGCAGAAAGAGTTTAAGTCTATTAAAAATCACATCATCTATGAAGCCGATAAGCTTGCTCGTGGTGAAATCAGTTTGACGGAGCTTGATGGTATAGCGCAAGCCGAGCCGCTTGATTTATTACAGGATGAAAATATATACGATGATGTTGGCGAGTCGTCTGAGCCTGTTGAAGATGATGAAAGTGATGCAACCGCTGCACCCTATGTAAAATGGACAGATGAATACAAACAGGCTCGTGAGTTTTTATTTGGAACAGATGATGTCGCACCTGACTTCGAGCAAGCGTTCACCCTACTGCAAACTGAATCCCAAAATGGGAATGTGCTTGCAGTTTTTGATTTGGGGCGAATGTACGCAGATGGTCTTGGTGTAGAAATTGATACCGAGAAAGCACAGAAATATTACGCACAGGCTCTTGATGGTTTTGAAACACTGGAGCATCGAAAGCCTTGGAAGTACCTTGAATATCGCATCGGCAAAATGCATTCGCAAGGCTTGGGTACAGAGCAGGACTATGAAGTGTCCGCCGAGTGGTTTGCAAAATCGGCAAGTCAGAAATATAAGTTTGCGGAATACTCCCTCGGCGGTCAATATATGCGTGGGCAAGGCGTGGAACAGAGTAATGAAAAAGCCTTTGAGTTATATCTGCGAAGTGCAAAGCAAGGCTTCCCCTATGCTGATTTTGAAGTGGCAAAAATGTTCCGTGATGGTGTGGGTACAGAAAAAGATTCAGAGCAAAGTAAGCTGTATTTTGAAAAAGCCTATATTGGTTTTGTCGGTTTGGAAAAGCAGAGCCACGATGATAAGCTGCAATACCGCCTTTGGTGGATGCTGAAAAATGGTATCGGCACTGAGCAGGACATTCCCAAAGCAAAAGAATACTCTCAGAAATCGGCAAAGCTTGGCAACACCTTTGCCTGCTACGCTTTGGCAAAAATCATACTGTCCGAGGAAGCTCCTGCAGCAGAAGAAGTAAAGCAAGCCGTAAAATATTTGCAGACAGCATCTGATAGTGGCAATCCATTCGCCCAATATGCACTGGCAAAGCTGTATTATGAGGGAAAATATATAGGGCAGGATTTTGCAAAGGCGGTGAAACTGTTCACGCTATCGGCAGAACAGGACAACGAGTGGGCGGCGTACTCCCTAGGCAAGATTTATCTCACAGAGGAAAGCTATAAGGATATTCATAAAGCGTTAGAATGGCTTACCAAAGCAGCAGAAAAGAATAATCAGTTTACTCAGTACCAGCTTGGCAAGTTATATCTCGCAGGTGAGCAGCTACCCAAGGACACCAAAAAAGCAGTTGAATTTTTTACTGCCTCCGCAGAGCAAGGCAACCAGTATTCCCAATACATTCTCGGCAAGCTGTACCTCATGGGAAAGACAGTTCCAAGGGATAAAGAAACAGCTGTCAAGTGGTTCACTCTGTCAGCAGCACAGGGTAATGAATACGCACAGTTTTTCCTCGATAATATGGATAAATGGAAAGAACCCTCTGTTTCCTTTGCGGTATCAAGGCTGATGCACCACATGAGCCGTATTTTTGAAAATAACCAGCCACCACAAAAATCTATGATAGGCTTGCAGATTGACAGCAAGCGAATGAAAAAGCTTCGTGAAAAGAAAATGGCACAGGGTCATAAGCGAGATGACCATGAGCAGAAGATGAATTATTAGAAAAGGAGCTGTACCCTATGAAGAAAAAGCAAAATAATACCCACAAGAAATCTTGCGTCGGCAAATTTAATATTCCGCAGAACGCCAAAGGCTACCCAATCAAACGGGTAGCCTTTCATCGTAAAGTGGGCAAAAACAGTTAAGGAGGCATCTATGGCAAAGTACATTCATTTTACAGAGGAAGAAAAAAGACAGGCAAACGAGGTTGATCTCGTACATTTTTTATTGCAGCAGGGCGAAAAGCTTCTTCCCTCCGGCAGAGAAAAACGGCTTGCCTCAGACCACAGCATTACCGTCCGTGGCAACGAGTGGTACGATCATGCCGCCGACCAAGGCGGTTATGCCATTGATTTTGTAAAACGGTTCTATGGTCTGCCTTTTCCCAATGCGGTGACTATGCTCCTCGGTGGCAGCTATGGTGCAGCCTATCACAAGGCCGAGCCGAAAGAGATTGTGCGAAAGCCCTTTGAACTGCCGCCGCAGAATCAGGATATGCGCCGAACCTTTGCCTATCTATTGAAGCACCGCAGCTTAGACAGCGAGGTGCTTCGTTTTTTTGCAAAGGAAAAGCTTATCTATGAGAGTTTGGAAAAATCACAGGATGGAAAGCAGGAATATCACAATGCCATTTTTGTTGGCTATGATGAAAACGGTATAGCCAAGCATGCACATAAGCGTGGAATTTATTCCGAGGGGAAAAGCTACAAGGGAAATATCGAGGGCAGTAACCCCTGCTATAGCTTTCATCTTGGCGGTACCAGTGACAGGCTTTATGTTTTTGAGGCACCCATTGACCTCTTGTCCTTTATCAGCATTTATAAAAACAGCGATTGGCAGCATCACAGCTATGTGGCACTCTGCGGTCTGTCGGAGCAGGCGATGATAAAGCAGCTTGATTTGAATGAAAATCTAAAAAGCGTTGTCCTCTGCCTTGATAATGATGAGGCCGGGCAAAAAGCCTGCGACAAATTTCAAAAGTTGCTGGTAGAAAGAGATGTAACGGTCACAAGGCTTATTCCTACGCTAAAGGATTTCAATGAAGATTTGGTAGAGCAGCAGAAAGCTCCTGTACAGGAAATTGGTCTAAAGATGGCATAGAAGAAAAATTCAGAAAAGAAAGGATATATTTCATGGCATATTTAAATGAATTAAAATCATTGTTCAATGCACCTATTGTAACACTATTGGGTGTGGGACTGATGATGTTCCTCGTCATTGGCGGTCTTTCCATGCTTGCCCACTTTTACACCCTCAACGGAATTAAATCCAAAACCGTGGGTGACGGTCAGCATGGCGTGGCAAGGTTTCTCACTAAGAAAGAAATCAAGAAGGTTTATAATCAAGTCCCTTATGATGTTGCCAACTGGCGAAAGGGTGATAACCTGCCCACAGAGCAAGGCTTGGTTGTCGGCTCTGTATCAGAAAGCCTGCTGCATAAGGCAAAAGGCGAAAATAAAATCACAGGCTTGGTAGATACCGGCGATGTTCACTGTCTGATGATTGGTGCAGCCGGTGTTGGTAAAACGGCATTTTTCCTCTACCCCAATTTGGAATACGCCTGTGCCAGTGGCATGAGCTTCATCACAACCGATACCAAGGGAGATCTCGCTCGAAATTATGGTGCAATCGCAAAGGACAACTACGGCTACAATATCGCTGTCATTGATTTGCGTAATCCAACCAAGAGTGATGGCAACAATCTATTGCATCTCGTCAATAAGTATATGGACATCTATCGTACAGACAAAGAAAATGTGATGGCAAAAGCAAAGGCTGAAAAGTACGCCAAGATTATCGCCAAGACTATCATTGCCACCGATGGAGATAATTCCTCAATGGGGCAAAATGCTTTTTTCTATGACTCTGCTGAGGGTCTACTCTCCGCTGTGATATTACTCCTTGCAGAGTTTCTCCCACCGACTAAAATTGACGGACAGATGGTGGACAGACGCCATATTGTTTCGGTATTCAAAATGGTGCAGGATTTGACTGGACCGGGTAAAGCCAAAGGAAAAAGTCAGTTCCAAGAGCTGATGGAGCTACTGCCCGCTACTCATAAAGCCAAGTGGTTTGCAGGAGCTGCATTAAATTCCAGTGAAGCGGCAATGGCATCGGTTCTCTCCACAGTGCTGTCAAGACTCAATGCGTTCCTCGACACGGAAATGGAGCAGATTTTGTGTTTTCATACCGCCATTGATGCGGAAAAGTTCTGCACCGATAAGTCAGCAATCTTCCTCATACTCCCCGAGGAGGACAATACGAAATATTTTATGGTGTCGTTATTCCTCCAGCAATTCTATCGTGAAATGCTTGCCGTAGCTGATGAAAACGGAGGAAAGCTCCCCAACCGAGTGGTCATCTATGCCGATGAAATTGGCACAATTCCGAAAATCGACAGCTTTGAGATGATGCTCTCCGCAGGTCGTTCCCGAAGAATATCTGTTGTGCCGATTATCCAGTCCTTTGCACAGCTTGATAAAAATTATGGCAAAGAGGGCTCAGAAATCATAACTGATAACTGCCAGCTGACTATTTTCGGCGGCTTTGCCCCCAACTCCGAAACTGCAGAAACCTTGTCAAAAGCACTCGGCACACGAACCGTTATGAGTGGTAGCATCAGCCGTGGAAAGAATGATCCATCACAGTCCCTACAAATGATGGAACGTCCATTACTTACGGCAGATGAGTTAAAGTCATTGAAAAAAGGCAGCTTTGTTGTGATGAAAACAGGCTCTCACCCTATGCATACAAAGCTGAAGCTGTTCCTTGATTGGGGTATCACCTTTGATAAAACCTATGAGATAGAGCAACGAGCCAATCGTAAGGTGCATTATGCAGACAAGGAAGAACTGGCGGAAAATATTCTCAATGAATATGGCAATAAAAAATCTGCAGACAAGACACCGCCCCAAGAGGAACGAGAGACCTACGGTGGTATGAATCATGCCCTGGCTCCGTCACAAGAATTGACAGAACAGCAGCCTAAAACAAAGCTACGCCCATAGGAGATGATAAAGCATGAGTTTATTTGGAAATCTTTACGAACAGGATTTGCCGCCAAGGGCAAAGACTGTCTATATGTACCTCAAAGACCGCAGCAATGCAGACGGCGAATGTTGGCCAGCTGTCAAAACTATCGCCAAGGACACCTCTCTGTCTGTCAGCACAGTGAAAAGAGCCATAGAGGACTTAATTCGCTGTGGCTCTTTAACCAAGGAGAGCAGATACCGTGAGAACGGCAGTCACAGCTCTAACAGATATTTTATCAGGTGATAATTTTGCAAAACATATCCTTTCCGCCAAGGGGATACTTTTGCTTATCCGTGGACGGAGGGTGCAGTCATAATGAACCACCCAGAAGGTATCAATTTAAGAATACTTATCACAGAGAAAGAGTATATAATAGAACGCAATGATACTTAAAACGACATTAAAATATTGTTTGGAGGTAAAAAGTATGATATGATCAAGAAAAAGAGTGAGGTGTGATTATGTCAGAAGAAATAAATCAAGATAGATGGATTTCCTTGCAGGAGGTTTGCGATTACCTCGGTGTAAAACGACACACAATTATGCGCTGGATTGAACAGCGTGGTATGCCTGCATCAAAGGTTGGCAAGCTGTGGCGATTCAAAACTGCCGAGGTTGATGAGTGGGTCAGAAGTGGCGGAGCCTCCGATGAACAGGGGGTGCCAAAGTGAAAAATATCAGAAATCATAGAGTGATGTCCGTGGCTGCGTTTTCATTCCTCTTTGCCTACCTTCTCTCTTTCGTGTTTGAGGGACAGGTGCTTTACAGTACGATAGATGCCTTTGGTACACAGACAAGTACATTCATACTTGCAGCCATTGTTGCTCATTTTGTTGGACTATTTTCCTGCGGTTTCTTTATCAAAACGCCGAACAAAGCAAAATCAACCATGGTAATCGGAATGGTAATCTGCCTAATTGCGACAGTTCCGTTTTTCTTTGCCCCTTCCACTCTCTGGCTTGTGGGTCTAGTGGTGGCAGGCTATGCCGGTGGTTGTGCCGTGGCAGCGTGGGGATTTTTCCTCAAAAAGTTCACCCCCAAGGACGAACGGATAAAATCCTGTGCTGATGTACTGATTTTCTCCAACATCATTATGATTGCAATTAACGTGATTGCCGTCAACCTATCACACGTTATTGGACTGCTTCTTTCTATGCTGTGCCTGATCCTCGGCGGGGTATTTACCGCAATGCTCCCTGTTGGTGATGTTACAATCACAACAGCAGCACCGACAGCAGATCAAAAATCTCTCGGTGATATTAAAAAGCCCATGCTGGTGCTGTTTCTGTTCGTTGCTGTTATTACTGTAACTTCGGGACTGATGTATCAGGTTATCAATCCGGCGTTTGAACATTTGACCGGTCTTGTGAGCTGGTATTGGGCTGCGCCGTACATTGTTGCTCTTGCTTTTATGCGAAACCTCTCGCCCAAGAATAAAGCACAGCGTTCGCAGTTCCTCTATATAGGTATGGGTATGATTGTCGCTGCCTTTATCACCTTTATGCTTCTTTCAAGAGGCGCAGTGGACTATCTGATTGTTGACACGCTGATGCTGGGCGCCTGCGGTATTTTCGATTTCTTCTGGTGGAGCATCATAGGAGAAACACTGGATTATTCCGAGAACCCCTCCAAAATGTTTGGCATCGGTCTTTCTGCCAACGTGTTAGGCGTACTCTGCGGCGATGTGCTGGGAGTCATGATAACCTCCATACAACTTCCCGAGGCGGAGATTGCCGTGATTGCACTAACGGTAGTATGCATTACACTCGTTATTCTGCCGCCGCTGAACAGGCAGCTCACCCTGCTGCTGAAAAGCCACGTCTACCTCTCTGCCTATGCAACCATGACTGAGAACCAGCAGTCGGCGGTCGTTTGTCAGCTAAAACTGATTGACCCTTTGACAGAACGAGAAAACGAAGTGCTTACACTGATCCTTGATGGAAAAACGAACAAGGAAATTGCTGCCACCATGTGTGTTGGTGAGAGTACAGTCAAGTATCATGTAGGAAATATTCTCTCCAAGTACGGTGTGAGCAGCCGAGCAGAACTCATCAGCACCTTACTCAAGGCTCAAATTAAGGAATAGTCCAAAAGCCTGTAAATAAGCGGTTTTCAAGGCCACCTATACTAAAGTATAGGTGGTTTTTTGCGTTAAATTATACTTTTGGCGGGGGACTTTTTCCCCCACTATCTCTATGATTATGGTATCACAAGGAGGTGAATCCAAGGGTGAAAGCGATAAAAGACAGGCGAAACATCTATGTAGTGATTTCTGTGACTGCCATACTTTTGACCGTGCTGTTCATCGTGATACAAAAGCCTGCAATAGTAATTGTCTGCGGTAGCGTGAGCGCTGTGGTATTGCTCCTGCTGTATCGGCAAAGTCGGTTGCTTAATGCAGCGATGGTTATCTACGACAGCCGGATTCTGACCGTACCCTCGTCCGTTATTACTTCCGAAACCCGACCGAAGCAAACACAGGCAGAGGAAACCATCGTGTCCACCTTCGGACTGCTACTTGGGAATCGTGTCTACCAGTGGGGCTGCGAGGGCGTGTACGGTGTCCGACTGCGAGAGGTACAAATCAGTAAAGAGCACATCTGCCTGTCCTTCGGGGACGATGGCGAACTGCTGCGTGTTGTGTTGCTGCACGGTTTGAACGACAAGCAAAGCATCATGGAGATTACACAAAAGATATGGCATGAAACAAGAATACAAGCGGAAATCCGTGGTTGGTAATGTATTTAAACAGAGTAATTAATGAAAAAGGGAGTGAATATTATGGGTAAATTTTGCACAAGCTGCGGCGCGGCTCTGAGCGAGGGCACAAAGTTCTGTACAAAATGCGGGACCGGTGCTTTGCAAGGCAGCGAATCCGCGCAAGCAGCTATACAGACACCAAAGGATACAAAATCCGAACGAGTAATTTTGAAAACAGTGAATAATACAAAAAATGAGCTACCGGTCAACCATGCTTCGGGAAATACTTCCACAAATACGCCGACAGGCATCATAAAATTCATACGCCAATATATCTATCAATCGCTGGCGATGCTGAAAAACCCCAAGCAGCTGCTCCCCACCATTGTGCTGGGGCTTGTCTGGCTGGCGCTTGCGCTACTGGGCTCCTTCGGAATCAATCCGCTGCCGGTGCGTATTCTCAGCTTTCTTACCTTCGCACAGGGTGGGATGTTCGGCGGTGTGTTCGGCGCTGTGGGCGGCATTTTAGGCAAGGTGGTTGTTGCAGCATTTCTAAACGCCGCCATTGTGCCATTATTTCAAAAGAAAGCTCCCTTTTCGGGGCTGGGCGGCAATATCAAGGGCTTTTTCAGCGGGCTTGCAGTTAAAGGCATAACCGCTGTTGCTCCGCTTTTGGGCGGAGTAGGCGCTTCTTTGCTGCTTTACGCTTTCATGAATAGCACCCAGTCGCTGCAAAACAGCATGGTGGGCATTATCGCCTTTATAATGCTGCTGCAGGGCATCGGTAAGCAGGGCGGGTTTTTATGGGGGCTTGCTTTTTCGGCTGCAAACAGTCTTTCCAAGGGCAAAACGCCGTCCTATATCGGGGTCACACGGTGTATCAGCGGCATGACGCTGGGCTTTGCGCTGGCGGTGGCGCTTTCGGCAATCAGATTACGGTGGTGCGGCGGGCTCGGTGTGCTGCTGTTGATTGCCGCTTTGATATTCGGCATTGTGTTAAAGAATAAGAAGGAGGCAGCAAAGGTATGAAAAGAATGAGACAGTTTTCATTTGGCTTGGCTGTATTAGCTCTTATGTTGTCTTTCTGTTTTGCAGGCTGTGGCAGCGATAGTATTCCCAATAAGGGCAGCGGAGAGCAAACAATCGTCGCACGCCTGTGCTACGACCGTAATGGATATGAGGTTGTGAATGGTATTTCAAACGCGATGCAGGCGGGAAAGGGTGCAGAGGACAATCAGATTTCAATTTATATCACGACCGACAAGGATAATAAGCAGTATGCGAGGATGTCCTTTGAAGGATACACAAATGTTTTCCGAGAGGAACTTATCTATCCGCCAAGGACTCCGGGTGACAAGGAAACCAACCACAGTTATACGGTGACTTCCGTAATAGAACCATTTGAGGTCAGCGGCATCATTGACCCTGATGGTGAGACCGTGCCGATAGAAATGAAAATTCATTATACATATGAAACCGACGAAAACGGTGTGTTGATAGATGAATACGTACAGTTAAAAGGCACCGGGCATTTAATATGGCAGGAATGGGCGAACACCTTAGAACTACATGTTTACTGGAGCTATGTATTGAATGCACCTAATTATCATGGAACTATGTCTAAGGGAGCCGTTGAAGATTATGATTATTATGTGTTTGACCTGCCGGATACGGTTAGCAACCAAGATGGACTTATCACCACAAAGGGCTCAAAGCAGACACAAAAATCATTTTTAGGCAACAGTGACGCAAAAGACGCCGACCACACCGACCCGCTGTCTACCATTACCATCAGCCTTCTTGCAATTCTCATCTCCATCCTGTTCGGCAATGCGGGCGGCTTTTTGCCCACTGTTCCAGTAGGAGCCGGCGGCACACCTACTTCTCCCACTGCGCCCCCTCCCGCACCCACGAGCACGCCCTCCAACCGCTGGATGCGCTATGACAGCGACGGAGATATTGAAGCTACCGATCCTGTCAACGGGAAAAAGCGCACCTTTGTACACAACGGCGACGGCACCTATACCGACCCCATCAGCGGGGCAACCTATACCCCCGAGGAGCTTTCCGAGCAGATCGAGCACCGCGCGGATAATGCAAAGACCATCGGGCAGGATGAAGCGCAGTTTGAGCAAAACGTCCGCGAAGATCGCCAGCGCAACCAAGAGCGCAGTGATGAGAGCAGTCAGCTTGAGAAGGACTTGCAGCGTGAGCGGCAGGAGCGAAGCCGCAAGGAGAAGGTTGAGCGCGTTGCCACCGACCTTGGCATGAGCGGCGCCAGCGAAAAGCAGGTTATAGATGAGCTTAAACGACGCATGGAAAGAGACGAGGATTATCGTCAGAAGATGAACGATTACGCCCAGCGGCGAGACACAGCTGTCGATATTCTTGAAGCTACCGTGGATATTGCCGATTACACGATGGCGGCAGGCGAAGCGGTAGTTCCAGGCGGAAAGACTGTGTCCGCCACCTATAAGGGAATCAAAAACACCGTTTCAACCATGGCGGAAAAGGGCGCAAGCTGGGGCTCCTTTACAGAGGGTGTCATTAAGGGCGGCACCGAAGCCGCAACCACCGTTATGGATGCGGGTATCGGCAAGGCGGCTACAGCCTTTGGCGGTACGGTTGCAGGCGAGGTTGCGGAGGCTGTCAACGACGGCGGGGATTTGACCGACGCATTGGTAAAGGGCACAGTGAAGGGAACCTTTAACGCAGCCAGTGGCGCAATCGGTGATGCCTACGGCGATGCCGTCGGCGGTACCTACGGCGAGATGCTTGGCAAAGACAGCACGATAAAGAAGGTGGCAGAAACCGCTGGGAAGCTTGGCGAAGTCGGCTTTGAAAAAAACGTCACAGGAACCGTTGGGGATAACCTGAACGGAGAGAACAAATGATGGAGGTAGTATCATGAAAAAGCTTATGGTTTTATTTCTGGTGTTTATAATGATTTTCACTCTCGCCGCCTGCGGTGAGAAAAGAGAAGGAGGATCGCAAGAACAAAGTTCTGCTCCGACTGAAGCAAGCAATGCCCCTTCCGGCGAAGAGGAAAAGGGAAAGGCCGGGCTTTCCCTTGACGATGCCGCCGGGACTTATTCTATGAACACCTATTATGACGGCAAAGAACAGCAGCACACTGTCGTGTTCACAAAGAACGAAAATAAATTGGTGGCATCCAGCGATGCTAAAGGTGAAGAACCTTTTGAATTATCCTATGATCAGGCTTCGGGAATAGCTTCATATGTTCAAAAGATTCCCCATGAAGACAGTGAAATCACAATAGATTCAAAATATACTTTTATCCTTGAGGATGGGAATACAAAGGTAAAAGGTGAAACGACTATGTTATTTAAAGACGAAACAAAAGATGGACCCCGGTACGAAGGATACAAGATCGACTGACTGGAAGTTGGCTTGCTATAACAAGAATTTTAGGAGGATTCTCTCATGAAAAAAGCGTTAATTATATTTTTATCATTGGTACTTATGCTTACCCTCGCCGCTTGCGGCGGGGGCGGCGGCAAGGCTTCGCCCGAAAGCTCATCATCTTCACAACCGGTCAACAGTACATCCGATAATACCGAAACAGAAGAAGCCAAGTATTACGGTATCGGCGAGGCGGCCGAGGCAAACGGACTTTCCATCACTATTGACGGGGCGGAGCCTTTCGATTATACAGGTATGATTTCAAGACCGAAGGACGGTTTTGAATATGTGAAGGTCTGGTTTACGTTTACAAACGCATCCAACGAACCGGTTGAATCCCCCGACAAGAAGGATCTCTATATTGTTTATGAGGAAGGCCCAACCGGGGATGACAGCGACATGACCTCGGAGGAAAATTCACAGGTGCTGCCAGATGTGGCCGACAGGAACCAGCGGTATATGGAGGACGAGATAGAGCTTGCCCCCAGCGAATCCGTGAGCGGCTGGATGGTCTATCAGAAGCAGACCGATAAAAGCGAGGTTACCATGCATTATTACACCGGATTTGTCAACGTCGCGCCGGATTTGCGGTTCAGATTTGCGATTGAATAAGCCGACAGAAAGGAGCTTTGCGTAATGAAACGAAAAATATTATCTATTCTGCTTGCAGCCGTCATGCTGCTGTCCTTAATGGCGGGGCTTTCCGGCTGCGGCTCTGGTAATCAGGCTAAGACTCCCGGCACACAGAAATCCGAAACCTTTACGGTGGAGGACGGACAGACGGCATTGGCCTCAGAGGACGGTGCGGCGATAGACTTTGGCTGTCTGCTGGAGGCTGGCGAGGAACTCACCATACAAAAGGTATCGCCCGCATCAATAGACAGCGATGTTGACATCTATGCCTACGATTTCAAGCTTTCCTCTGGTCAACCCGAGGGAGTTGTAGAGCTTACGATACCCTATGACGACTGGGGGCTTAGTGCCGACGAGGAAATTCTGTCGGTCTGCGGCAAGTATCTAAACGAAGAAACAAAGCAATGGGAGGATGTCCTTTATACCGTGGACACAGAAACCAACAAGGTGCATATCCTCACCGACCACCTCTCCACCTACAGTGTGTTTACGATTAAAGACGAAGGAAAGCGCAGTGAATATATTTCTGATCTCAAGGCCTATGCCGCTTATATGACAACGGCAAAAGCAGATCGACTGCTGAAAAAATACGCCGAGCAGGGCGCATCGTGGCAGGAGGATGTTGTGGCGGAATTTCTCAATGCAAACAACTCGCTGCCCATGTTCGCCGCAACAAATGTCCCCACGCTCATATCCCTTGGCGGTGCCTATAACGAGCTGATCACCGATTCATTTGGTGACGCGTTGACGGTTTTAGGCGTAACAACCTCCTGCGCGCAGTTCGCATTCGACGCATACTACAACGGCCTGACCAGCAAGGAAACTTCTGTCAGCGGAATGAAAACCATGCTCAATCTCTGCTTGAATTTGGCGGGCTCCGGAGACTATCTGCTCAAGTCCTTTCAGGTGGCATATGTGGGCGTTGGTGTAATCGACATTGCGCTGACCGATGTGATGACCTTTGCCATCGCCACAAAGTATGAAAGCACAAAGAATATGTATGACGCCTATTACAAAAGGGCTGAAAATATTCGCAAAATTAAGGATTGGCATGATATCTTTGAAAAAATATACACGGATAACAAATCCGATCCGCAGGCAGCTCTTGATAAAATGAAAGCCGAAATTGACAGCTATGTAAACAAGTACTGGGAGGTCGCCGCAAGCGATTGGGAATCGTGGGTAGATGCTTATGATAAAAATGCCAAGATGTCCAAATACCCGTGGCCGTCCAAGGCAGATCGAGAAAAAATATCAAGCAACTATAAGGCAGAGCTCTATGACTACCTTCATGTTGTGTTCCGCTCGCTGAGCCGTGAGATGTACTTTGATGTGCTTACACAGCGGGAAGAAAACTATAAGTCCCTCATGAATCGTCTGAACACCGTCTATACCATTACAATCGCTGAGGAGGAGGTCGAGGGTAAGGAGCCAAAATGGGCAAACTGCTATGTCAAGCTGGCGCCCCTGTCCGACAAAACCACCGCAGAGGCGTGGACAATCAAATTAGACGATAAGGCGAGCGGACAGATAAAATTCACATTGCTTGCTCACGAAACAGCAGGCTTCCCCATGAAACTGGAGTTTTTTAAAACCAAAGACGATTGGGAGGAAGGCAAGGCAGCTGCCAGCACGAAATTAAAGCCCTTCAAAAATACCGAAAAAACCTTTACCATAAAAGCAGCGGCAGAAAAGGTGGACTATTCTGGAACCTATACAGGTGTAATGTACGTTACGGAAACAGGAAAAGAAATTGATGTGACTACCGTGGTCACCTTTGAAAAGGATTTTGGTGACGGCTCTTACTATAAAATTGTCTGCTCGAATGATGAAACCGGCAGCACCTATATCAACAACAGCTATTTCGTTCGCTGGTCCACAGGCGAGGCAAATATTGCGGGCGCAAAATTTGTATTTTCCGCAGACGGAATGTCGTTCAGCGCTTCCATGCGCGACCACAACGATAAGGAGTGGGGCTCCATGACCTGCCAGCGGTAAAATGGAACACAGTAATTGGAGCAGACAGACTGGAGGTGTATTCATGAGAGGCAATATATCATCTATGGGTAGAGAAAAGAAAATCTTGCCCGCAATACTGATTGTGGCAAATCTGCTGATGCTTGTGATAGGTGTTCTTACTATACCGCCCAATCTGCGGGCAGAAGCAGAAAAGGAATCTTTTGTGCCGAGGGCGGAGCAAACTTCGCCCGCCACACCGTCGTCGGAGGATGAAGCACCGCCCGCGTCCGCAGAAAGCGGAGGTGTTCCATCGCCGGAGGAAACAGGCACGAGCTTATCCACGGAGGAACGCCCCGATTTGGAGGACTTTCTCTGGTACACGGAGGACGTGGCTTACGACGGAGTTCCCTCCGACGCAAATATCATTGACAGCATCGGCTCGCTGACCGGGGGCTGGAAAGCGCTCATTATCTATGACCCCGATAACGAATATGACGCGGGCGCTATGGAGTTTCTCAACATCGTCCTTGCGGGTACGGCGGAAAGCCTGAGTCTTACCCTCGACTGGTATCAGATTTTTTGGGCCAATGAGGGCGAGAGCTTCGATGAAACGGATATGGAGGACGGCGTATTCGGCGGCAAGTGGGAAAACGGCGGTCTGTGGGCGTCCGGCGCGGGAACAATACGCCTGACGCAGTTCTACGAACAAAGCGGAAAACAGTACGCCGTCGGCACGATGGATACGCCTGACGGGACACCGGCGCTTGTGGCGCTGGTACGGCCATAAGGAGGTGCAGAGATGGGAAAATACTGTGTTAATTGCGGCAAGGAACTGCATACCGGCGCTCGCTTCTGCGCCAAATGCGGCGCGGCGGTGCTTGACGCGCCCGCGAAGCTTGCTCCCGTGGTACAATCCAAGCCTGCGTCGCAATCGCAGCCGCAGACTAAAACCGAGGTGCAGCCTCAAGAATATACTCCGCCCGTTGCGACACCAAAACGGAGAAGCTCCGCAGTTCCAAAAAGAAACGGCGGGCGGAATACGCTGTGCATTGTGTTGTCCGTCCTGCTCGTAATACAGATCGCGGCGGTGGCACTCTACGGCTGGCCGGGATTTATGGTAGGCGGCGGGGTTAAGCGCCCTTCCGTACAGAAAAGCGACAGCTTTACCTTGCAAGAGGGGCAAACCGCAGTTTCAACCGACAGCGGCGTGACGGTAGAATTCGGCCCATATAACGCGATGGACGGAGAAAAGGTGTCGATAAAAGAGCTGTCAGCCGACAGCGACAGCATTGAGGGCGGCACACGCACGGCTTATGACATCTCTGCTGGTGAACGCACTGAGTTTGATGGTCTGTTGACCATCACCCTGCCCTATGACGAAAGCAACGCCGACTCCGCCGATGAGGAAGGCTCCGTGCTGGCAGAGTATTACAACCCCGAAACAGGCGTTTGGGAGCTTGTGGACTACACCGTAAACACCACCGACAACACCGTTACCATCACCACCGACCATCTTTCGGAATACTGCACAGTCACCCTGCGGGACGCAGGTTCGCCCTACGCTTTGCTGTCCAAATTCAGCAGCAAACGCCTGGACGATGAAACCGCCATGGCAATCCTGCGGGAGTACGAACAGGCCGGGCAGCACGGTGAGGTGGGCGACAGTCTGCTCTGCGAGTTCTACGGACAGCTCTTGAACATTCCAAGTCTTGGTGACGCTGAAGCGGGGCTGCTTCATGATGTCTTGGGCTGGACGGCCGATGTGTTTGAACTGGCGGAACAGGGCGTAGGCGACAAACAAATGGCAAGCGTTTGGGAAAAAAGCGGTTATATGCTGTTGGGCCTTTCCGCGTTATCGCTGGGCGACACGATGATCGACGCATACAAAGGCAACGAGTCCGCCGAAACGGTGGCGGCGGAGGCGTATAAGCTGTCCTACAATGTGGGCGTGGCGGTGCTGGACTATAAAAAAGTCACCACCGGCATGGTACAGCTCTCCATGCTGGGTGTGATTGCCCTTGACTACTCGCTGAACAAGTTCATGGTCGCTGCCGACCAGACCTATAAGGATGCGATTTTTCAAGCGGTTATTGCGTACAACGAGGAGCTTTACCCGTGGACGGCAGACCAATGGTATGCCCGTATTATGGGGCTGTACAAAAACCGTGGCGACAACCCGGAGAAGTTCAACGCTGCTCTGCGTGGCATCATGGAGAATTACGCCTCCCGTTATTTTCATGACACGCTGGAGGAACAGCGTGTGGCAACCAATATGGCAGGTCTGCACACCTACACCACGGATGCGTTACAGGTCACGGACGCCGCAAGGGAATATTGCATCGAACAGTATATGGCGCGCTTAGGCGAAAGACTCCAGCCTGTGCTTTCGGATGTGATGCGGCATCTCCAATTCGAGTCCCGCAAGGCTTACAGAGCAAACGCCACGGAGCTGCGGCAGGCTCTCAATGCGCCGCTGGAGTTTGAAATCGTTGAGGAAATCCCTGAAGGTGAAAAGAGCAAATACGCTGGCTGTACCATTGGCATCTGCCGCCCCGACGCCTTTGTGGACGAAAACTGGACGGCGGTTCTGGACAAGGACGGGCGGGCAGTCATAGACGCCACCATCTTGGGGTATATGCAGGCGGGCATCCCCACCCAGCTTTGCCTATGGAACAAGGGCGACGACATGTTTGAGGACGACCCGATACTGACACAGATCTTCAAGGTAACAGAAAAGATTACTGTGATACCGTTGGGACAGATGAAGAATGACTTTGAATACTATTTGGTTGAAAGATATGACTTTGACCCTCGTTACCTCTACTATGACGGCTACGGATATGAAATTATGGCCGTCAAGCGTGATATGCAGGCTGATCGACTTACAGATCATCTGATTAGGGGGATAGATGCGGAAGTAGAGCAGGATAGCTATCGAGAATACAGTTATGATTCTTCCACTGGATTGCTTACAATGAGTGATGGCCTCTATTATACGGAACTCAAGCCTAACTCAGATTGGACGAATATAAGCGGACACAGCTCTTCTCCTGAGTTTCTTCCGGGCCAATGGGGGGTGGAGGAAGCAAAAACCGGGAAAACGTCGTATGTTTATACAAGGTATCTTGCAGTAACATCTCTCACTCCCGGTAAATGGCAGGTGAACGATACTGGAGAAACCATTGAATATGTACTTCATTCCTTTGATGCCAGCGACCAACAGTCAAAACGTTTGGAATCTCCTTCGGGGCAGAGGTTTCTCGCAGAGGCACGTTCATTTGCCACAGAAATGGGCGTGGAGATGTATGACGGGCAAGGATATGATTGATATTGGGGCAAGGAAAAATGTATGAACAGCAAACCGAAACAGATTCTTTTGCGGATTTCATCCATACTGATGCTGACTACCGCCCTGCCCATGCTGCTGTGGTGCTGGAATCTCATAAACAATGCGGCACTGGATTACACCTATGCCGGATTGGGCTGCTTCGCTGCCGGAATCGTGTACATCTTTTCCATGATAACGGCTATTGCTGGGCTGGCCTTTGCGGGCAGACCCCATCGACATCGCTGGTGCCGGATACTTGCCTATATCCAACTGGCGGCGGGGGTTATACTGGTCGTCCCACTTCTCGCTTATGCCGCACTCACATTGCCGCCGCTTTTCCTGCTTACCATCCTGTACCTGTTTGGCGCGGGCTGGCATGAAAAGCGCGACTCTGAACAACAATGAAAGGAGCGCCCCGATGGCAAAGAAGAAAACAAGCAAAAACATCCCCCTGCCCATTCTCATCCTTATCTGCGCCGTGCTGTTGTTTGCCATGTATTTAAGCCTCTCCACGCTGGCTCTGGCGATATGGGGCGATTCCGTCACGGGTACGGTGGACAGCTATGACAGCCGCCGTGATGATATGACGGCGCAGGAGAACCGCTCACGCACCATATCAAAGGGCTATTGGTTCATGGCAAACGGCAAGGAATACCGGGGTTATGTGATATATAGCAGCGACGAGGCGTGGCCATCCTTGGACGAGGGCGAAACGCGCTCCGAGCGCATCTGTTACCTTGATGTTTTCCCCTATGTCAACAAGCCTGCCATGCTGTGCGAATTTGATGAGATGGGCGAAGTGGCAATTATTTACCACATCCTCGCTCCTATCGGTTCTCTGCTTTTGCTGCTGCTTGTCATACGCACAGCCAGACGGGGGAAAAAGAAGAAACCAGCGGCGAGGAAGCCCGCTGCATCTCAAATTATCGAGCAAAGGAGTGATACGGATATGTTTTGTCCCAACTGTGGAAACAAGATTACGGAGGGTATGGCTTTCTGTTCAAGCTGCGGCACAAAAATACAAACAAACGCCCCCGGTGTGTGTAAGGCTTGCGGCGCAAAGTTGCCGGAGGGAGCCGAATTTTGCATCGGCTGTGGGGCGGCGGTGCTACAGCCGATGGAGCCGAGCCGTGCGGCAGCTCCCGCACGATCACAGGGTGGTACAGGGCTGGTCGGCTTTTCTGACAGGTATAACTGCCCTGAGATACTGGCCGCTGCGCAGAAAAACAAGAAATCCTCCATTGGCTGTATGTGGATATTGGCTTTTGTGCCGCTCATTGGCTTTCCCATCGCCGGTCTGCTGATGGCAGATTTCCCCTTTGGCGAATCCCTCATCATTGGCATAGGTATCGCCCTTGTCATGCTGGTCGTTAATCTGCTGGCGTTGAGAAGAACGAAGCAACCAATGTGGGAGGGTGTGGTCGTCAATCAGTACAGCAAGGAGAAAAGCGAGCATAGGGGTGGCGAGGATGATAACTACAGAACCTATACGGAATATACCACGATCATTAACACCGATGCGGGCAAGAAAAAAACCATCGTGGAAAAGGACAGCGGACGGCATATGTACGACTATCTCTCAGTTGGCGACAGGGTGCGGTTTCATCCCAAATTCGGTACATACGAGAAATACGATAAATCCAAAGACAGCATTATCTATTGCAACGTCTGCTCTATGATGAACCCCATACAAAATGACCGTTGCAAGCGGTGCAATAACCTGTTATTCAAATGAGGAGGATTTTATAATGGAGAGATTTAACACGCTACTGGAGGCTGCGGAGTTTTCGGCAACACGCTGTATAAGCTGGAGCTTTGCCACTTCCAATGACAGATACGATGTAAACGGCTTGTTGACGCTTGCTGAAACAAGCGATAGTGAAAACCCCATCGATGAGGACAGCTTTTATGTGGTATCGCCCACCGGAGCCATCGGCTTATGCAACGATGGTGAGGACATTGACTGGCTGTTTCTATCCGATAATAAGCCGAAGGAGGATTTGCCGCTGACATATCAAGATGTTCCGCAGATGAAATTTTGCTCTCAATGCGGTGAACCAGTTGCACCCAGCGCACACTTCTGCGGAAAGTGTGGAAATCGTTTAAGGTAAAGTTTCCATGGTAGTAAGGTTGTTATTATATTTGAAAGGCTCCTTATTTATGGAGTAACAATAATAAAAATCACAAAAAGCAGTGCCGGTGCTTGAAAATCAAGCCGCTGGCACTGCTTTTTTATACGGTGCAATTTCTCAATAAAATGAGGGATTATGACAGCCATCTTCGGATGAGTGCCAAGGGCAGGAATAGCTCCTCTAAGGAGGTGTTTCCATGCCCTGTCCAAATTGTCCCCCAAGAATAGAAACAGAACAATTTCATAGAGATATAAAAAGCGTCATAACTTCTATCAGCGAAGTTGTGACGCTTTTTTGCATATATATAGTAACTACACAGAGCGACATATATCGTTGTCGTTCTCCTCCGCTTCTGACATTTTGACAAAAAAATCAAAATTCAGAAAACGGAGGAAAATTATGTTTGACAACACAAATCCATATAAACTACGTATAGAGATAATGCTGGATCAAAAGCATTACTATGCATCTTTTCAGAATGCGGAAAATCAGACGGTGGAAATTGAGATTGCACCAACGGTGGCAGATTGGTTGTTTCAGAAATTTGTCCGTAAGGAACGCAATCTCAGACGATCCGATGAGCGAAACTTGGAGCATTCGGAAGTAACTGAGCAGACTTTGTACGAGAGAGTAATCAATAGACCAAAATCCTTGGAGGAAATTGCTCTGGAACGGTTACAGAATGAAATGCTGTGGAAAGGCATCAATGTGTTGCCAAAGGTTCAGAGAAGAAGGTTGATTTTATACTACTTTGAGAACTTTACTTACGAGCAAATCGCCAAGATCGAAGGGTGTTCCGCAAGGGCAGTTAAATACAGCGTAGATAGTGCAAAAGCCAATTTGAAAAATTTTATTGAAAAAAATTAAAAGCCACACTTAAAAAATCGCTTAGAAGTGTGGAAACAGGTGAAGGGATATTTTCTCTTCACCTGTTTTCTTTTGGGAAAGCAGACTGGTTCCTTGAAAATTTCATATCCGATTTTATAAATACGTTAGCTGATGAGCCGGAAACGGACAAGCGATATAGGCGAGAGCGCCAAGACCACCTGTAGGGGAAAAGATGAAATGCGAAATCACACACATTGGACAAGCGTTCGTTCAGACTTCTTTCTTCCCTATCAAAGCGGCCAACAGGAATTTGCAAATCCCAAAGGTGCATAGCGGTACCCTCCTGACCTTAAAACAATTCACGGCGGATTGTTTGCCAAAACCTCATCAGCCTACAATGATACTTCTGCCCAGCCACAGACTCAAGCAATGGGGGCAGCCGGTGGAGATCCCAGCGGAGGTGAAAGTCCTATGACGAAAGCCAGCCACTTTCGGTTTATGAAATCGCCATTAGCACTTGGGTAGTAGTGTCAAATTAAGTGCAGAAGAAAAATCTTAATGTTAGAAGCAATGGGGATTGCTCCAAACCATTTCCCTTTACAGCATTATGGGTGCAGGGCAACCGCAAGGAGCAGTCCCTATTTTTGTGATATTAAGAAAATAAAGTATATTGGATTGGAGGGGTTATTATGAGTTTAGATATTATGAAAATAGGTGCAGATATTGCCGAGGAACACCGAATGGATATGGTGCAGTCAGAAAAAGAAGTAGAATATAAGATGTCGCTAAAATTGCTTAAAATCCTGAAACGCAGAGGGATTGTATCTGATGTTGAATATGCACAAATTGATGCACTAAATCGCCAATCCTTCTCTCCGGCACTTAGTAAAGTATATGTGTAAAAACACTAGCTATATAGAAAAGCTTGTGGTATTGTGTGTTACTAACAGAGGGCTATCCTCTGGGAAAGGAGGAAATCAGATGGCGAAAAAAGTGAAAACCATTGAGCCAATCAGGCAAAAGGTTCTTGGAGAGTTGCGTCCAAAGAAAAAGGTATGTGCCTACTGCCGTGTCAGCACAGATTCTGCAAAGCAGCATATATCCTATGTGGCACAGACAGAATATTATCAGCAGTATATTCAAAGTCGAGAGGATTGGGAGTATGTCGGAATTTTTGCTGACGAAGCGAAAACCGCAACTAAGGTAAAAAATCGTGACGAATTTTTACGGATGATGAAGGAATGCGAAAAAGGTAATATTGATATGATTATCACCAAATCCGTCACAAGGTTTGCCAGAAATACGGTAGACAGCATAGAAACCATCCGAAAGCTGAAAGCACTTGGAATATCGGTATTTTTTGAAAAGGAAAATATCAATACCATGTCCGAGCAGAGCGAGCAAATGCTGACCATTTTAAGCTCCATCGCACAGGGAGAATCGGAGAGCATTTCTACTAATAATCGCTGGGGCATCCAAAAACGATTTCAAGATGGCAGCTTCAATATCGGTTGCGTTGCATACGGATATACCAAGGATGAAGATGGCGAGCTTATCATAAAAGAGGATGAAGCAGAAATCATCCGCAGGATTTTCAATGAATATCTCGCAGGAAAAGGTAGTTACACCATTGCAAAAGAATTAAACTATGATAGCATTCCAACCATCCGCAATGCAGAAAAATGGAATGACAGCGTGGTAAAGGAGATTTTGCAAAATCCCATCTATGAGGGTGAGCTGCTTATGCAGAAAACTTATACGACAGAGGTGCTCCCTTTTACCAAAAAGCGAAATAATGGCGAACTGCCAATGTATTCTATCAAAGAAAATCACCCGGCTATTATCACACAACAGCAGGCAGAAAGAGTGAGAGAAATCTATGCCTACCGCAGAATACAGATGGGTGTTGATGACAGTGGCAAATACCAAAACCGCTATGAATTCAGCAGTAAAATCATCTGTAAAGAATGCGGCGGAGTATTCCGCAGGCAAAAAATTTATATTGGAAAACCATACGAGAAAATACAATGGTGCTGCATTACTCACATAGAGAACATCAAAAAGTGTAAAATGAAAGCAGTGAGAGAGGACATGATCAAGAACGCCTATCTCACCATGTGGAATAAGCTGGTCAGCAATTACAGTGAAATACTCTATCCCCTCTTGGAATCGCTAAAGAGTCTCAGAACCAGCCCAGAGCAGGAAGTGCAGATATTAGAGTTAAATAATAAAATAACGGAATTAACAGAGCAGAGTCGTATCCTAAGCAGAGTTGTGCAAAAGGGATATATCGACTCTGCTATTTTTATGGAACAGCAAAACACCTTGAATGTACAAATTGAAGAATACAAGAAACGAAGAAATACCCTGCTTGATGATAATGGGTATGAAAAAGAAATTGACGGTACAAACAGGCTGCTGCAAATTATTAAATATAACCCTGTCATTATGGAGGAATATCAAGAGGAATTATTTATCCATACCGTAGATAAGGTGCTAATTGGAAATAACGGAGATATCACCTTCCGACTGATTAATAGTCTTGAACTGACAGAAACCATTACAAAGGGGTGAACCAAAATGCAAACACACTTACCGATTGGATATAAAATGATCGATGGAAAAATTCAGATTGAACAGGAAAAATCAGCTACTGTAAAGAAAATCTACAGCGAATATGTGAATGGAAAATCCATACTGGCTATCTCAAAAGAGCTGAAAGAAAATAATGCACCCAATGCCAACAATAAAACCAACTGGACGCATGGTGCAGTGGGGAAAATCCTGCAAAACATCAAGTACATGGGTGATGACCTCTATCCCCCACTTATCACCAAGGAACTGTTCCTTCAGGCACAGGAAAAACGACAGCAAAAAATAGCAAAGTTAGGGAGAACGGCACAGCTCAACAGTATGAATAATCACCATGCTTTTACAGACAGGATATTTTGCGGAGAGTGTGGAGAGCCGTACCGTAAGTATGTGGAACACTGCGGTAAGCCGCAGGAAAAGGTACGCTGGAAATGCAAAAAGTATATTTATAATAACAGAGTTGTATGCAGAAATCTTTTTTATACTGAAGATGAAATAAAGGCTGTTGTTACATCAGCAATCAATAAACTGCTACAAAAAAGAAAGATACTGGATAAGCCTTATCGTAAAGAGCCTCTGAAAAAGGATATGGAGCTAAGAGCGGTAGAGATGCAAATTGCAGAATTGGAGGAACAAGAGCAGTTTTCCTCGCCAGACCTTGCATCGCTTATCTTCAAACGAGCAGAGCTTACCTACAAAGCTTCGAAAATTGATGATTACCAATATGCTACCCAAAGGATTAGGGAGAGCATAGAGGAAATCCATGAACTGGCAGATTTTAATGAAGAACTGATGGTGCAGATTATCAAGAAAATCACCATCTACAAAGATGGAAAAATAGAAACAGAATTTATCAATGAACTGAAATTCAGCGAAATTTTAGAATACAAACGAAAGGATGAGCCTAATGGCAGTACAGAAAAAGAATGTGGCGATTATACCGCCGCAAATGAAATATGATAAACAGCTTCGAGTAGAGCAGAAAACATTGCGTGTAGCTGCCTACTGCCGAGTAAGCACCTTGCTGGAGCAGCAGGAGGGCAGCTATGAAGCTCAGGTAGATTACTATACCAATAAAATAAACAGCAACCCCAACTGGAAGTGCGCCGGTATATTCGCTGACGACGGAAAAAGTGCCACGCAGACCAATAAGCGAGATGACTTCAATGCCATGATAGATGCCTGCCTTGCAGGAAAAATAGACTTAGTGCTTACCAAATCGGTCAGCAGATTCGCAAGGAACACTGTAGACGCCTTACAGAATATCCGAAAGCTAAAAGAAAAAAGCATTCCCGTCATCTTCGAAAAAGAGGGCGTGAATACAATGGAAAGCGGTGGCGAGCTGCTCATCACCATTCTAAGCAGCCAAGCACAGGAGGAAAGCCGTAACATTAGCGAGAATACCAGATGGGGATTAACAAGAAGATTTGAAAATGGTCAGATATCTGTCAACCACAAGAAATTTTTAGGCTACACCAAAGACGAGGACGGAAACCTTGTGATAGTGCCGGAAGAAGCAGTCACCGTCAAGCGGATTTTTCGAGAATATCTTGAGGGCAGCAGCATCATCAACATCGCCCGAGGACTCCAGCGAGATGGCATTAAAACGGTAACAGGTCTTGACCACTGGCACCCCGGCACCATAGACAAAATGCTCTCAAACGAGAAGCTGTGTGGGGATGCCTGTATGCAGAAAACCTATACCGTAGATTTTCTCACCAAGAAGAAGGTCAAAAATGATGGCTATGTCAGGCAGTACTATATCGAAGATAATCATGAAGCTATCATACCAAAGGAACTGTTCCATCAGGTGCAGGAGGAAAAGCTCCGTAGAGCATCCCTGAATAAAGCGGCGGTAACCCGAAAGAAAAGCAAAGAGGAAAAAGAAAAAAGCAAATACAGCTCCAAATACATACTGACCGACCTCATGGTCTGTGCTGAATGTGGACATGCCTATCGCAGACAGATATGGAGCAAATACGGTGAAAAATCGGCAGTGTGGCGATGCGAGGATAGGCTTAAACAAGGCAAAAAATCAAGGTGTCAGAATTCGCCCACCTTGAAAGAGGAACAGCTCCACGATGCCATTATGACAGCCATAAACAGTGTGGTGGAAAATACAGGTGAATTTATAGGCACCTTCCGAGAAAATGTCATCAGAGTCATCGGCAGCTACAGTACCCAAGGCGTTACAACGGAATATGATGAGCAGATAGAAAAGCTGCAGCAGCAAATGCTGATACTCATAGAAAATAACGCAAAGCAAGGAGCTGTAAGCGAGGATTTTGATACAGAGTATAAGCAACTATCCGAGCAGATCAATGAGCTGAAAACAGCGAGAATCCAAATGGTGCAGGCGCAGAAACAGGCGGAAAGCTATAAAGAGCGTGTAGATCAGCTGGATAAGGCAATCACCACGGTAAACCCACAGGTGCGAGAGTTCGACCAAGACCTTGTAAAACGGCTCATATCCTCCATCAGAGTGCATAAGGGCATGAAACTGGAGATACAATTCCACTCTGGGATTGTGGTGAAGCATGAAGTAGACTACTATGAATAGGCAGTAAAATAGGAGTGGGGGTATTCCCCGCTCCTATGATGGAACTGCTAAGACTAAAGCCTTCGGTGTGTGCCGAGGGTTTTATTGTTGGCAGTAGAAAAACATTTCTAAATAATATGTAAATTTATATACAAAACATAGATTTGATGTTGAAAATTGCTTGGAAAAGTTATACAATTATACTAACAATGTTGTTGTTATCGTTGTTCTAATTGGGAGGTATAATTGTGCTGTCAGTTAATGAATTATTAGATATTGCAAAGAGTGAACTTAAAAACCTTAATGATGGTGAGATTTTTCTTGCTCGTGATCTATTTAAGGGTTATGAATGGAACAGAATTTCTCGTAGTGACCGACTCCTTCTGGGCACTTTATTCCTCAATTATATAAAGAATGATGATATAAGCGTTGTCCCTATAGAAAAGACTTCATCGGGGCAGCAGAGGTATAAAAAACAAGATAGTGGCGAGGGGAGGCAAGTAAAATGAATATTATTCCTTTACCACCAGTTGAACCGCCTCAAGATACTAGCCGTATTTTTGATGTATCTATTAATCCCCTAGACCGATTACGAACCATTGAAGCTGGAGAATTCGAAGATATTGTCTGCCAATGGGCCTCTGGTTATTTAGCTAACGGTGAGCATTATAAAAATGTGGCACAAATGGGGGGATCAAAAGATTCAGGTAGGGACATTGTGGCTTATTTAGATGACACAATGCAAACATTTGATATTTTTCAATGCAAACGCTATAAGGAGCCGTTATCTCCATCAGTGTATATGTCTGAGTTTGGCAAACTCTGTTATTATACGATGATTGGAAAGTACAACATGCCAAGAAAATATTTTATTGTTGCCAGTAATGGTATTGGTCAGGATTTAAGGGAATTAGTAGAACATCCGAAAAGGATAAACTCTCAGTTAATAGAGACATGGGACAAATATTGCAAACCGAAAAGAAAAATAGTAGCAGATGGATTGCCTTTAAACGACTCAATAAAAGAGTATGTAACAAATTTTGATTTCAGTATTGTTTCTGAAATCGCCCCTCAAACTTTGTTGGAGCAGTTTTCCAAAACAAGTTGGTATAAATATCATTTCGGTGGTGGATTAAGGAAAAGACCTCGTGTACGAAAGCCACAGGATGAGCTTGAATCAGATGAAGTGACTATGGAATATGTGTGTCAGCTGATGCAGGCATACTCTCAACATGAGAAGAAAAAAATTACAGATATTGAAACACTTAAAACAGTTAGAAAGTTGCATGGACATTTTAAGCGTCAAAGAGAGAGCTTTCACAATGCACGAGCTTTGCAGCGTTTCACCCGAGATGAATTCATTAATGACGATGTATATGATGACCTAAAGAATCAAGTTTATCACGGAGTCATTAATACTTGTGAGGCAACATATGATCAAGATTTAAATAGAGTAGACTCTACCATAGAGCGAGCACAGCTGTTACCAATAAAAACTTCAGAACTAAGTGATATATCTATTTTAGAAAAGAGTGGTATGTGTCACGATCTAGTAAATGATGGAGAAATGAGGTGGGTTGAAAGTGAACAAAAAAGTACAGATATTTAACTCACCAGAGGAAGTCGGTATACGAGTTTTATTTATCTTGGACATTTGCCAAAAAAGAATGAGTTTTCAAAGAATACTGTACTACGATTATTTTTCATTGCATTTAAGAGACTTAGATAAGACACAAGAAAGCCTACATCCAGATAATCCTAATCACTCATCAGAAATAGCCATAAAAAGAGATTTGATTAATAAAGGTCTGAAAGTGATAATTGCCAAAGGTCTTGTTGGAGTAAAATACACAAAGACAGGAATTTATTATCAAAGCAACCATTTAACACACCACTTTATATCACTTTTTGAAAATGGTTATGTTGAGCAGCTCAAGAAAAATATTAATATCGTTAATGAATTCTTTTTAAATCAAACTGATAAACAGATATACAAATATGTAGATAGGAACATTGGAAAATGGGCAGGAGAATTTGAGGATAGCACAGTTGTAGGAGGTGATTGAGGTGACAAAGGTAGGATTTGAAATTAAAAAGTTGCTTTTACAAGGGGTTGGCAAAACAGATGCTTTTTTGGATTTTAATATTGGTCTAAATGTTGTAGCTGGTGCCTCTGATACTGGAAAATCTTTTGCATATGAATGTATCAATTATATTTTAGGTGCTTCTGACACGCCAGAAATACCCAATGAAGCAAGAGGCTATGAATGGGTATTGCTAGAGTTTTTTGATAAATCTGCAAGTCAGAGTCTGACTTTAAAAAGAAGTTTAAAAGAGAGCCAAAAGAATGATATTTATTTCTTTTATTCAGATATAGAACATTTAGATAATTTAGATAATACAAGTTATGAATCATTGTCATGTGATTCTAAGGCTAAAAACAGCTTGTCATCCAAGCTATTGTCGCTATGCAGATGTTCTTATAGAAACATACTGCGAAATTGCACCAAAGGAGAAACGGGAGCCTTTACATTCAGAAAATTTGTCTACTTAATGATGATGAATGAGACTCGTATTGTTCAAAAAAATTCTCCTATTTTTATGGGAGATACAAAACGAGATAAAAACTCAACACTTGAGGTTGCATCTTTCTTTACTGTGTTATCCGGTTTAGACTATGAAAAATATATTAAATCAGAAGGTGTAGAGATAAAAAAAGCACAAATCAAAGGAGCAATTGAAGAATTAACTTTGATTTTCAGTGATTTACAAAAAGATATTGCAGAGGCCGAGGGCACTTTAGGTGGCTATGTACCACAGCATGTATCTGAAATTATAAAAGAAATTGAGAGTTCGATAAAACAGCAGCGTATTCTCGTTGAAGAATTTGAAACAGACCGTAAAAAAAGTTTGGCACAACTCGATTTAATAATGAGAGATCGAGGTAGAATTGCAGATAACTTATCAAAATTTAAATTACTCAAGAAAAATTATCAGTCAGATATTGAACGCTTGGGTTTTATTGAGCAAGCACATGATTATACAGGGCAACTGGCTGATGTTAAATGTCCCATATGCTATTCCACTATGAAATCACCCGAAGAAAACAAGGAAATTTATTTTATTGCAATAGATAAAGAAAAGGCAAAACTTAATGTGCATTTAACTGATTTGCAAGGAACTATCGATGATTTTGAAAAAGAATTAGTAGAGATTGAAAGAAGGTAAGCGCAAAATAATTCGACGGATTGTTTTGCCCCAAAATCCAGTTCATAATTATTGTTAGAGAATGCAAGCATTTCACTTCATTTTCTTTTGATAGAAATGATAGATGCGAGTATTTTACTCTAATTATGTTATGGAGGAATTGCTCATGAAAAGTACCAGAACACCTGCACAGGAACAATACCGATTAATTATGGAATGTCGCCAAAGTGGTCTCACGGATCATCAGTGGTGTGTACAACACAATATCAAGCCGGGGACATTTTACAACTGGGTAAAAAGACTTCGCCAAAAAGGATGCGCCGATTTGCCATCCGTGACTGGTCGTAGTTATGACGCATCTGAAAAACAGGAAGTTGTAAAAGTTGATTTTAAAAATCCCGATATATGCAGTCAATCTGAACTTGCACTTGATACTGCATCTAACAGCAGTGTGCCGGTACTGGATATGCCGGCCATGAAACTTTCAGTTGGTAGATGTATCCTGTCTATTCCAAACGGAACAGATCCACTTCTTTTGTCTCAGACACTCCGTGCAATGAAGGAGCTCGAATGTTAGGTGATATCACAGCCGCCGATGAAATCTTTATAGTAACCGGACGAACGGATATGCGGAAATCTATTGACGGTCTGTGCGCAATCGTGGAACAGCAGTTGCATATGGATCCGAGACGGAGCGCACTTTATCTTTTCTGCGGCAAACGCTGTGATAGAGTCAAAGCGCTTCTTTGGGAATCTGACGGATTTGTACTTCTGTATAAGAGGATGGAAGTTCAGGGAAGATTCCGCTGGCCAAGAAACCAGCTGGAGGTAAGACGGCTAACCTGGCAGCAATTCGACTGGCTCATGTCGGGTCTTGAAATTGAACAGCCAAAAGCATTCAAGCCTACGGATTAACTGTGGAAAAAGTCCACATCTTTTTATCGAAAAGTGGATACTTTTCCACATCCCCAAAGAGGACCGAACCCCCTGTAAATACTGGATTTTGTGCTTCTTTTTCTATGCTTTTTATGGTAAAATAAAAGCATAGAAAAAGGAGCAGAAAACCTATGGCTGGCAATTCAAAAGATTCAAAAATCCTCGAATATAAGGATACGATCAGTCAACTGAATATAACCCTTACCACACAGACAGAGCGGATCAAGTCTTTGCAAAAGACCTTAGAAGCAGACCGCCTTGAGAAGGAAAATCTTCGTCAGCAGATTGAATATCTTACGAAGAAACTCTTTGGTACTTCCAGCGAAAAACGTAAGGAAGTCGATGGACAGCTGAATCTTTTCGACGAAGCTGAACAGGAAGCTGACAGTAGCTGGAATCTTGAACTGCCAGATGATATCACTGTTCCAGCCCATAAACGTAAAGCGAAACGTACTCATGCAGAACTCTTTAAAAATGTACCATCCTGTGATGAAATCATTTCTTTACCAGAGGAAGAAAGAAACTGTCCCTCCTGTGGTACGCAGATAGAATGTATAGGCAAAGAATTCGTTCGTCATGAATTCCGTTTCATACCTGCAAAGGGTAAAGTTGTAAATATTTATCGTGAAACATACAAATGTCCAGAGTGCGCTGTATCAGAGGAAAACCCTGATGAACAGATCTTTGTGAAAGCCCCTGTTACGGATGCACTGATTCCTGGGAGCTATGCATCTGAATCTGTAGTTGCCTGGGTTATGAACCAGAAATATCAGAATGGTATGCCGCTGAAAAGGCAAGAGCAGGATTGGTCACAGCTTGGTGTTGCCTTAAATCGTGGGACACTTGCTAACTGGGTTATTTATTGTGCGGAACACTATTTCAGTCCTGTTTATGATTACTTCCATCGTCAGCTGCGGGGGAGGCAGTATCTTATGGCAGATGAAACACGGGTCCAAGTATTAAAAGAACCGGAACGTAATCCGGAAACCGATTCCTGGATGTGGCTGTTTCGCAGTGGAGAGGATGGCCTTCCACCGATTGTGCTCTACCATTATACAGAGACACGAGCCAAGTACAATGCAGAAAGCTTTCTGGGTGGCTTTTCTGGATATCTGGAGACGGATGGTTATCAGGGATATAACAATCTCCCTGGCATCAAACGATGCTCATGCTGGTCGCACACTAGGCGTTATTTCATAGATGCTGTGCCAAAAGGTAAGGAGTATGATTACAGCATACCAGCAGTACAGGGGGTTCAGTTCTGTTCCAAGCTTTTTGAATGCGAACGGTACTCAAAAGCCAAAAATCATTCTGCTGACCAAAGAAAGGAATTCCGCCTCACGAAAGAAAAAGCTGTTCTTGAAGCATTCTGGAACTGGTTGGATCAGCAGAAACCAGTCAAAGGCACCCGCTTTGATAAAGCGGTGAACTATGCCCAAAATCGGAAAGACACACTTATGACCTATCTTGAAGACGGTCACTGCAGTTTTTCCAATAATCTTAGTGAAAATGCCATCAGACCATTTACTGTAGGTAGGAAAAACTGGCTATTCAGTGCTAGTCCCAAAGGAGCAACCGCCAGTGCTATGGTATACACCATGGTTGAAATGGCTAAAGCGAATGATTTGAACACCTATAAATATCTAACGTATCTATTGACACAACGGCCAAACGAAGGCATGTCAGATGAGTTGCTAGAGCAACTTACACCCTGGAGCGAAGCTGCCAAAGCTAGCTGTCAAAACTAAAATAGAGTAAAACGCTTGCATCTATCTTTGGTGCAAGCGATATTTTGTCAATAGCGTAGGATTATTTTGCGCTTACGAAAGAAGCGTTGAAAAGCAGCAGGAAAACATTAAATCCATCGAAAGCAAATTGGAAAGTCAGACAGGACAGATATCAAAAGCGTTGATGGAGCATGAGCAGTATCAAAAAATTCGAGATAAAGCGAATGCTATTCAAAATAACAAAAAGAAACTGTATGATACACAAAATCGTATTCAAGAGCTTAATGAGAGAATCGACAATACCAAGGCTACATCCAATAAAGTGGAAATAAAGAAATTGCCAGACGAACTTATGGAAGAGTTTTGCAATCTTATTCAAGGGTTACTTGAAGATTGGAACTTTATTGATATTAGTTGTGAAAATACGGTTTTCTTTAACAAAAAAGATAACGATGTAATTGTCAATAGCAAGACAAAAGCCTCTTATGGTAAAGGGGCAAGAGCTATTATTAATTCTTCTTTTATAATTGCGATTTTGCTATACTGTAAGCAAAAGGGTCTTCCACATCCTGGATTTGTGGTCTTAGATTCTCCACTTACAACCTACAAAGAAAAGGATAAGCGGAATAATGAAAAAAATGAAGAAGTTAGTAAAAGTGTAAAGAACTCTTTCTTTAATAACTTAGCTAAATGTTCTACAGATTGTCAGATTATAGTATTTGATAATGAAACACCACCTGCAGATTTGCACGGAATTACATATCATTATTTTACTGGTAATCCGGATATTGATCGAACTGGATTTATTCCGGTTTGATAAAAGTGACTGGCAATTAAAATAGCCTTGATAAGGAGATCATTTATGATAAAAAAGCCCGTAAAAGAAACTGATATGATCCCTCTAAAGTA
>LDAQ01000082.1 GCA_001028025.1 Faecalicatena fissicatena | reverse complement strand
TGTTTGGTTATGCCCTCGACCTATTAGTAACAGTCAGCTCCATGTGTTGCCACACTTCCACCTCTGCCCTATCTACCTCGTCGTCTTCAAGGGGTCTTACTAACTTGACGTTATGGGATATCTCATCTTGAGGGGGGCTTCACGCTTAGATGCCTTCAGCGTTTATCCCTTCCCGGCTTGGCTACTCTGCTATGCTCTTGGCAGAACAACAGATACACCAGCGGCCAGTCCAACCCGGTCCTCTCGTACTAAGGTCAGCTCCTCTCAAATATCCTACGCCCACGCCGGATAGGGACCGAACTGTCTCACGACGTTCTGAACCCAGCTCGCGTACCGCTTTAATGGGCGAACAGCCCAACCCTTGGGACCTACTTCAGCCCCAGGATGCGATGAGCCGACATCGAGGTGCCAAACCACTCCGTCGATGTGAACTCTTGGGAGTGATAAGCCTGTTATCCCCAGGGTAGCTTTTATCCGTTGAGCGATGGCAATCCCACTTTATACCACCGGATCACTAAGTCCTACTTTCGTACCTGCTCCACCCGTCGGTGTCGCAGTCAAGCCTTCTTATGCCTTTGCACTCTGCGAATGGTTTCCAACCATTCTGAGAAGACCTTTGAGCGCCTCCGATACCCTTTCGGAGGCGACCGCCCCAGTCAAACTCCCCACCTGACATTGTCCCCCAGCCGGATCACGGCTGATGGTTAGAAACCCAATACTGCAAGGGTGGTATCCCAACAGCGGCTCCCTTACGACTGGCGTCATAAGTTCGTAGCCTCCCACCTATCCTGTACATGCAATACCGAATCCCAGTATCAAGCTGGAGTAAAGCTCCATGGGGTCTTTCCGTCCTGGCGCAGGTAACCAGCATCTTCACTGGTACTTCAATTTCACCGGGTGCATTGTTGAGACAGTGCCCAAATCATTACGCCTTTCGTGCGGGTCGGAACTTACCCGACAAGGAATTTCGCTACCTTAGGACCGTTATAGTTACGGCCGCCGTTTACTGGGGCTTAAGTTCAAAGCTTCGCTTGCGCTAACCTCTCCCCTTAACCTTCCAGCACCGGGCAGGCGTCAGCCCATATACCTCACCTTTCGGTTTTGCATAGACCTGTGTTTTTGCTAAACAGTTGCTTGGGCCAATTCTCTGCGGCCTCTCGCGAGGCACCCCTTCTCCCGAAGTTACGGGGTCATTTTGCCGAGTTCCTTAACAATGCTTCTCCCGTCGGCCTTAGGATTCTCTCCTCATCCACCTGTGTCGGTTTACGGTACGGGTTTTAACTGAACAATAGCGGCTTTTCTTGGCAGCTAGCTCACGCACTTCGCTACTTTAGTTCGCTCCGCGTCACGTCTTCGGATTGTATACCGGATTTGCCTGATATACTCCTACCACGCTTGCACCGGATTTTCCACTTCCGGCTTGCGCTTTCTCTCTGCGTCCCCACAGTTCTGTCAGTTAAAAGTACAGGAATTTCAACCTGTTGTCCATCGACTACGTCTTTCGACCTCGCCTTAGGCCCCGACTTACCCAGAGCAGATCAGCTTTACTCTGGAAACCTTAGATATTCGGCCGGAAGGATTCTCACCTTCCTCTCGCTACTCATTCCGGCATTCTCTCTTCTTAACACTCCACTGCTCCTTACGGTACAGCTTCGTCGCAGTTAAGAATGCTCCTCTACCAATTGACATTCATCAATTCCTAAGCTTCGGTAGTGTGTTTTAGCCCCGGACATTTTCGGCGCAGGACCTCTCGACTAGTGAGCTATTACGCACTCTTTCAATGTATGGCTGCTTCTGAGCCAACATCCTAGTTGTCTTCGAAATCCCACATCCTTTTCCACTTAACACACATTTTGGGACCTTAGCTGTAGGTCTGGGCTCTTTCCCTTTTGACCATCCAACTTATCTCGGACAGTCTGACTCCCATACATCATCTACACGGCATTCGGAGTTTGATATTCTTTGGTAAGCTTTGACGCCCCCTAGGAAATTCAGTGCTCTACCTCCGCAAGACTTGAGTATGAGGCTAGCCCTAAAGCTATTTCGAGGAGAACCAGCTATCTCCGGGTTCGATTGGAATTTCTCCCCTATCCACACCTCATCCCCACCCTTTTCAACGGATGTGGGTTCGGTCCTCCATTGCCTTTTACGGCAACTTCAACCTGGACATGGATAGATCACCCGGTTTCGGGTCTACTCCGACTGACTATGATCGCCCTATTCAGACTTGGTTTCCCTTCGGCTCCGGGCCTTTGGCCCTTAACCTCGCCAGCCAGCGTAACTCGCCGGACCGTTCTACAAAAAGTACGCGGTTGCACATATAAAGTGCTCCCACAGTTTGTAAACATATGGTTTCAGGTTCTCTTTCACTCCCCTCCCGGGGTCCTTTTCACCTTTCCTTCACAGTACTATGCGCTATCGGTCACTAAGTAGTATTTAGCCTTACGGGGTGGTCCCCGCATATTCCCACAAGGTTTCTCGTGTCTCGTGGTACTCTGGATACCGTCTTGTCATCGCAAGTTTCGCTTACCGGGCTTTCACCGTCTCTGGCTGGCTTTCCCAAAACCATTCTGCTACTCTTGATGAATCAATTATACGGTCCGAACCCCAGAGTGCACGCACTCTGGTTTGGGCTCTTCCGGGTTCGCTCGCCGCTACTTCCGGAATCACATGTTGTTTTCTTTTCCTCCGGCTACTTAGATGTTTCAGTTCACCGGGTTCCCTTCCTTAACTTATGGATTGGGTTAAGGATACTGGAGGTCTGCTCCAGTGGGTTTCCCCATTCAGAAATCTCCGGATCGATGGGTATTTGCCCCTCCCCGAAGCTTATCGCAGCTTATCACGTCTTTCATCGGCTCTTAGTGCCAAGGCATCCACCATACGCTCTTATTAGCATAACCAACTTGCCTTCTCTCACGGGTTGGAGATCGGGCGACACATATCTAGCGTGATATGCGTTGGTAATAGGTATAACTTCTTACTGAATTGCTAAAATTCAATAAAAATGTATTTTTTTCGTTCGTTTTTTTCGAACTAGTTAATGTTGTTAACATTACCTCGGATGTCTTGATTAAATAAGATATTTAATCT
>LDAQ01000081.1 GCA_001028025.1 Faecalicatena fissicatena | reverse complement strand
ATCCTGCCCGGTTTTTCCGCTTAGAAAACGTTAGCGCCCGGCCAGCTCCCGCACCGGCACAGCAGGACTGACGCGTCCCCATACCAGCCATCCCCCCGCCTTATCTAAGCGTCCCCATACCAGCCATCCCCCCGCCTTATCTAAGCCTCCCCGTCTCGTATTTTATTTTCATACGCAGGCAGTTTACTACCCCTTCATACTGCATTTCCACAGTTTTCCCCGTCTCTGTATATCCCAGGCTTTCTGCTGCGGCGCTCAGAAACTGTCTGTTCAGTTCTGCTCTGTGGCGCTGGAGGAACTTGATTTTTTCCTCGTTGGATTCCAGATCGAGGAACCGGATGATCAGGGGTACTTCTTCTTTTACCGGCTGCTCTTCCTCTGCCGGCTCTGCGGGTGCCGCATAACCGGTCAGTTCAAAGCGGTATTCCTGCAGGACATCCGGATATTTACGGCGGTCCACCGGGCTTAAGAACATTTCCAGCGGGCGGGCATAGATGCCGTGGCCGTCATACAGTGCTTCATAGATTACCAGTTCTTCTTCAGTCTCTGTATTGACTGCAATGTGCAGCACCTTGTACTGTTTCCCTTTAAAATGTGTATATATTTCTCCGTCTTTTGGCCTTCTGCGGCTCATATGAAACACTCCTTTTCTACTCAACGTTTTCTTTTTTCTGGACGCACATGCCTGTGTAGACTAAAATCCTACAACCGGCTGAAAAAACTGCCGGCAAATCAATTTTCATTCATCTGCCGGCTGCTGTTATTGACATATCCAAAGGGCATGAATTCCAGGATACCTTTGAATATCTTTTTTCTTTAGTATAATTTTGCACTGATCATTTTTGGACGGAACCCTTTTTTCTCCAGGGCGTCCAGAATCTTGTGCTTATGCTCTGTTCCGAAAGCCTCCATTGTAATACGCAGTTCTACCGCTGCGTTCCTGTTCGTGCTTACAAACTGGTTGTGCTCCAGCTTGATAACATTGCCCTGCGCATCCGCAATTGTCGCTGCCACACGCACCAGCTCACCCGGTTTGTCCGGAAGGAGAACAGATACAGAGAAGATCCTGTCTCTCTGGATCAGGCCGTGCTGTACGATGGAGGACATGGTGATCACATCCATGTTGCCGCCGCTCAGGATACACACGACTTTTTTTCCTTTACACTCCAACTGCTTTAATGCGGCAACAGAGAGTAAGCCGGAATTCTCCACGATCATCTTGTGGTTCTCTACCATATCCAGAAATGCTCCGATCAGCTCATCGTCCTCTACCAGCAGGATATCGTCTACATTTTCCTGTACATAAGGCAGGTTCTGTATTCCCACCGCCTTGACGGCCGTACCGTCTGCTATTGTATTGGCGCTCTCCAGCTCAACCACTTCCCCGGCCTGAAGAGCAGCTTTCATGCTGGCTGCCTCAGCCGGTTCCACGCCGATTACTTTGATTTTCGGATTCAGCATTTTCGCAAGTGTTGCAACTCCCGATATGAGGCCGCCTCCGCCTACAGGAACGAGGATATAGTCTACCGTGGGCAGTTCCTGGACGATCTCCATGGCAATGGTTCCCTGTCCGGTTGCAACGTCCAGATCGTCAAACGGGTGGACAAAGGTGTATCCGTTTTTTTCGGCAAGCTCGTAGGCGTAAGCACAGGCATCGTCATACACATCCCCGTAAAGGATCACTTCAGCCCCGTAACTTTTCGTGCGGTTCACTTTGATCAATGGTGTGACTGTAGGCATTACGATTGTCGCTTTACATCCATACTTTTTCGCGGCATAGGCAACTCCCTGGGCATGATTGCCGGCAGATGCAGTAATCAGGCCTTTCTGTCTCTCTTCCTCGGACAGCGTACTGATCTTGTAATAGGCACCGCGAAGTTTATATGCGCCGGTATGCTGCATATTTTCCGGCTTCAGATATACCCTGCCGCCGCTTGCCTCGCTCAGATATTCGCTGTAAACCAGCTTGGTCGGGTTTGTAACCTGTTTTACGATTTCGCTTGCTTCTTCAAACTTCTCTAATGTTAACATTTTACCCCTTCTTTCTTTTGGCTATTCGTATCTGTTTGGAACTACGGACAGTCCCGCCTATTCCTCCTTTGAATCACTGTAGAATAAAGCGTTTACGAATTCATCTGCATCAAATTTCTGTAAATCTTCTATCGTCTCGCCTACTCCGATATATTTTACCGGGATTCCCAGCTCTGCCTGGATTGCCACTGCAATTCCACCTTTTGCAGTTCCGTCCATCTTCGTCAGTATGACTCCGGTAATATCAGATACTTCGTTGAATTCTTTTGCCTGTGACAGTGCATTCTGCCCTGTTGTGGCATCCAGAACAACCAGCGTTTCTTTATGGGCCTCCGGGTATTCTCTGTCGATAACCCGGTTTATTTTTTTCAGTTCTTCCATCAGGTTTTTCTTATTGTGAAGGCGCCCTGCTGTATCGCACAGAAGAATATCGGCCTTTCTGGCTCTTGCCGCCGCCACTGCATCAAAGACCACGGATGCGGGGTCTGCCCCCTCCTGGCCTCCTATCATCTCTACCTCAGCACGGTTTGCCCACTCTTTGAGCTGTTCTCCTGCCGCCGCACGGAAGGTATCCGCTGCCGCCAGGATCACTTTTTTATGCTGCTCATGGAATTTTCCAGCCAGCTTTCCGATGGTGGTTGTCTTGCCGACTCCATTTACACCGATCACGAACACAACGGAGGTCCGGTCCTCGAATTCATAGGCGGTCTCCCCCACATTCATCTGCTCCTTGATACTTTCAATGAGAAGTTCCCTGCATTCTATCGGTTCCTTGATATGCTGCGCCTTCACCTTTGCTTTCAGATCCTCAATAATCTCCATGGTCGTGTGAACGCCCAGATCTCCCATGATCAGCGTTTCTTCCAGCTCTTCATAAAAATCATCGTCTATTTTCGAAAAGCCATGGAAAATGCTGTCCATACCGGAAACGATATTATCTCTTGTTTTTGTCAGGCCGGATACCAGCCGTTTAAAAAAGCCCTGCTTTTCCTCCATCTTTTTCTCCCTTGCTATCTATTTGTCCAGTTCATCTTCCAGAAGATCCACAGATACCAGTGTGGACACTCCCTTTTCCTGCATTGTAATCCCATACAGCCTGTCCGCCGAAGTCATGGTTCCTCTTCTGTGGGTAATCACGATGAACTGTGTGTTCTTTGTCAGCTTATGCAGATACTGCGCAAAACGCACTACATTGTTGTCATCTAGCGCCGCCTCAATCTCATCCAGCAGACAGAATGGGGAAGGCTTCAGGTTTTGAATCGCAAACAGCAGTGAAATCGCTGTCAGCGCCTTCTCTCCTCCGGACAGCTGCATCATATTCTGAAGTTTTTTGCCCGGCGGCTGTGCGATGATCCGGATTCCCGCTTCCAGGATATCCTCGTCCTCCATCAGCTCCAGTGTTCCCTTGCCGCCTCCGAAAAGCTGCTTGAATACAATGTCAAACTCCTTTGAAATCAGTGCAAACTGCTCTTCAAACTGTTTTCTCATGGCCGCATCCAGTTCATCGATGATCTTCATCAGTGTGGCCTCGGCCTCGACCAGGTCATCGTGCTGGCCTTTGAGAAATTCATAGCGCTCTGATACGCTTTTATAGTCATCAATCGCATTGACATTCACAGAGCCCAGTTTCTTAATTTCGCCTTTCAAAGCCTGGATCTGGCGCTTCATATAGGACAGATCTGTCAGATTTTCATTGCGCAGCTCCATGGCGTGATTGTAGGTCAGTTCATACTCGTCCCACATATAATTGATCTGTTTTTCAGAAGCCTCCTCATAAGACTCCCTGCGGCTGCTCAGACGGAAACACTCCTTGTCCAGCTCCGACATATGTTTGGAGAGTTCTTCCCGCTTTCCAAGGAATTCTTTGTGCTTCTGATTTAGTTCCTCCCGCTTTGCAACCTGACTCTTAATCTCGGCATCTATTTCCGCAAAAAGCTCTTTGGAATTTTCAATGGTTTCTCTGAGGTCTCTGATTTTTTCCTCTTTCTCCTGAATCTCTTCAGAAGCATTGCCCTTATTGATATCCAGTTCTTTTAACTCTATTTCGAACTTCTCTGTCTCCTCCTGGATACGGGTGATATTTTCCAGGATAAATGCATTCTGCTGTTCCAGGCTTGCATATGACAGATGCACCTCCTCCGAATGTCTCAGCTGGATGGTTTCCTTTTCCCGGTCGGACTCCAGGCTCTTCTGCAGTTCTTCTATCCGGGCATTCAGCTCCTTCTCCAGAGCCTCGGAGGTCTCCAGTTCCATCTGTATGGAGTCTTCATTGTCCAGAATCTCCTGCAGCCTCAGTTCCAGCCCCTCCTGCTCTTTGAGATAACCTTCACAGCGCAGCTTTGCTTCCCGCTGCCTGTTCTGGACCTGCTCTACATTCATCTTTGCAGTATTCTCAATGACGGATGCCTTTCTCAGCTTCTGCTGGATCTCATCAATGGTGCTGTAGCATGCGGCACGTTTTGCCTTGATCTCGTTCACCGACTGCTCGCAGTCATCCATCTCCTTCTTCAGCATCCCGACCGTTTTCTCAAATTCTTCTATCTCACGGCGTCTGCTCAGAAGGTTGCTGGAATTCTTGAATGCACCTCCGGTCATGGAACCTCCCGGATTCATCAGTTCGCCTTCCAGAGTGACAAGACGCAGCGACTGTTTGTATTTTCTGGCCAAACGGATACCGTTGTCAATGTTGTCTACTACAATGGTCCTGCCAAGCAGCTGCTCGGCCAGTCCCTGAAATCTGTCCTCCACCTGCACCAGTGTACTGGCAAGCCCAATCACGCCAGGCTCTTTCAACGCCTCCTGCTGACGGATACCACCGCCTCCGTGCATGCTTGTAAGCGGCAGAAATGTGGCGCGGCCGAATTTATTCTGCTTGAGGTATGCGATCATCCTCTTGGCTGTCTCTTCATTATCGGTAACAATATTCTGGATATTACCACCCAGAGCCGTCTCCACGGCAATCTCATATTCTTTTTCTACTTTTATAATATCCGCTACAACGCCGATCAGGCCCTTTTCTCTGTCCTTATTGCTCATGACCCTGCGGATACTGTTGCCGTATCCGTCGTATCGCTCGGTAATATTCTTCAGGGATTCCAGTCTGGAAGACTCCCTGTGGTAGGCCGTCTGTCCGATGCGCAGCTGTTCCTGCTTCCCGGACAGTTCCTGCTGCAGCTTTTCAATCTCCTGCTCATTGCTGCTGATCTGCTCTGTATATGCTGCAATTTTCCCGGAAATCTGCTGCAGTTCATTTTCATAGGAAGAGAGGATATCATTCTGCTTCTCCGCCTCCGATGACACCTCCAGGATCATTCTGCCCAACTCAGACTTTCTTGTTGTGATCTGCTCCTGCGTCGTTGCATAATGCTGGATCTTCGCCTTCGTGGAAGCTCTGTTATTCAGAAGCTCCATGATCTCCGCCTTGCTCTGCTCGATCTGCGCGGTGCCTGATGCAATCCTGCTCTGCACGTCAATCAGCTCTTCCTTGGCCCCTGCATCGCTTTTGGCCACTTCCTGGAGCCTGGCTCTCACAGAGGTCTGTTCCTTAGCCAGTTCTGCCCTCTGGGCCTGTCTCGTCTCTATCTCCACCCGGATCGTGCCAAGACGATTGTCATAGTGCTCGTCATTCATCCGAACCGTGTTGATCTGTTCTTTCAGGACATTGATCTGCCCTTCCAGCTGCTGTTTGAGCAGGGTGGTCTCATTGAGCTGGCTTTTTGCCTTCTCAATGGAAAAATCAATGCTGTCCACTTCCTCCTCTATGGCCTCATACTCCGTCTTCATGTCCTCATAACGGACGCTTGCCTCTTCCAGTTCGTCCGAAGCGATCTGATACTTGCTGTCCAGTTCCCGTATCTGTTCTTTGATCCGCTCCGTCTCCAGCAGAAACATATTAATATCGTAGGTCTTGAGTTCTTCCTTTTTCTTCAGGTATTCTCTCGCCACCTCTGACTGTCGTTTTAACGGACCGATCTGCTTTTCCAGCTCTGAGAGAATATCATTGACACGGGTCAGGTTCTGTCTTTCCTCATCCAGCTTTCTGACGGACAGGTTCTTGCGCCTCTTGAACTTCACAATACCCGCCGCCTCGTCAAACAGCTCTCTTCTCTCCTCCGGTTTTCCGCTCAGAATCTTATCAATCTGTCCCTGTCCAATGATCGAGTATCCCTCTTTACCGATTCCGGTGTCATAGAACATCTCATTGATGTCCTTCAGACGGCATCCTGCACCGTTAATCAGATATTCACTTTCACCGGAACGGTACAGCTTTCTCGTAACTGTAACCTCCTCGTACTCAACAGGAAGCTGATGGTCCGAATTGTCCAGCGTAATTGCAACCGATGCATAGCTCAGAGGCTTCCGGTTCTCTGTACCGGAAAAAATGACATCCTGCATGGTTCCGCCTCTGAGCTGCTTAACCCGCTGCTCACCGAGAACCCAGCGGACCGCATCTGCCACGTTACTCTTCCCGCTGCCGTTAGGGCCTACGATACCGGTAATTCCGTTGTGGAATTCGAATTTGATTTTGTTGGCAAAAGACTTAAAGCCCTGTACCTCAATGCTCTTTAAATACATATAACACCTGCTCTATTTTTCTTTTCTCAATTCTAGTATCGCTTTATACGCGGCTTCCTGCTCCGCGGCCTTTTTGGTTCTTCCTTTTCCTATGCCATAACCATTTTCTTCGATCATGACCTCCACAAAGAAAGCCTTGTTGTGGTCAGGACCTTCCTCCTTGATCAAACGGTAGGAAATGCTTCCCGCCATTCTTGCCTGTACAATCTCCTGCAAAATAGTCTTGCTATCGAAAAAGAGCTTTTTGTCTTCTAAATCCGTCAGTATAAACCGATGAATAAACTCTTTTGCATTAGTAAAACCACCGTCCAGGTAAATCGCTCCGATCAGAGCTTCCAGAGCGTCTGATGTTATGGAATCCCGTGCTCTTCCTCCGTTTGCCTCTTCGCCCCTGCCCAGCAGCAGATAGGATCCAAGATCTATATCCCTTGCACAGAAGGCAAGCGAAGGTTCGCATACCATGCTGGCCCTTGTCTTCGTCAGCTCCCCTTCCGACACTTTCGGAGATTCCAGGAACAGATATTCACTGGAAACCAGCTCCAGCACCGCATCGCCGAGGAACTCCAGCCGCTCATTGCAATGGTACTTTTCCAGATGCTTCTCATTCGTAAAGGAACTGTGCATCATGGCCCGGCGCAGAAGCGAAAAATCCCGGAACTTGTACCCAATCTTCTTCTCCAGTTCTTTTAAGTTGTCACTCATATATTTCACCTTTCAAAAAAAGGGCCGTGCTTTTATATTGAAAACTGCCCTTCTATTAAAATGAAAAAGCCCATAGGGGGCTTTTTCATCTGTTACCTGTTATTCTATAGCCGCTTTAATCTGCTCGATTGCATCTCCAACTGTTACAATTTTCTCTGCATCGTCGTTGTCAATCTCAATGTCGAATTCTTCTTCAATTCCCATGATTATTTGGAAAATGTCCAATGAATCAGCTCCTAAATCATCTACAAATGTTGTATCCATGCGGATATCCTCTGTAGAAATATTTAATACGTCTGCAATAATTTCCTGTAATTTTTCAAATTCCATAGTCCTCTTCCCTTTCTTCGTTACATTCATTTACTTTTTTTCTTCCTGCGCCTGGATAGCATATCTGATCTTTTCATTCATCTGCTGTTCCTTAAATGTGACGCATTGAATAATTGAATTACATACTTCTTTTGAAGTAGAGCTTCCATGTGTCTTGACAACCAGTCCATTCAATCCCAACAGCGGTGCTCCGCCGTATTCGCTGGCATCAAAGTCTTTCAGTGTTGCTTTCAGCGCCGGTTTGACCAGAAGCGCGCCTATCTTTGTCCGCAGAGAGGTCATCATGCTTCCCTTAATCTTACTGATTAGAGTGCCGCCTACCCCTTCGTAGAGCTTCAGGATTACGTTGCCCACAAAAGCTTCGCATACTACCACATCCACAGCCCCTGACGGGATATCTCTTGCTTCCACACTCCCCACAAAATTAATATCTCTGCATTCCTTGAGCAGCGGAAAAGTCTCTTTCACAAGGGCATTCCCCTTCTCTTCCTCCGCCCCGATATTCACAATGCCGACAGTGGGGTTCTTCTTTCCTATAATATTCTCCATATAAATGGATCCCATCTTTGCAAACTGGACAAGATGCGACGGCCTTGCGTCTACATTGGCCCCGCAGTCTATCAGAAGTGATACACCTTTTGCAGTTGGAATCAATGGAGCGAGCGGGGGTCTTTCCACGCCCTTAATGCGCCCTACCAGCACCTGGCCTCCAACCAGTACCGCACCAGAACTTCCCGCAGATACGAAGGCATCTGCCTCGCCTTTCTTCACCAGATTCATGGCTACTACAATGGAAGAGTCTTTCTTCCTGCGAATCGCCATTACCGGTGGTTCTGCAGTCTCAATGACTTCTGTTGCATTCACTATCTCAATCTGGTCTTTCGGGTAAGTATATTCTGATAACGTCTTCTTAAGCAGTTCCTCCTGTCCTGTGAGCAGAACTTTGATATCTTTTCTCTGCCGGACAGCCTCTACCGCGCCCTTAACCATCTCACCAGGGGCATTGTCACCGCCCATGGCATCTAACGCGATTCTTGTAATATCAGACATTTTTTTTCCTCCTAACGCTACTGCATTAATTCTACTAGACATCATTGTAAAAATCAATAAGAAAATGGGAAATAGTTGAAGGAGCCATGCTCCAGTTTATTGACAGGGATGAGACGCTCCATGAAGGGATCGGCGCAGGCCGTCTTACGGGCATACCTGTCCTTTCAGAGTGCGGACACGGAACTAAGAAATTCTAGGCGGGAAGCAGCCGTGAAAATGGAGCACATCTGACACCTCACGAGAAATCTGATGATTTCTCGCTCTGGGTCAGATGAATCTTTGATTCGGAATCAAAGATTCTCTCCATTTTCACGGCTGCTTCCCGCCAAGAATTTCTAAGCTCCGCTTTAGCACTCTGAAAGGACAGGTATGCCCGTAAGACGGCCTGCGCCGATCCCTTCATGGAGCTGGTTCATCCAGCCGGTAGTGGGGGCGCCTCCAACGGGGGAATCCAAGGGGGGGGCAGCGGATGGAAACTGGCTATGCGGAGCTGTGTTTTATATATTTTCAAAAATTAATATAATCCATACCAGAATGCTGCCAATTCCCGGCTGCCAGAAAAATATTCCAAGTATTAGTATTGTTGATAAACACATCGAACAAATTTCTGCTCTGCCAAACAAGTGGAACAAAATAATGAATAAAACGATTCCCATCGGGACTCCCTGCCTCCTTTATCTTTTGTACTAAGCTCTGCTTGCTGCCGTTTTTGTATGTTCTTATTTCTTAGGTGAGCTGTCTTTCATGAATAACTGTTTAATTCTGTCTTTTATTCAAAAGATTTCTCAAGTGTCTTTCCGTATATCCGTACTCTCTGGCAAGAGCCTTTAGATTTTTACCGTCATATTGCTCATTTACTTTTTTAGATATGTAATCAGTTCTGTAAAGCCGCATGGGGAAGGTTATTTGCTGTCCCTTCAAGTTTTTATAGATTTCTTCCGTATTCTCTATACCCACAAGATCAACCAGCTGATTATATATCTCTGCCAGGCCCTCTCGTTTCTCTGCTGTGATTAGCAAGCCAATCCCTCCTTCCTGCGGTAACTATACAGAAATTTCAATATTTTATCATCTGCTTATTACATTGAATTATCCCTTGTGTATTTCCAAATATTTACATATTCCTGCCTCTTGCATCAATTTTTTCTCCTGTATCACAAAAAAGCCGGGAACAATCTTGTGCTCCCGGCCATTTTCTATCATTTTATGATCCTATCTTATAAATTAATGTTCGCTTGCAAGACCTGCTCCTGCGGCGGCCGCATCTCGACGTCTGCTGTTTACGCCGCAGTGTGCATCCCGCCGGAAGGGCTTTTTATTTCACAGGGTATTTCCTGTGAAATGAAAAAAGGCTTCCCGGTTTCCCGGAAAGCCTTGTCCTGTCTTCATTAGTCAACAGAAATGATTTCTTTTTTGTTGTAAGAGCCGCAAGCCTTACATACTCTGTGAGGCATCATAAGTTCTCCGCACTTGCTGCATTTTACAAGGTTTGGAGCACTCATCTTCCAGTTAGCTCTTCTCTTATCTCTTCTAGCTTTTGAAGATTTATTCTTTGGACAGATAGACATAGGTTACACCTCCTTAAAATTCTTAAATAAATCACGGACAACTGACATTCTTGGGTCAAGCCCTGTATCTTCACAGTTACAGGTACCCACATTTAGGTTCTGACCACAAACGTTACAAATGCCTTTACAGTCATCGCTGCATAGAACTTTCGTCGGCCATCCTATCAATATCTCATTAAAGAGCATTTTGTCCACGTCAAGATGATATCCGTCAATGAAATTTGATTCATCTAATCCTTCCGGCAAATCAGCATCTGCTACATTCAAATCCACGCGCTTGATGAAATCCAGTATAAACTCCTGCTTTACATCTTCCAGGCAGCGGTCACATGGTACCATAACCGAGACTTTTGTCTCCGCCTTAATCTGTAATTCCTTGTCCTTTACATGCGTAACGACAACGTGCACGGGGTCTTTACCGACAATTGGGAAGGAACCAGTCTTCAACTGCAGCTCTTCCAATTCAACAGGCACTGTTTCTTCAACTGTCCTATGCTGGTCTGACAGAACGTCTGATAGGTTAATTAACATCTTCATTACTCCTATTCATACCTAAATTATTATATCATGTAAAATAAGTTTGTCAACTAAAAAATACAGATTTTTAGGGGTCAGACCCCTTTGCGCTCCGTTTTCAGAATATTCTGACAAAATACATGAGCGGACAGACATCATATCCATCCGCTCATCCTTTGGCCTTTTATCTTATTTTACAAGTGCAACTGTTTCTCTCGCGATTGACAGTTCTTCATTTGTAGGGATTACAAGGACTTTTACTTTTGAGTCGGGAGTGGAGATCATCACTTCCTCGCCTCTCTTAGTGTTGGCTTCTTTATCAAGCTCTATGCCAAGGAACTGCAGGTAGCTGCATACTTCCTCACGGATCTCTCCATCGTTCTCGCCGATTCCGGCAGTAAATACGATGTTGTCAACGCCGTTCATGGCTGCTGCGTAGCTTCCTACGTATTTTGCCACTCTGTAGGCGAATACTTCCAGGGCAATCTGTGCCTGTTTATTGCCTTCTGCTGCTGCGGATGAGAGATCTCGGAAATCACTGGACAGGCCTGACAGACCGAATACTCCTGAATCCTTGTTCAGAACCTTCATCAGTCCTTCGATATCCAGATTCTCTTTCTTTGCAATAAATTCAAGGATAGCCGGATCAATATCTCCGGAACGTGTTCCCATTACCAGACCTTCCAGCGGAGTCAGACCCATGGAAGTGTCTACAGACTTGCCGTTTAATACAGCACATACGCTTGCGCCGTTGCCAAGGTGGCAGACAATCGTCTTTGTAGCATCATAAGGTTTGCCCACGATCTCAGCAGCTCTCTTGGATACGAAGCTGTGGCTTGTCCCGTGAAAGCCGTAACGTCTTACTTTGTATTTGTCATAGTAAGCATATGGAAGTCCGTACATATATGCTTTTTCAGGCATTGTCTGATGGAATGCAGTGTCAAATACCCCTACCATAGGAGTGTTCGGCATCAGCTTCTCACATGCATTCACACCGATCAGGTTGGCCGGGTTATGTAACGGCGCAAGGTCGTTACACTCTTCTACTGCGTTCTTTACTTCATCTGTGATCACTACGGAAGACGCGAACTTCTCTCCTCCGTGAACCATACGGTGTCCAACGGCCCCGATCTCGTCCAGGCTCTTAACAACACCTGTCTTTGCGTCTGTCAAAGCATCAATGACAAACTGGATTGCCTCTGTGTGGGTAGGCATGTCCTTTGCGGTCTTAACCTTCTCTCCACCCGCCGGCTGATAGGTGAGGCTGCCATCGATTCCGATTCTCTCGCAGAGACCTTTCGCAAGCACCTTCTCTGAGTCAGAGTCGATTAACTGGAACTTCAGAGAAGAGCTTCCGCAGTTGATTACTAATACATTCATTTTATTATCCTCCTGAATTTATATATAAGGGGCATCATTGCCTCTCTTATTCATCACTGATTTACTGCGCCTGTGCCTGCACTGCTGTGATTGCTACAACGCCTTCGATGTCCTCTGCGCTGCATCCACGTGATAAATCATTGACAGGAGCAGCAATTCCCTGTGTAAGAGGTCCGTAAGCTTCTGCTTTTGCCAGTCTCTGCACCAGCTTGTATCCGATATTTCCTGCATCCAGATCCGGGAAGATCAATACGTTGGCATGTCCTGCAACCGGGCTGCCCGGAGCCTTTGACTCTCCGACTGATGGTACGATCGCTGCATCCAGCTGTAATTCTCCGTCCAGCTTTAATTCCGGTGCCAGTTCTTTTGCAATTGCCGTTGCTTCCACTACTTTATCTACATCCGCATGCTTGGCACTTCCCTTTGTGGAGTGTGACAGCATGGCTACGATTGGTTCTTTTCCAGTCAGTGTACGGAAAGACTCTGCGGAAGAAACTGCGATGTTGGCAAGCTTCTCCGGATCCGGATTCTGCTCCAGACCTGAATCTCCAAAAATAAATGTTCCGTCTCCGCCCATATCACAGTCCGGGACTACCATTACGAAAAATGCGGAAACCAGCTTTGTTCCCGGTTTTGTCTTCAGAATCTGCAGACACGGACGAAGTGTGTCTGCCGTAGAGTGGCATGCACCGGATACCATTCCGTCTGCATCCCCCATCTTCACCATCATAACTCCGTAATACAGATAATTGCCAAGGAGAAGTTCTTTGGCCTGCTCTTCTGTCATTCCCTTTTTCTGTCTGAGTTCTACTAATTTAGCAATATAAGCCGCTGTCTTTTCATTCGTTGCAGGGTCTACAACTACAGCGCCGGAGAGATCATATCCCGCCCCGTTCTTCTCAATTTCTTCTTTGCTGCCTACGAGGATCAAATTTGCCGTACCATCTTTCAGGACTGCTTCTGCAGCCTGGTAAGTCCTTACATCTTCTGTCTCAGGAAGTACGATTGTTTTCTTATTAGATTTTGCTCTTGCCTTAATTTCGTCAATAAATCCCATGATTTAAAGCCACCTTTCATTTTTTCTCACTCTTTCCATTATACCCCAAAGGATTTTTGTATACAAGTAGATACCATGTGCATTTTTAAATACAATCTCCTTTTTGATCAAATATTATCAATATATCATGAATCAAAGATTCATGATCGCCATTCGCCGTTCGGAAAATGTGCAAGCACGCTTTCCTCTCTAACGCTCATTATATCACGCATTCAGATGAAAAATGGCCGTTACAATATTAAAATAGACCAGAATTGTACATGTATCCAGAATGGTCGTAATCAGCGGGGCCGCCATGATGGCCGGATCCAGCCCCAGTTTTTTTGCCAGCAGAGGCAGGGTGCACCCAATACACTTTGCCATGACAACCACCGCCATCATCGTGATGCCCAGGGCAATTGACAGCGTAATATTCTGCCCGTACATGATATAAATACGGATACCGTTCACCACAGCCAGCAGGACGCTGACCACAAGCGCAACACGGACTTCCTTAAAAATAACCCGGAAAATGTCTTTGAACTGGATCTCTCCCACGGCCAGCCCCCGGATCACCAGCGTAGAACTCTGAGATCCGCAGTTACCGCCCGTCCCCATGAGCATGGGGATAAATGTAATCAGAACAGGCATTACCGCCATCGCTTCCTCATAATAACCCAGAATCTCCCCTGTCACGGTGGCAGAAAGCATCAGCAGCATCAGCCAGAGGCTTCTGTTCTTTGCATGCCGAAATACCGATGTTCCGAAATAGGAATCCTCATTGGGGCTTACACCGGCCATGATACTGATATCCTCTGTTGTCTCATCCTGCAGTACAAGCATAGCATCATCAACCGTAACAATCCCTACCAGACAGTTTTCGTGATCTATAATCGGAATCGCTATCAGTCCGTACTTTTTAATCGTCACGGCTACGTCTTCCTGGTCATCCAGCGTCTTGGCACAGAGCACATTCTCGTCCATGATCTCCTCGATCAGCCAGGTATCGCCGGCAGTCAACAGATCTTTTACATCCACCGCACCGATCAGCCGCTTCTTCTCCGTCACATAGCAGGTATAAATCGTTTCCTTATTAATACCTACCTGACGTATTTTCAGGATAGCATCGGCCACCGTCATCTCTTTGCGCAGGCTGATGTAATCCACATTCATAATGCTTCCTGCACTGTCCTCGGGATACTGCAGCAGCACGTTAATCTTCTTCCTTGTCTCCTCATCCGTGGCCAGAAGCAGACGGTCCACCACATTGGCAGGCATCTCTTCCAGGACATCCACTGTATCATCCACATACATCTCATCCATGACTTCTTCCAGCTCGGAATCCGTCAGGGCATTGATCAGGTCTTCACGCATATCGCTGTTCATATCCGTAAAAACCTCTGCCGCCTCCTCTTTCGCCAGAAGGCGGAAGATCAGGAGTGCCTGTTTTCTGTCAAAATCCTCCAGCATCTCCACAATATCGACTGGATGTATGGTTTCTAACTCTTCTTTCAATTCCTTAAATCTGCGCTGTCCCAGAAGTTTTTCAATTTTTTCTCTCTCCATGCCATACACCCTCTTTTGTTCTGATTTATTCTAAAAAATCTCTATACTTACTTATATTTAACAGAAATCATCCGTAATAAACACATTTTCGCCTATAACATCCTGTCATTTTATAGTATAATGGTTAATAAATTGATATACAAGGAGAATCTTATGAAAATCGTCGGTTTAATTACAGAATACAATCCGTTTCATAACGGACATCAGTACCATATTGAAAAAGCCAAGGAAGTCACCGGTGCTGACACCGCCATCGTTATCATGACCGGGGATTATGTCCAGAGAGGCACGCCTGCCATCATGCCCAAATACATACGGGCTGAGATGGCTTTAAAATGCGGCGCCGGAGCAGTCTTCGAACTGCCGGTCTGCTATTCTACCGGAAGTGCCGAGCTTTTCGCGATAGGTGCTGTCTCTTTTCTGGACAGCCTGGGCATCGTAGACTCTATCTGTTTTGGAAGCGAATGCAATGACCTGCACGGCCTTCAGAAAATCGCGGATATTTTGTATGATGAACCAATAGAATATAAGAATTTTCTGCAGAGCGGACTAAGAGACGGTCTTTCCTTCCCCGCGGCCAGGCAGGAGGCCCTGTCCGCCTATATGAGGAATACAGACTACACCTTCCTGCTGAGCGATCCGAACAATATTCTCGGAATTGAATACCTGAAGGCATTAAAAAAGTTAAACAGCCCGATCCTGCCATATACAATCAAACGTCAGGAATCCAATTACCATGACAAAGACCTGCAGTCAAACTACAGTTCCGCATCCGCCATCCGCTCGCTGCTGGCTTATTCCGGCTCAGCGATCAGCACCCACACTGTGGGAAGTACCTTTGAAAACACCCCGTTTTCCAACATCTTAAGCGAGCTCGAAGATCAGGTCCCTTCCTGCTGTCTGGAACTGCTGAAGGACTATCATCGTGTAAAGTATCCTGTCTATCAGAACGACTTTTCACTCATCATGAAGTACAAACTGCTGAACAAATCTCCCGGTGACCTGAGCCGTTACATGGACGTCTCCACGGAGCTGGCCAACCGTATAATCAATCAACTGAACAACTTTTTTAACTACAAGCAGTTCTGTGAGCTGCTCAAAACAAAAGAGATCACCCAGACCCGCATCAACCGCGCTCTCCTCCACATCATGCTGGGCATCAAAAAAAACAGTGTGGAAGAATACATCGAGGGAGGGTACCACTACTATGCCCGCCTGCTCGGCTACCGCAAAGACCGCGAAAAAATCCTGGGCAGCGTAGTCAGAAAAGGCACACTGCCATTACTCACCAGCCTGTACGAGACAGACGAAATCCCCGAGGTGGGGCAGAAAATGCTGTATCACGACATCCTCGCTTCCAATCTCTATACCTCAGTCATCACAGACAAATACAAAACCGCTTTCGAGAATGAGTATAAGCAGGGGATTATTAAGGTTTAGGAGGGGCGCGGCGTTGAGGGACAGGCGGGGAGGTGTGTATATGCTGTTTGAAAATGCACCCGTTTATCAACGAATTCTAGGAAGGAACCAGGCCGGTAACAGGGGCACGGGACGACACATCACGAAAAATTTGATAATTTTTCGCGCTGGGTCGCCCGAATCCGTGATTCGGAATCACGGATTCTCCCCTGTTACCGGCCTGGTTCCTTCCAAGAGTTCGTAAGATGCACTCTAGCATTTTTCAAACAGCATATACACGCCTCCCCGCCTGTCCCTCAACACCGCTGGGCGCATCCTGTCGGTAGGACGGATCCCTTGGCCAGCGCTGGCAGCTGGACGGGAGCAGCGTATTTATATGAGCTACGCACAGGTTTTACGCCTCGGAAGTATTACAAATAGTTAGTGCTATGTCCTCTTCTCCCATCCCCGTTCCCCTTTCGTCCTTACCCCTTTACACCCGTATAAGATTCGCCGTCTCCCGCCTGGATGCGCCCAGCTCCGGGGAATGCGTGCCGGGAGGTTCCGGGGGATGCACATGCCGGTTGGGGATGCGTAAGAGCGCATTTAGGGATTCTTAAAGGAAAAAGGCAGAAAATACGGACAAAAACATGATTCCGAATCATGTTTTTGGCTGACCCAGCGCGGGAAATTATCAAATTTCCCGTGCTGTGTCAGCCGTGTCCGTGTTTTCTGCCTTTTTCCTTTTAGAATCCCTTAATAAGCGGGTCCGCATCCCAACCGGCATGTGCATCCCCCGGAACCTCCCGGCACGCATTCCCCGGAGCGACCTCCCCCCCTAAACTCTCTTCATACAGGTAACAGCCATCGCACCCGGTCCAATATGGCAGGCAACGCTGAGTGACAGCGGTCCCTCCACGATCTGATATCCCGGAAATCTTTCCTGGATTTCTTTTTTCCATTCCTCTGCCTCTTCAGGGCCGCATGTATATGCCATTCCAAGGACCATCTGGTCTTCCCGGCCGGCAAATCTTTCTTTCAGGTCTTTTTCGATGGCTCCAAGCATCGTGCGCTTTGCGGCTTTCCATCCACGCACTTTTGCGAAGGCGTCCAGTTTTTCTCCCTGAATCTGCAAAACGGGCTTCAGATTCAGCACGGTACCGAGGGCGGCTGCTGCCGGAGTGATTCTGCCACCCTTTTTCAGGTATTTCAGCGTATCTACTGTGATGTAGATACTGGCCTCCATCTTTTCGTTTTCCAGAATTTCTTTGATCTCAACAGCCGATTTGCCGGCGTTTCTCAGCTCTATTGCATCCAGAACAGACTGCACCTGAGTGACAGATATCCTCTGGTTGTCCACAACCTGCACTCTGCCGTCATAGTCCGCTGAAAGTGTCACAGCAGTTTCGCAGCTGCTGCTCAGCCCGCTGGACATCGGAATATGCACGACCTCGTCATACTCCTCAAGCAGTTTGTCCCAAAGTTCCAGAACCTCTCCGGGCGACGGCTGGGAAGTAGAAATATCGGAGTCCTCTCCCAATTTTCTGTAGAATTCCTCCTGTGACAGTGTTATATCTTCCAGGAAAAGCTTTTCATCTATAAAAAACGGCATAGGCACCACTGATATCCCCATCTCTTTCCCCTGTTTCTGCGTAATTCCGCTGTTACTGTCCGTTACAATTGCAATTTTCTTCATAAACATTTCCCCTGTTTTAGTTTTTGAAACTGTGGATTGGAGCCGGGATTCTTCCTTTACGCCCAACGAATGCCTCGCATCCAAACTCGTTGACCGGCATAATCGGTGCATAACCGAGCAGGCCGCCGAATTCCGCTGTTTCTCCCACGTCTTTGCCGATAACCGGAATGAGACGCACTGCTGTTGTCTTCTGATTAACCATACCGATTGCCATCTCGTCGGCGATAATTCCGGAAATGGTGCTGGCGCTGGTCTTCCCTGGAATTGCGATCATATCCAGGCCTACGGAACATACACAGGTCATTGCCTCCAGTTTTTCGAGTGTCAGGGATCCTGCGATTACAGCATCTATCATTCCCTGGTCTTCGCTGACCGGAATAAATGCGCCGCTCAAGCCGCCCACATAAGAGGAGGCCATGACACCGCCCTTTTTCACCTGGTCATTGAGCAATGCCAGAGCTGCCGTTGTCCCCGGGGCTCCTACACGCTCCAGACCGATTTCTTCCAGAATCTCTGCCACGCTGTCTCCCACGGCCGGTGTCGGCGCCAGTGACAGATCCACGATACCGAACGGAACACCCAGCCTTTTAGAAGCCTCTCCGGCAACAAGCTGTCCCACACGGGTAACCTTAAATGCCGTCTTCTTGATGGTCTCACAAAGTTCCTCAAACCCCTTACCGCGCACTTTTTCCAGGGCCTTTTTTACCACTCCGGGTCCGCTGACTCCTACATTGATCACTGCATCCGCTTCAGTCACTCCCAGGAATGCGCCCGCCATAAACGGGTTATCATCCGGCGCATTGCAGAAGATAACAAGCTTTGCACAGCCCAGGGAATCATTGTCTTTTGTTGCCTCGGCAGTTGCCTTGACAATCTCACCGCACAGACGCACGGCATCCATGTTGATTCCAGTCTTTGTAGAGCCCACATTGACAGAACTGCAGATTCTCTCTGTCTCTGCCAGAGCCTGTGGAATCGAACGGATCAGATTCTCATCACTCTTAGTCATTGCTTTTGATACAAGGGCTGAATATCCGCCGATAAAATTCACGCCAACCTCTTTTGCCGCTCTGTCCAGAGTCCTGGCAATCGTCACGAAATCCTCCGGGGATTTGCATGCGGCCCCTCCTACCAGGGCAATCGGCGTAATCGAAATCCGTTTATTTACAATCGGTATCCCGAATTCTTTTTCAATATCACTTCCTGTAGAAACCAGCCTGGCCGCGACTGTTGTAATCTTGTCGTAAATCTTGCGGTTCAGCTCCTCCAGATTTGAATCAATACAGTCCAGCAGGCTGATTCCCAGCGTGATTGTACGGACATCCAGATTCTCATGCTCAATCATTTTATTGGTTTCTGATACTTCATACATATTAATCATAGTACTTATCCTCGCCTTCTATCCTCACGCTTCTCTCTTACAGCCTGTGCATTTTCTCAAAAATCTCTTCTCTCTGGCAGCGGATATTCACTCCGATCTCTTCTCCCAGTTTATCCAGTTCATCGCAGACCAGCTTAAAGTCTTTTTCCAGACTGCTCACATCCACGATCATCATCATATTAAAATATCCCTGGATAATTGTCTGTGAAATATCCAGGATATTAATCTTATTCTCCGCCAGATATGTACAAACCTTTGCAATAATTCCTACAGTGTCCTGTCCCAGCACTGTTACGATACATTTTTTCATCTTCTCATCCTCCTGATTGTCTAAACTGTAATGATCTCTGATATCATATCTCTTTTTGCAACAGCCATATTGAGTTCCTCACCCTTATAAGCACAGTCGCTTAAGGTAACCTCCAGCTTCACCGTCTCATATGCCAGCTTTGCATAGTTGTTTTCCTTGCTGAGATGTCCCAGCAGAATGTGTTTCAAATTATCATGTAGTATATCACATAGAAGCCGTCCTGACAATTCGTTGGATAAATGTCCCTTATCTCCCATTACCCTCCGCTTCAGATAATAAGGATAGGAACCTACTTCCAGCATATGTATGTCGTGATTCGCCTCCAGAAGCACCGCATCCAGATCTTTCAGTTTCTCTACCGTGTAATCATCATAGATTCCCAGATCCGTAGCCACTGCCACCGCTTTGCCGCCGCAATTCATCCGGTATCCTGACGGCTCCCTGGCATCGTGTGAGATCCGGAACGGATCAATCATAATGTCCCCCAGCATAAAGCTTTCGTCTGTATGTATCGGATGCAGAAGTCCTTCCGGCATCTTTCCCAGCGGGGCATAATTTTCTATTCCCTCTATCGTGCCCGGTGTTGCATAAATGGGCACCTCATATTTCCGGCTGAAAACTCCCAGCCCCTGGATGTGGTCTGAATGCTCATGGGTGATCAGAATCCCGTCCAGTTCCTCTCCTTTGATTTCCAGCTCCTTAAGCCCTGCATCAATCTTTTTCTTGCTGATTCCTGTATCTACAAGCAGGTGCGTATGATCGCTTCCCACATAGATACAGTTGCCGCTGCTGCCGCTGGCAATGCTGCATAACCTCATAATCGTTCTCCTATTTGCTTCTTTGTATTGTCAAATGTCCCGCTGTTGTCTATCACAGCCTGGCATGCGCTTCGAAATACCCGTTCCGGGGACTGGGCTTCCATCATCCGGGTAATCTTCTCATCGGAGTACCCTCTGGAACGCTTCAGACGTTCTCTTCTAACGCTTGCTGCGGCATAAATATACCACATTTCCCCGCATATATCCTCATATCCCGCCTCCGGCAGAAGTGCCGCTTCTATTACATACAGCGGCACTTTCCGGCTTTTCATCTCTTCTATATCTTGTTTCACCCATTTTTTCACTTCCGGGTGGACGATCTCATTGATCTGCTTCCGCTTTTTTTCGTCCTGAAAAATCAGGGCAGCCAGATGGCCACGGTCCAGCTCACCATCCGGCCCCACAACATCTGTACCGAACAGTTCTACAATCTTCTTATAGCAGCTTCCGCCATTTTTCTGAAGCTCTTTTGCCACCTCATCCAGCTGGCAGACTACCGCACCATACTCTTCCTCAAGGAAACGCAGGACCTTACTTTTTCCAGAACCTACACCGCCTGTAATTCCCAGTACTTTCATGATTCGTTCCTCTTCTTGTGCGGGCCCTATTTAGCCTCGTACCAGTTTTCGCCTGTATGCATGTCTACAATCAAAGGAACATCCAGATCCGCTGCCTGCTCCATCTGCCGCTTCAGTATCTCCTGCACTTCCCCGATTTCCTCCCGATGTGCCTCTATCAGCAGCTCATCGTGCACCTGCAGGATCATCCTGGACCGGAGTCCTTTTTCCTTCAGCTCCCGGTTTACACCGATCATTGCAATCTTCATGATATCTGCGGCAGATCCCTGGATCGGAGCATTCATTGCCACCCTCTCCCCAAAGTTCCGCTGCATAAAGTTACTGGATTTCAGTTCGGGCACCGGCCTTCTTCGTCCGAAAAGCGTCACTACATATCCTTCTTCCTTTGCATGAGCCACCGTATCATCCAGAAAACGCTTGATTCCCGGATAAGTCTCGAAATAATTTTCAATATACTGTGCCGCTTCTTTCCTTGTGATGCTCAAATCCTGGCTTAGCCCGAAAGAGCTGATCCCGTATACGATCCCAAAGTTGACTGCTTTTGCATTGCGCCGCTGCAGTTCCGTTACTTCCTCGAACGGGGTGTGGAATACCTGTGATGCCGTCATCCGGTGGATGTCCCTCGCATCTTTATATGCCTGAATGAGCTGTTCATCCCCGGAGCAGTGCGCCAGTATCCTCAGCTCAATCTGTGAGTAATCCGCATCAATAAAGACATAGCCTTCTTTTGGCACAAATACTTTTCTGATCAGCCGTCCCAGTTCCATCCTCACAGGTATGTTCTGAAGGTTCGGCTCTGTGCTGCTGATCCGGCCGGTCGCCGTGATCGTCTGATTGAACTTTCCGTGGATCCTTCCGTCTGCCCCAATGTAGACGGCAAGCCCGTCCGCATAGGTAGACTTCAGCTTGGTCAGCTGCCTGTACTCCAGAATCTTCTCCACTACCGGATAATCCGGTGCCAGCTTGTCCAGCACATCGGCGGCCGTTGAATATCCAGTCTTCGTCTTTTTGCCATTTGGAAGCTGCATATGGTCAAACAGGACGACTCCCAGCTGTTTCGGAGAGTTGATGTTGAAGGTCTCCCCTGCCATCTCATAGATTTCCTTCTCCAGTTCTACGATCCTTCCGCCCAGCTGTTCTCCATAAAACTTTAATGCTTCCGCCTCCACCTGAATTCCTGCCTGCTCCATATCGAACAGGGTAAAAACAAGCGGCATCTCTATATCTGTAAACAGATGGTACATTCCTTCTGCCTGCATCTTATCTCTCAGAGGTTTTACTGCTGCGAATGCAGTGTATGCTTCATAACAGGCTTTGGTCATGACATCTGCTTTTTCATCAATCATCAGCCCCAGCTGTTCCCTGGCCACGTCCTCATAGTCATAATTATTTTTCAGAGGGTTCAGGAGATAGGCGGCTACTGTCACGTCAAAGCACTTCTCCTGATCCGGTGCCTTCACATGGGGCAGGTATTTTTTCAGGTCGAACATGGCAAATGTCTTTACGCTTCCTGCTATTTCCGTTAATTTTCCAAAGAGATATTCTATATCCATATCGGTATCGCAGAGAATGGAATAGATCTGCTCCGGTCCATATGCAATGCTCACTCTTCCGTATCCTGACGGATGCGCAAACAGAGGCAGCACATTTCCTGCATCTTCTGTGATAACGGCTCCTACACATTCTGCCTGGGATGCCTCTTTTAATATTTTTTCTGCTTCCTTTTTATCTGTAATTTCCTTAAAATGGGATTCCACTTTATTGGCAGAGGTCTCTACATCAAACCGGCTCAGCAGGTTTTTAAACTGCAGCCTCTGGAAGTAATCATGTGCTTCCTTTGTATAAGGATTCCCATGTTCCGCCGCTTCCAGATTAAATGCAATATCCGCATGGGTATCGATGGTGGCAAGCGTCTTACTCATACACGCCTGATCCCAGTACTCCTGCAGGTTCTTGCTGGCCCGCGGGGGCTTGATCTCCTCTGCATGAGCATAGGCATTCTCTATGGTCCCATACTCTACGATAATCTTGGTGGCAGTTTTCTCTCCCACCCCCGGAACTCCCGGGATGTTATCCGAAGCATCACCCATCAGCGCTTTGACGTCAATAAATTCCGTGGGGGTAACTCCGTACTTTTCTTTTACGTCTGCTGCGTAATAATCCTCTACTTCCGTCCGGCCCTGTTTTGTCTTGGGAATGCGTATTTTAACGTGTTCCGTAGCAAGCTGCAGTGTATCCCTGTCTCCGGATATGATGGCAACATCCATCCCTTTTTCTTCACAGATATGTGAAATTGTTCCCAGCAGGTCATCCGCCTCCAGGCCTGCCTGCTCAATAATCTCGATGTTCATGGCCTGCAGAACTTCCTTAATCACCGGTACCTGCTGCCTCAGTTCTTCTGCCATCGGCTTTCTGGTTCCCTTATAATCCGCATACATCTCATGCCGGAACGTTGGTGCATGCACATCAAATGTTACGGTCAGATATTCTGGCTTTTCTTCATCCAGAATTTTAAACATAATGTTTAAAAACCCATAAATAGCGTTCGTATGAAGCCCCTCTGAATTCGTCAGATCCGGTACTCCATAGAACGCCCTGTTTAAAATACTGTGGCCATCTATTAATACGATTTTTTTATTCATGATTTATTCTCCACATCCTGGTTGATATTGCATAGACTCTTAAACCGCAGAAATCAGGCCGTATTTTGCATCAAACGGCGCCATCCCTACAGGTATAGGTTTTGCCATAAATTATATCATATTAGAGTATACACTAAAATCTTTCTTTTTAAAAGGCTATTTTTATGATATCATAAAGATACTGTTCAGACCGTGCCGTGCACTCCGCTGCACGGCATCGGAGCCAATAAGGTGACGGTCTCGGGGCATCTGCCCCTCGCCGAAGACGACTTTAAATGGGCAGATGCCGTTACTGTGCACACCCAGAGGGTGCGCACAGTAACATCATAAAAACGACTATTGATTGTTTGCGATGTAAGGAGTACAGAAAATGGATGGAATTATTTTTGATGTAGACGGAACTTTATGGAACTCAACCAATTCAGTTGCAGAGTCCTGGAATCAGGCCATTGCCGAACATTCTGACCTGGATGTCAGAATAGATGCCCTGATGCTGAAGAATCTTTTCGGAAAACCGATGGATGAAATATATGATGCAGTTTTTCCTTCCTTATCTAAGGAAGAACAGCAAAAACTGGGAGAGATCTGCTTTGAATATGAAAACCGGCTTCTCGAGACGAAACCCGGTATCTTATACGAAGGTGTCCGGGAAACCCTGCAGAAGCTTTCCCAGAGCACCCGGCTTTTCATTGTCAGCAACTGCCAGTGCGGTTATATTGAAGTCTTTTTAAAGACAACAGGACTCGAAGCTGCTGTACAGGACCATCTCTGCTTTGGTGATACCCTGACCTCTAAGGGACAGACGATCCGGACCCTGATGGAGCGCAGACGGCTGGAAGATGTGGTCTATGTGGGAGACACTCAGGGTGATTACGATGCCTGCCAGGAAGCCGGTATCCCTTTTATTTTCGCGGAATACGGCTTCGGCAATGTTCCCGGCGCGGAAGTAAGAATCTCCCGGATCAGTGAACTTATGGAACTGTTTCTTCTATAAAAATAGAGACCCAAAGAGCATCGAGTGCTTTGGAATGCAGTGCTCAGCAGCTGTGTACTGCATTCTTCATCTCAGTGACATACGTTTTTAGGTCTTCGGCCGCATCGTCACCGTACGTTTCAATTATCTTTACAATGGCGCTTCCCACAATCGCACCGTCTGATACCTCTGCCATCGCCCCGGCCTGCTTTGGTGTGCTGATTCCGAAACCTACGGCCGCCGGAGTATCGGTTACCTCCCGGATAGAAGAGATCATAGACACAATGTCTGTCTCGATGTTATTTCTCACTCCTGTTACTCCCATGGAGGATACAACGTACAGAAAACCTTTCGCGTCTTTTGCAATCGTCTGGATGCGCTGTCTGGATGTCGGCGCGATCATGGAGATGATATCTACACCATGCTTTTCTGCAATATCTGACATTTCTTCTTTTTCCTCATAGGGCAGATCCGGGATTATAATTCCATCTACCCCCAGTGTCTCACATTTCCGGAAAAATGCTTCGTATCCATAGTGAAATACCGGATTCAGGTAGGTCATGAAAACCAGTGGTATCTGGCTTTTTTCTCTTACTGCTTTTACTATATCAAACACACCGTCTGTCGTCATCTTACCATTCAGCGCTCTGATATTGGCCTCCTGAATTACAACGCCCTCAGCGGTCGGATCGGAAAATGGAATCCCGATCTCTACCAGATCCGCCCCGGCTTCCTCCATTGCCAGAATATATTCTGCTGTTTTCTCCCCGGAAGGATCTCCTGCCGTTAAGAATGCAATAAATGCCTTTCCCTTTGCAAATGCATCTGCTATTTTACTCATGAATATCTACCCCCTTATATCTTGCAATGGCCGCTACATCTTTATCACCTCTTCCGGACAGGCAGATGATAATATTCTCGTCTTTCCCCATCTTCGGTGCAATTTTTCTGGCATGGGCTACGGCATGTGCACTCTCTATGGCACAGATAATCCCCTCTGTTCTTGCCAGATACTCAAACGCTTCTACCGCCTCATCGTCTGTTACCGGCTCATACTCCGCGCGGCCCGAATCCCGTAAATATGCATGTTCCGGTCCGATTCCGGGATAATCCAGACCTGCAGAAATGGAATATACCGGTGCAATCTGCCCATATGCATCCTGGCAGAAATATGATTTCATGCCGTGAAAGACTCCCAGGGTTCCTTTGGCCATGGTTGCTGCATGCTGGTCTGTGTCAATTCCTCTTCCTGCCGCCTCGCAGCCGATCAGTCTTACATTTTCATCCTCAATAAAATGGTAAAACATGCCCATGGCATTGCTTCCGCCGCCCACGCAGGCCAGCACTGCAGATGGCAGTTTTCCCTCGGCTTCCAGAATCTGCTGCCGCGCCTCCTGACTGATAACGCTCTGGAAGTCCCGCACGATCATGGGAAACGGATGCGGCCCCATAACGGAGCCCAGTACATAATGGGTGTCCGATACCCTGTTCGACCATTCCCGCATGGTTGCATTCACCGCGTCTTTCAGTGTCTGTGTACCGGTCGTTACCGCATGAACTTTTGCACCCAACAGCTCCATTCTATATACATTCAGTGCCTGCCTGTCGGTATCTTCCTTTCCCATAAAGACTTCGCATTCCATTCCGAGAAGGGCCGCAGCCGTCGCTGTTGCCACGCCATGCTGTCCTGCCCCGGTTTCCGCGATTACCCTGGTCTTTCCCATCTTTTTCGCAAGCAGAACCTGCCCCAGCACATTATTAATCTTGTGTGAACCTGTATGGTTCAGATCTTCTCTCTTCAGATAGATTTTGGCTCCGCCAAGCTCCTCCGTCATCTTCCCTGCATAATATAGAAGGGACGGGCGCCCCGCGTATTCATTTAACAGCTGCTTCAGTTCCCGTTGGAATTCTGCATCCTTTTTATAGTATTCGTACTGTTCCTCCAGCTGAATCAACTCATTCATTAATGTTTCGGAGATATACTGACCTCCGAATTCACCGTATCTTCCTTTCGACATCTCGAATCCTCCTGACCGCTTCTTTTATTTTATCTCTGTCTTTTTTCCCGTCTGTCTCCACACCACTGCTTATATCTACCGCATAAGGCTGCACCTGCCGGGCCGCTTCCGCCACATTTTCCGGGGTCAGTCCCCCGGCCAGGAAAAAGGGTCTGGCAGGGTTTGTGATTCTCCCGTAATCAAATCGTGTGCCGGTTCCGCCTCCGCCGCTGTCGAGCAGCAGATAATCCGCACAGCTGTGCTCCCATAGCCTGAGCTCTTCCTTAAAGGTATCCTTCGTCATAGAGACCGCCTTCACGACCGGCACGTCAAAGCGGCACTTCAGCTCTTTGGCAAATTCCACATTTTCATTTCCATGGAGCTGGACAACATCTATCACCTGCTGATATACCAACTGCAGGATCCGTTCCAGTGAGTCATCCACAAACACTCCCACCGCCGTAATCCCCGGCGATAGCCGGCTCTTCAGTACGGCAGCCTGCCGGGGTGTCACATATCTTTTACTACCCTGTGCGAACACGAACCCGATATAATCCGGCTGCACTTCGTTCACCGCTTCAATGTCCTCTGTCCTGCTCAAACCACATATCTTAATCTTCATAAAGCCTCCCCGGATGACAAATCTTGAGAATATTCTGAAAATGGAGGGCAAAGGGGTCTGACCCCTTTCAACTCATCCAACATTTTCTTTTTGTCTGAGCAACGCATAAGTGTCTCGCCGATCAGTACTGCATCGGTTCCGTTTTCCCTCAGGCACTGGACGTCCCCTGCTGTTTTTATTCCGCTTTCGGATACGTAGAGTACCTCACCGGGCACCAGGGAGCGCAGCCGCCTGCTTGTATGGATATCTACCCGGAAGGTCTTCAGGTCCCGGTTGTTTACTCCAACGATTCTTGCGCCGCACTGCAGGGCTCTTTTGACTTCTTCCTCTGTATGTGCTTCCACAACCGCCGACATTCCCAGTTTATCTGCTATCCGGATATATTCACGAAGTTCCCCGTCATCCAGGATTGCACAGATCAGAAGTACTGCCGAAGCTCCCATGCATTTGGCCTCGTAAAGCATATAGGCATCTATGGTAAAATCTTTCCGCAAAATGGGGATCCGTACACTTGCGGCAATCGCCTTAAGATATTCATTGCTCCCCTGAAAATAAAACGGTTCTGTCAGTACCGATAAAGCAGCGGCACCGGCCTTCTCGTAATCCTCTGCAATTTCTATATAGGGAAATTGTTCTGCTATCACACCTTTTGATGGGGAAGCCTTTTTTACTTCACAGATAAATGACATTCCCTCCTGCTTTAGGGCCCCCTCAAAGGGAAACGAAAAAACTCCGCCGTATTTTTCTTTATCTGCCTCTGCTTTCTGGTATGCCCTCTCCCTGATCACGTTTTCTGGAATTTCTTTTTTTCTTTCTTCTATTCTTACTCTGGTTCTGGCTGCAATTTCTTCTAATATCATCTTTCTCCTGCCTTATATTTCTTCATTTGAATATCGGATAAACTGTTCTAATTTTTCCTGTGCTTTTCCGCTGTCTATGGCTTCCTGTGCGAGCTTTACTCCTTCCTCAAGTGTTTCCGCCCTGCCGGCCACATACAGGGCTGCACCGGCATTAAGCAGCACGGCACTGCGTTTGGGCCCTTTTTCTCTGCCGCTTAAGACTGCTCTTGTAATCTCTGCATTTTCCTGAGGTGTTCCGCCTTGAAGTTCGGTTTTATCGCAGGAGGGAAACCCAAACTGTTCCGGTGTGATTACATAGGAGTGAAATTCTCCGTTTTTAATCTCACATACCGTTGTAGGGGCACTCATTGAAATCTCATCCAGCTTATCCTGCCCGTACACTACCATGGCGTTTTTAACCCCCAGTTTTTCCAGCACTCTGGCAAGAGGTTCTACAAGAGCCTCCTCATAGACTCCCATGACTTCCATATTAGCGCCTGCCGGATTGGCAAGCGGGCCGAGGATATTAAAAATGGTTCTGATCCCCAGTTCTTTTCTGACCGGCGCCACATATTTCATGGCAATGTGATAATTCTGCGCAAACAGAAAGCAGATCCCGATTTTCTCCAGAAGCTCTGCACTTTTTTCCGGGGGAATCGTAATTTTTACGCCCAGTGCCTCCAGTACGTCTGCAGCCCCGCATCTGCTGGATGCCGCTCTGTTTCCGTGCTTTGCAACCGGTACGCCTGCTGCCGCGATTACCAGTGCGGATGTGGTGGAGATGTTAAATGAATTGGCTCCGTCCCCTCCGGTTCCTACGATTTCCAGGGCATCCACATTGTGCAGCAGTTTTACGCAGTGTTCTCTCATACCTGCCGCCGATGCTGTAATCTCGTCAATGGTCTCCCCTTTCAGGCTCATGGCCGTGAGATAGGAACTCATCTGAATATTGCTTGCCTCCCCGCTCATAATTTCGTCCATCACCTGATACGCTTCCGCATAAGTTAAATTTTCTCTTCCTGCCAGTTTTAAAATTGCTTCTTTAATCATGATATTCTGCTCCCTTCCTGTTCTGCTGCTCTCGTCTTTTATGTTGCCGTCACTGTTCTGTCCTGTCTGTATTGATCCCCGGCTGCCTTATCCCTTGCCTGTATTCAGAAAATTTCGGATAATCTGTGCCCCATCCGGTGTTAAGATAGATTCTGGATGAAACTGCAGGCCATAGATCGGATACGTACTGTGCTCCACGGCCATTATTTCTTTGTCCCGAGTCCGTGCAGTAACCCGCAGCACATCCGGAAGGCTTTCCTCGTCTGCTGCCAGCGAATGATACCTGGCAGCCGGGATACTATTCTTCATTCCCTGAAATAACCTGCTGCCCCTGTCAAGTACTGTGTCCGAAGTTTTCCCGTGCATCAGCTGTTTTGCATAAGTCACTTTTCCACCAAAAGCCTGGCAGATTGCCTGATGCCCCAGGCAGACTCCCAGAATGGGAATTTCTCCAGCCAGCTCCTTTACCACCTCTGTACATACACCGGCATCCTCGGGTCTCCCGGGACCGGGAGAGAGAACAATATAGTCCGGTTCCATATTCCGGATTTCCTCAACAGTTTTTTCATCGTTTCGAATCACCGCCAGTTCATCACTCTCTGCCCCGATCAGCTGATACAGGTTATAAGAAAAACTGTCGTAATTATCAATTAGTAAAATCATGCTTCCATCCCCTCTCCAGCTCTTTCTACCGCATTTGTCACGACTTTTGCTTTGTTCAAACATTCCTGATATTCCTGATCCGGTATACTATCCGCCACAATGCCTGCACCTGAGCAAACATACAGGGATCCATTTTTTGCGTAGGCCATTCTGATTGCAATACAGGTATCCAGATTTCCTGTAAAATCAATATAGCCGACTGCACCGCCGTAGATACCGCGCTTACAGTCCTCCAGTTCGTTTATAATCTGGCAGGCACGGATTTTAGGTGCTCCAGACAAGGTCCCTGCCGGCAGTATCGCATCAATGGTATCCATAAAATCCTTATCCTCACGGATTTCTCCCTTCACCGTAGATCCGATGTGCATGACGTGGGAGAATTTCTCAATACTCTTATATTTCTCCAGCTCCACTGTACCTATTTTGCTGATCTTACCTATATCATTCCTGCCAAGGTCCACCAGCATATTGTGCTCTGCAAGCTCCTTTTCGTCTCCCAGAAGCTCCGCTTCAAGCCTCTGATCCTCCTCGCATGTCTCTCCTCTTTTCCTGGTTCCCGCCAGAGGAAATGTATGCAGTATCCCGTTTTCAAGCTTAACCAGTGTCTCCGGGGAAGCCCCTGCAATTTCAATGTCGTTGCTGGAAAAGTAAAACATATAGGGGGAAGGATTCGTGCTTCTGAGCACCCGGTACACATCCAGGATGCTCCCCTCCATTTCAGCCTCCAGCCGGTTGGCCAGTACTACCTGGAAAATATCCCCCTCATAGATATGCTGCTTTACGTCCTCTACCATCCTGCAGTACTTTTCTTCTGTAAATTGCGGTTGAAACCCACTCTTTACCGTCAGCGGAACATATGGCTCCTGCTCCCCGTTCTTCACAATCGCCTCCAGCCGCTTCAGCCTTGCCACCGCTTTTTCATACTCTATCTCAACATCTTCGTCCAGAGACATACTTACAATCAGGATCATTTTCTGCCTTAAATTATCAAATACAATTACCTGATCAAACAGCATCAGATCCAGATCCCTGAAATGTGCCTCGTCCCTGGCATCCAGATTCAGTGTAGGCTCCACATACTTGATATAATCGTATGAAAAGTATCCTACAAGCCCGCCTGTAAAGGAAGGCATCCCTTCAATCTCCGGCGCCTTGTGTTCCCGGATCACCCGGCGGATATACTCACCAGGACAGCAGGTTACCATTTCTTTGGATTCACTGCCTTTCACGCTAAGTATCCCGTTTCTGCAGCTGATTTCCAACGTCGGTTCAAATCCAAGAAAACTATAGCGTCCCCATCGCTTTGCATCCTCCGCACTCTCAAGCATGTAACAATGTTCACTGACATTTTTCAATTTCCTCAGAACCCCGATCGGGGTATACATATCAGAAAACATCTCCATACTGACAGGCATCGTATGATATATTTCCATGGCTGCCAGCTCTTTTGCCTTTTTCAAATCCGGGTAACTCATAAGTTTCTCCTTTCATAGGGGTCAGACCCCTTTGCGATCCGTTGTCAGAATATTTAAAATAGAGTTTCGCCTATCTACATTTTACGCCGTAGTGTGCATCCCGCCCGTAGGGCTTTTTTGTCTTATAGGTCATCCTATAAGACAAAAAAATCCGCCCCTGACATTACAAATATAAAGTAATGTCAAGGACGGATTGAAAATTCAATTCGCGGTGCCACCTTGATTCACAGAAACTAATCCTGTGCACTTAGCAAGATACTATCATATCTCCGGCGACTGACGTACGCCCATACGTCATGCTATACTCAGCCTTTTGGCCTTTCCCTCATGCCCTCAGCGGTCCATTTAACAAACTGCGTTTACCTGAATCCCACCACCTCAGGCTCTCTGTGAATGCACGATATGTTTTTATCTCCGCTTCATCGGTTTCATTTATTAAATTATGGTATATTATATACACTTCTTAATCAAAATGTCAATGACTAATTAAATTATTTCAGTCATTGCTATCATCCCTATTCTTAAACGCTTATACCGGCTGTTTTTTTCAGACCAGTTCTTGCAGTCCGCTATCCCTGTTAATTTACCACATTCACAGGTGTCCCGTGCTGAAACCGGATCAGATTCTCGACCGCAATGTCCATCAGGCGTTTTCTGGACTCCTTCGGTGCCCAGGAAATGTGCGGTGTAAGGATACAGTTTTTGGCTTTCAGCAGTGGATTATCTCCTCTGACAGGTTCCGCGGATACCACATCCAGCCCGGCCGCGGCGACCTTTCCGCTGTTTAGGGCATCTGCCAGATCCTGTTCCCGGATCAGCGGTCCTCTGGAATTATTGATGAGGATCACTCCGTCTTTCATTTTTTCAATATTCTCTTTATTTATGATTCCCTCTGTTTCAGGGAAAAGCGGGCAGTGAAGTACGATTACATCAGAGTTGGAAAAGACTTCATCCAGTTCAGCATATCTGCATGTTTCACTTTCCAGTGCAGTATTTTTGAATGCGTCATAAACCAGAAGATTCATACCAAGCGCCTGTGCAATCTGCCCTGTGCTCCGTCCGATACGGCCAAATCCAATGATACCCATCGTCTTGCCCGCCAGCTCTACTAGTGGGTAATCCCAGAAGCACCAGTCCGGATTCTGCTCCCACTTTCCTGCATGCACAGCCTCATTGTGATGCCCGATGTGATGGCAGATTTCCAGAAGCAGGGCAATCGCAAACTGCCCCACTGCCGCAGTCCCATAAGAAGGGATGTTTGTCACCGTTACTCCTTTTTCACGTGCGGCTTCAGTATCAACCACATTATATCCCGTCGCCAGCACGCCCACATATTTCAAGTTTGGGCATGCCGCAAATAATTCAGCCGGCATAGGCGTCTTGTTGGTAAATACCGCTTCTGCGTCCCCGATCCGCTTAATCGCCTCGTTCACGTCTGTAAGAGAAGTCCGGTCATAAACCTGTACCTCTCCCAGAACCTCCATGCTTTTCCAGTTCAGGTCTCCGGGATTCAATGTATATCCGTCTAAAACAACAATTTTCATTTAAGCAGCCTCCTTCATGTCTTAGTCCTCTAACAGCGCCCAGGCACGGTTAATCACTCGTTTCGTATTGGCCAGTACCATGTCTCCGTCCTCATCCCCCCAGGGTTTCACTTCCAGCGAAAGTATGTAGGGATCCCTGCTGTCAAAAAAGCCTTCTTCTTTCAATACTCTGAAAAACTCTGTCAGTTCTGCCACGTCATTGGCGCTGTCCGGGAATCCAAAGCGGGGATGCTGGTCTCCATATGCCTCTTTTCCCTTCTTAACAACCGCATTCCCGATATGGAGATGCGTAATATATGGACGCAGTGTTCTGATTACAAACTGTGATGACTCATATGTAGTCGGAAAATGGGACAGGTCTGCCAGAAGTCCAAAGTTATTATGGGTCATTCTCATATCTGCCGCAAATCTTGCTGCATAGGGCGCCGGACCGATCAGTGATGCCTTATCCATATCAAAATCAAACACTTCCAGCTCTACCATCATATTCTTCCCGGCAGCATAATCACAAACATTTCTGGTCGTTTTAAGTAGTTGTTCATAAGCTGTTTCCTTCGTCGCCTCTTCCCATTTTCCGGCAAGAAATGCGATTCCTTTCGCTCCCAGATATTCTGCCTCATCTATGGAATCTTTCAATATATCTTCTGCCTGCTGCCTCCTGGATTCGCTGATATCGTTTGGATTCAGCCCCGGTCCCAGCAGCCTGGGCTGTGCCCCGTACCCCACTCTCATGTGGGATTGTTCCAGCAGCTTCCTCAGTGCTTCCCGCTCTCCCTCATCCGCAACATGTGTTACCTCTATCGCACTGAAATATTCATCGCATGCAATCTGTTTAACCGAGTCTAAAAGTTTGTAATTCACCGGCGGATGAGTCATCCACTGTATCGTTCCAATCTGAAAATACTTCTGAATAGGATCTTTCATATCTTCCAGCCTCCGTTCTTAATTATTTTCTGGTGCCCATGACTTAATATTTTCCAGAGAACCACCCATATCACAAAGCTGCTCTTTTACACAAATTGCATCAATGATATAGGTCTTCTGTGATTCTTTCGCCCGCTGAATCGCTTCCGCAAGTTCTTCTCCGTTAAAGACTCTCTCCGCTCTGCAGCCGAACCCTTCTGCCACTTTCAGGTAATCAATTCTACCGTCCTGATTATAAGGCATATCAACGGCATATTCATATCCATATGCCCCTTTCTGGTTCTGTCTGATCAGGCCGAGATAAGCATTGTTCAGAATGACCACGATAATCGGTTTTTCAAACACTGCGGATACCGCAATCTCTTCTCCCAGGAATGTAAAGCCAAAATCTCCCACAACCGTTACAGAATGATGCTTTGGATCAGCAACCTTTGCACCGAATGCCGCCGGAATCTCATATCCCAGGGTCCCCGCACCGCCTGACGGAAGATATCTGCGCGGACAATTGATCTTCTGCAGCTGGCCTCCCCAGATCTGTGTAATTCCACATCCAGCCGTAAACATTGTGTTTTCATCGAACCCGTCATTGACCTCTTTGAATACACGATGTGGCATCATCGGGACACTGTCATAATCTGTCCTGCGTTCCAGTGAAGCTCTTAATGCCGGAAGTTCTGCGGCGCGCGCTTCATTCAATGGTTTTACGCCACGTTTATTTACTTCTTCCAGAATCGCTTCCACCGTGAGCTTTACATCCGCTGCAATTCCAAGATCCGGTGTAAATACCTTTCCAATCTGTTTTGGCTCTATATCTACATGAATAAACTTTCTGTCGCCGCGATATACCTTCAGGTCTCCTGTATGTCTGTCGGAAAATCTGCATCCAAGCGCAAGAACAACATCGGATTCCAGCATCACTTTATTTCCAATTGGCTGGCCCACCTGGATTCCCGCATGTCCTGCATTCAGCGGATGTTCTACCGGAACACCGCCCTTTGCCATGTATGTCTGTATAATCGGAATCTTCAGCTCTTCTGCAAGCCTGATAACTTCCTTTTCCGCCTCTGCGAGGATCACACCGCCTCCCATGATCATAACCGGCGCCTTAGCAACAGCCAGCATATCCACAGCTTTCCGGATATCTTCCATTCCCGGTTCATACACTTCAACCGGTTTTGGCTCATAATTGTCGATCTCAAATTCAATCTCTGCCTGCTGGACATCCAGAGGTAAATCCAGCAGTACCGGTCCGGGTTTTCCGTTCCGCATCAGGAAGAATGCTTCCCTCATGATCTCCGGCACCTTCTCCGGGTCTTTTGGACAAAACACCTTTTTGCAGACCGTAGCAGCAATGCTTTCCATGTCCACGCACTGGAACGGATCCTGATTCAGCTGCCATGTATTCGCCTGGCCTGTAATAGCCAGTACCGGGATGGAATCAATATGTGCCGTATACAGACCTGTCACAAAATTGGTTGCTCCGGGACCGGATGTGCAGATTGCCAGTGCAATCTCATGTGATGCCCTGTAATATCCGTCTGCGGCATGCATGCAGGCTTCCTCGTGACGCATGCAGTAGTGATCAATGGGCGCATCCTTTAAATATCTGTATACAGGATTAATTCCTGCTCCCGGTATACCAAATGCATTCCTGATTCCTTCCTTTACCATAATTTTTACAATTGCTTCTCCTACTTTCATATGATACCGCCTTTCATTTATTAAAATTTAATTTTATATATTGATATTACCTCGTTTTAAACACTAAGTCAATAGAAAAAGGAAAAATCTGAATCTGGTTTGATTTTTCGATCAAAGCCTCTGATTTTGCATAAAATAAGAGCCCCCTTTGCGGCGTTTTTCAAACACAAAGGAGACTCTTAACACTTACCCGCCGCCATGCTTCCCGAAATCAAACGGTCTCAGGCCTTTTTATCAGTACTCTTTTAGAACCTCATTCATCTCCCGAACCAGATCGTCCTGACATTCTTTGGGCGTTATTTCCCCCATCATCAGCCGTTCGATTCCATTGTTCAGTATGGTAACGACTTCCATTTTTGCAGGGCACTTATCTTCCTCCAGATTAATATCCGCCGCTGCATCCAGGAAAACTTCCACATTGGACGGCGAACTGATCCCACGGATCACGGCATCTGCCTCCTCATCTCTGGCACCGGGCGTTGAATATCCCGCTTCCGCCAGTATCTTCATCCCCTCCGGACCAACCATATAAGACAGAAATTGCCAGGCCTCCTCTTTATGCCTGCCCGAGCTGGACATCGCCCAGAGCGTCAGGTTTGCTTTCGTATCCTGATTCTTATTCCGGGGCATTTTTACAACATCCCATTCAAAGGGCAGATCCATCGCCTTATAGCCGGGTAGATTCCACATACATGCCGTCGTCATCGCCACTTTCTGATTCAGGAACATCACATCCCAGCTGGTCGTGCCCATAGCCGCCTGCTCCGCAGGATCCGGAGAAATATGATCCACCACAATCATATTATAAATAAAAGTAAGCGCTTCCAGTGCCTCCGGACTGTCCAGAGCCGTTGTCTTAAGATCCTCTTTGAATAAAGACGCACCCGCACGATTCAGCCAGCCGATTTGATGGCTGTGCCAGTTATAGGCAGTCTGGAAACCATACTGGCTTTCTTCCGGTATTGTCAGCCGCTTCGCCGCCTCATAAAATTCATCCTGGGTCCAGTCATCCTGCGGAAGAGGCACCCCGTACTTTTTGAATAAGTCCGCATTATAGTAGATAACATAAGGTGTCACCTCAATCGGCAGCGCATAAAGCCGGCCGTCAACGCTCTGCGGCTCCAGATAGTTTGTATCAAAACGGGACACATCAAAACTGCCGTCTTTCTCTATCAGACTGTCAAGCGGCTCCAAAGCCCCTTTTGACGCCAGATAGCTTACATTATCATTCAGGAAAAAGATATCCGGAGGGTTTCCTGACTCGATCAAGGCCAGTGTTTTTGCGTTGCGCTCATTTCCAATATCGATCCACTCAATTTCAATCTCCGGATGCTGTTTCATAAAACGTGCTGCAATTTCTTCAAACACATCCATCTCATAGTTTGTTCCACTGGTGGTAATCTGTATCACGGTCTTGCCATCAGTCCTGTCCGTCTCATCCTCTTTGGACCAAAAGACATATGCCGCTATGCCTGCAAGGACGATAGCAGCCACTATAAACAGCCATTTTTTATTTTTCATCCCGACACCCTTTCGTATCGTTTGCTCCGTCTAAATGAATTTTCTCTACAGCCGGCAAAATGCCGCTCTGAATCCGTTTGCCTGACTGCAGACTTCCCTCGAGTGGCTCAGGTATAACGCAAATGGTCCGGCTCCGTCCGCCAGTTCCCAGTTTCCTCCCCGGATTGCAATCCGCTCCCCATAATTTCTGACATAGAGAATATCGTCACGTTCCGAGGCATTCCCGGAAATCCCCACCCCGGCCATTCTGATCAGATCCGGCACACAGATTTCAGATTCCGCCTTTAATTCTTTCTGAAGAATACAGGTACAGCCAAAATCTCTATCCGAAGGGCCTTTCGTAAACTGGGGCCTCCTGACAGAACCTGCAAGCACCGCGCCTCCCCCGATCTCATGGACGTCCTGTCTGGTATTCCCTTCCCCAACGCCATCCAGGCAGAAAGTCTCCTGTTTTCCCGGATAAATCAGTTCTCCGTCTCTGCTGACAGCCCTCCACCGGCTGCTGGTTCTGCTCTCGTCCACATTCGCGGCAGAATCATTATTCGGAATCATCTGGATTTCCCCGTTGAAAAGTCTGAGCCCCGCTACAAATTCCCAGCCTTTCCCCGTTACAGCAAATCCTTCCGGCATCTGTTCCGTTTCCGCACGGGATGCGCTGATCGCCTGTTTTCGGCACCAGCATGCCACTGCAAACCATTCCGCATTCGATACCAGATGCCATCCCTTGCCTTTGCTGCTGCAGAATATTCTGGCCTCATCAATCGTCAGATTGGTAGCCGGCGTGCGGCCTTTCTGTGAATAAGCACATCCATTCTCCACATAATTCTGATACTTTGAAATATAAATTCCATCGACCTCTCTGCCTTCCACGATGAAGGCGGGACAGACACTGTCTCTGCCGCCTTCAAACAAATCAGGCCATCTGAACTTCCGAATATATACCATCTCAGATGGTCTTCCGAATTGATCGTTTAAAACTCTGGTGTTTCCGCCGTTCTTCAGTCCGGCGGCAATCTTTTCATTCTCCGGCATCTCTATCCCGCCTCTCTAAATCACATTTCTATGCTTCCTGCTTCTTTTCCTCTTTGAATTTCGAAAGTGCTGCAATATAAATGACTATAATCAAGGCCACCAGCACGAGGGATACTATGTAAATGGAGCGGTATCCAAAGTTTGCTGCAACAACTCCAAGTCCCATGGATCCTGCGCCGAAACCGAAGTCCCAGAACATCTGGAATGTTGCACTCGCGGCTCCTTTTCTGTGAGCAGGCGCTTTTGCGAGTGCAATCGTATTCAGGATCGGCTGCGTCGCATTATATGCCACTGCAAAAAAGATTGCCGCAATATAAAGCATGGAAAGGTTCTGTGCGAATATGATGGCCGCCATCGTCAGCAGGAAGAATACAGCACCTGTATAAAATACTTTGTTCCTGTACTTTTCTCCTGCAACCTTCATAAGAAACATAGTTACAAATACGGTTGCAATACTGTTAATCGTAAAGAAAAGCCCTACATTGCTGATACCGATGGTGGTTCCGTAAACAGCGATAAAACTCATAATGCTGATATGTGCTACCCCATGCAGCATAATACACACAGACGGCAGCAATGCACTTGTTTCAAATAAATCTTTAAAACGCGGCTTCGCTGTTTTCTCGATTGACATCCATTCATGTTTATACTGCTTCTCATAGTTGATTCTGCCTGAAAGCAGCAGTGCGATCACATACCCCACAGCTGTTACGGCAAACATCATCGGCCAGCCAATCACGCCGCCCAGCCAGATTCCGAGCAGCGGTGCGAACAGGCCCGCTACGGTCTGCAGGGCTCCCATGATGTAAAAGCACCGTTCCACCTTATTCGGATATAAATCCGCCACTATAGCCCCCTGCGCAGTTGTCGTCCCGCACAGTGCGAATCCAATCAGTGCGCGTGAAAGAATCAGCACCCATACATTTGGCGAAACCACGTACCCGATGGTACACAAAACATACATGATGGCACCAAACATATAAACCTTCTGTCTTCCTTTCTGGTCCGTAAGATAACCGGCAAACGGGCGTATTAGGATTCCCACAATAAAGTTAATCCCTCCAATCAGCCCTACGTGCCAGGCCGTCCCTCCTAAATCTGTTATATACAGTGTGAGAGGTGACAACTGCATGGAATATAACATGGATATCATAGTCATCGGAATCATCAGCCGGATAAAATATTTACGGCTCTCCGCCTCTGGTATTGCATTTTTAGTCTGAACTGCATCAACTGTATTACTCATTTCTTCCTCCTTAAACCGGGTTGTTTCTAAGCATTCGCCCCACCCTGATATATTTTTATGCCTGCTGCACTCGGTACCTGAACCTGTTCCGTCTGCTCAAGAGTCCCGCATTCCTCATCTACATGAAACACCGTTACAATCCCGTTGTCCTGATTTGCTGCCAGAAGAAACCGGCCATCCGGGGTCATCGCAATACTGCGGGGCTTTTCCCCTCCCGATGCCGCCTTTCCCGCGAACTTAAGCGTCCCTTCTTCCTGATCAATACGGTATACTACGATATTTCCATACCCCCTGTTAGAAACATACAGATATTTCCCATCGGGCCTTACTGCAATATCAGCACTTGTATTCATTTCCGCCTGATCCGCAACGGAACTTGATATGGTCTGTTTCCAAACCAGTAATCCTGTTTTCAGGTCAAATTCATAAGCCGCAACTTCTGAATTCAATTCCAGGGTCACATAAAAGAAACAGCCATTTGGGTGAAACACACCGTGTCTTGGTCCGGAACCGGAATCGGTCTGCTCTCTTTGCAACGCGCCCTGCCCTAAGCCGCCGTCTGTGTCATCCAGCCGGTACACGACAATCTGATCCGTTCCCAGATCCGGGACAACGGCGAATCTGCCGTCGGGGCTCATGATAAGAGAGTGCGGATGGGCACTGCTCTGTCGAATCGGATTCTTACCCGAACCCTGATGCCTGATAAACTGCTGCATTTTTCCCAGCTCCCCGCCTCTCCCAATCGGGAAAACAGCAACGCTTCCACTTGTAAAATTCGTCACATACAAATGACTTTCTGCTTTGTCCAGTGACAAATAATTGGGATCTGTCCCCTCTGTTGCTTTCTGATTCACCAACTCCAGCATTTTTTCTTCCTGGTTTATCCGAAAAGAGCTGACACAGCCGGTGGCTTCGTGCTCAAATTCCTGCAGTTCATTTGCCACATATAAATAATCCCCGCTGCGGTCACGTACCATATAGGTTGGATTTTTGCCTGCCCATATCATCCGCTGCAATGTAAGATGCCCACTGAGCGAATCTATAGAAAACCAGTGGATCCCTTTTCCGCTGCTTTCATATACCTCATCCTGCCAATGGATATCTTCAGTAATTGAACCTATAAACACGTCATAGTCCTGTCTCATCCCACTCATTCCTTCCTGAACTAATTACCAGAGAAGCTGGTTGCCCTGTGCATCAATAAAATTAATATTTTCTCCCTCCGGCATGTAATCCGGATAAGATTCCGCAAGATCCGCGATCATGACTGCAACTTCCTCGGGATAAAAGGTTGCCGCAGTGTCCTGTTCCCCCCTCATAAAGGTCTTCATCCACAGCGGATGTACCAGCAGCACATGTCCGCCCTTGTCTTTCAGAAAGGTTGCAATAATCTTCCCTCCCATATTGACCCCTGCTTTTGACATGAAATATGCAAAACATCTGTGTTCCGTACATCCCGGATGGGTAGTCCTCATGCTGCCGGCCTCCGATGAAATGTCCAGCACCAGCTTCGTCTTACCGCTTAGCAGCAGCGGCATCGCATAATGGCATACACGTAAATCCCCCACTGCATTGGTATCAAACACCCGTACCATTTCATCAAAATCCAGATCATCCAGGATACTTTTCTCTATGTCTCCAAGGATTGCTGCATTGTTCAGGATAATATCCAGGCTGTCCGTATGCTGCTTCACAACTTCCACAGCGTCTCTAACAGAACTGTCTGATGTCACATCCAGCGGAAATCGGATAAGCGTATCCGGGTACTTTCCTTCCAGCTCATTCAGTAAAGATGTGGCCTGGCAGTACTCTCCCGCATAAACCGTATTGCCCCGTTTGAGAAATTCTTCTGCCATCGCTCTGCCCAGACCATGATCTGTTCCCGTAATTAATAATTTCATAATTGTTGTTCTCCCTGTAAAGTTATCTGGTTGCCTATTATCATGCTGTCACTGAATTAAGTTTGTGTATTTCCCCCTTTCCTGCACAGAGCTCCATTTTATTCAGCGGCAGATTCTAACCCGTTTCAGTTCCTGTATCTGTCTATTCCTTAATCCCGCTCATAACCAATCCCTCAATAAACTGCCGCTGTGCAACAAGAAACAGCAGAATAATTGGCAGCATCGTGAGCACCGCCCCCGCCATAACCTGATTCCATTGTGTCATGTACTTTCCCTGGAACTTTGCAAGCCCCATGGATAATACCCATAATTCCTCTGAATTGATATAGATCAGCGGCCGCAGAAATTCGTTCCATGTCCCGACCAGCACCGAGAGCACCAGTGCCAGTATCCCTGGCTTTGAATTTTTAAAGTAAATCTCGTAAAAGATTCTCGGATGGGAACACCCGTCTATTTTTGCCTCCTCCTCCAGGCTCCTCGGAATTCCAAGGAATGCCTGGTATATAAGCAGAATGCCAAATGCACTGTATATGGCCGGAACGATGAGGGATATATGGGTATCTGCCCAGCCCAGTTTACTGATTATAACGAACTGCGGAATCATAATTGCCTGGTAAGGGATCATCATGGAACCTAGAAAGGCAAGAAATATCAAATTCTTTCCTTTGAATTTCAACCTTGCAAATCCATATGCCGCCATCGAACAGCTGACCACCTGCCCCAGAATGGTTAAGGCCGTAACTTTCAGCGTGTTCAGAAAGTATGTCACCCAGGGTGCGCTGTTCCACAAAGTAAGATAGTTATCAAATCTCCACCTTTCCGGAAATATCTTCAGAGGAAGCGCAAACAGCTCCGATTCTGATTTCAGCGACGATAGCACCATCCAGAAAAACGGTATCAGCATGAGGACCGCTGTCAGAACCAGGAACACATACAGCAATGCTCTTTTCCAGGAAATATTCTTTCTGGGACATTTTTTCATACGCTTCCCACCCCGCCTTCATTTCTTCTGTTTGTGACGCGCAGCAGGATAAGGCCTACTGCGAAAATAACTGCAAACAAAACATACGACATTGCCGATGCATATCCCTGCTTAAAGTAAAGAAAAGAATTCTGATAAATCAGGTAAACAACTGTCTGTGTGGACTTTAAAGGTCCGCCTCCAGTCATGATGTATATCTGGTCAAATGCCTGCAGGCCGGTGATAATTGAATTCAGTACAACAAACAACACCGTGTTTTTCAAAAGAGGAACTGTCAGTTTAAAAAAGCTCTGTACCTGAGTGGCTCCGTCCAGTGCGGCTGCTTCATACAGTTCTGCCGAAATGCTCTGCAGGCCCGAAAGCAAAATAATCAGATTGAATCCCAGCGTCTTCCATATGCTCATCACGATCACAGCAATCATTGCCCAGGTTGTACTTCCCAGCCAGAGCGGCGGTGTAATGCCAAATGCTTCAAGGGCCACGTTGATAATTCCTGAATCCGGCTGATACATCCATTGCCAGACCATTGCAGCAGCTATGTACGATACGATATACGGGAGAAAAAATGCTGCACGGAACCATCCTCTTCCGCGGATTTTCTTATTCAGCAGCACTGCGAAGAACAAAGAGATTATTGTTCCTGCAATGACTGTACCTGCGGTAAAACAAAATGTATTCCCCAGGGAAAGCCAGAATTCCCGGTTTCTGAAAACCTTCATATAGTTCAAAAGCCCAATGAATACCGGCTCTGAAATCCCGTCAAACCGGGTAAGGCTGTAATATAGGGACATCACAATGGGTACCGCATAAAAAACCAAAAAAATAATCAGGGCCGGGGCTATAAAAAAGTATCCCCATAAATTCTCGTTGTGTTGAGATGCAGACTTTTTTCTGCTGTGCAAAATGAGATTTCTGTTTGCCATATTCCACCCCAGCTTTCTGAAATTGTGGTTTCGTTTTTTTGTTTCGTAATTTTATTTATTAAAATTATATTTTATATTATACAAAATATACAGAAAATGTCAATACCATATATAAATTTTGTTTATTTTTAGTTGTTTCATACAGCATTACCCCTGTTTGAATCAAATTAAGGTTGAATTTTTTTGTGATTATGCTATAATATAAAATACAATTTTATTTATAAAGACGGATTTACAAAAAGGAGACGTTATGCGTAGAACATTGGATAAAAATTTACCCTCTCAGACAAACCAGTCGTCTGATAAGTTATTGATTATTTTAGAATATCTGGCCAGGCAGCCAAAGCCTGTACGC
>LDAQ01000080.1 GCA_001028025.1 Faecalicatena fissicatena | reverse complement strand
TTCCCCGGTTGGATCCCAGACCGGGCCAGTGGATGGAATAGAATTGGCGTAACTTTCATATCCCCAGTAGGTTGAAAATAGGTTTTTCGGTAAATTTAAAATAGTGAACCTCTTTCCGGCAAGCGGCACTAAGTCCCTTCTTGCAGATGAACGTTTACGCGCCGCCAGTCCACATCCGTTGCCCCGGTCAGGGATCCCACCCGGGGAACGAGCCCTTTCCTACCGTCCGGATGAGCCAGCTTTATGACAGGGATGCCGGGGAGGTACTGGGGCTGTATATGCCGTTGCGAAATGCTGGAGTGTGGTTAGTGCTTCTTGAACCCCCGCTGCCGGACAGACGGGGAAAAACTTGATCACCGAATCAAGTTTTTGCTGAACCCAGCGCGGGAAATCATCAGATTTCCCGTGATGTGTTCAGCGTACCCGTCTGTCCGGCAGCGGGGGTCCTAGGAGCAGTTGACAGCACGGTGTGCATCTCGCAGCGGCATATACAGCCCCAGTACCTCCCCGGCATCCCTGTCATTAAGCGTCCCCGTCCGCCAACGCGACTAAAGCTCGTTGCCTAAATCCCGAGTTGATAAGAAGCTGGATTTCTGTTATATTTGTTGTATAACTTTGTTTCTGTTTATGGTTCTGTAAAGATACGGAACTCTTAATGAAAATGGAAAGGTGCCATATGGAAAAAAGTGCATTAAGGTGGCTTCAGTTTATAGGAAAAGAACAAGTACAGACTTTCCAGGATAATTTTGCGGCAAATTACAATATCAGTCTGTGTCTTCTTACTATAGATGGAGAACCGCTGACTGTCTGGTCAAATGAATCTTTATTATGTTATAAGCTTCAAAAAAATAATTCCGCAGAATGCATCTCATACAGAAAAGAATCTATAGCGGCAATGCTGAAAAAAAGGGAGCCGATTATAGAGTACTGTTATACGGGACTGGCTTATTTTTTGCATCCAATTTTTAGGGATCATGAAATTATTGCATTTTTCATCGGAGGTATGGTTTCACTATCAGAAGAAAAAGATGAGATTTTTGATAAATTTTCAGTGAATTATATGAAGAAATCTGATCTGGAGAATATTCTTACATTTCTCTCCAGCATTCTTTCCATGATTCATATGCCGGAAGAGGCGGAGGGGTTCGCAGCTCACAATAGTTACCTGCACACTCAGCTGATGAAAAAGTACGGCCTGACGGAACGGGAAGTAAGCATCATTGATTTTTTGATGAAAAGAAAGACGAATATTGAAATTGCCGGAAGTCTCTGCCTAAGTGAAAAGACTGTAAAGACACATGTGAGTAACGTAATTAGAAAGATGAATGTAAAGAACCGGATTGACGTTATGTTGATTTGTCAGGAACTTGATACGAAGGATGTTACGAGGTGATGCATGTCTATTAATAAAAGGCTTATTATTTTTAATTCTGTAATCATGATCCTCTCCATGACGCTCGTTCTGCTGGTCTCTAATTATGCATTAAATAAAATGTTGGAGAATTCCGTAAAGAACTATCTGAAAACATCTGTTTATGCAGCAATGGAGATTCAGGATGCCCGTTTGAACGAAATGGAAAATGGCGCTTCTCTTATTATCCGTTTGGATGATGTCAGCGAGAATTATCTGGCGGGAAATCAAGACAATCTTTCATCCAGTTTGTCTGATTTGAAACAAGAGTTAAACTATCTTGATCTGGGTATGTTTGTGGATGTATCCGGCAATGTACTTGCTCACATGGAAAAAAACGCAGACCGTGCAGGCAAGATCGCCCTGCCGTATATAGAAAAGGCACCGGACAGAGCGATAAAAACGCAAAGCGAGATAGATCTGCGAGATATATTTGAGACGGGTAGCGGCCAGGCAGAAAACTATGCAGTAACGTTGGAATCCACTGGGGACATATGCTATGACGGTCTTATGGCGATCGTTATCTCACCAGTCAAAGATGGTGGAGGACACATTCTGGGATATCTGATGCTGGGGGATATAATCAATAAGAACAGCTATTATACCACACAGTACAGTGAGATTATTCCAGATTCTTATCTTACCATATCTCTCGATGATCTAAGGATCTGTTCCAATATTTTTTCAAAAGATAAAAGTGATTATACAGGGACAACAATTCCGGATATTACACAGGATACACTGACGAAGAAGGAGATATATTTCGGATCAGAATATGCGCCGATCGGGGATAACTATTTCTTCCTTTATAAACCGCTGGAAGGTTATTTCGGAGAATTTCAAGGCTATCTTAGTGTGGGAATTCCGGAAAACATATTTATGAAGATGCTTTCTGTAAACCAAAAGATTGTAATTTCAATTATTTGTATAACATTTTTTGTTATACTGGTATCAAGTATTCTGTTTGGAAAAAGTATAACAAAACCAATCAGAGCCAGTGCCGACATTGCCCGCAATATCTGCAGGGGAGATTTTAAAGTGGCGCACAACTATGGAAATATGAAGAATCTAAGTTGTGAAACCAGGGAACTGCTGGTTGCAATGGAGGAAATGGCAAATACTCTTTATAAAAATAAAATGGATATAGAGCAGTACATAGATGAGCTGGTGAAAAAGCATAAAGAAGCAGACAGTCTTTCCCAGCAGCTGTTGGAAATGAATTCTACACTGGAACAAATGGTTGACGCAAGAACGATAGAGCTTCGGCAGATAATAGAAGAGCTGAAAGAATCGAATATGGTGAAGTCGCGATTTCTTGCAAACATAAGCCATGAGCTGAAGACGCCGCTTACCGGAAGTATTAATGCATCGGAACTGCTGCTGGATGAACTTTTCGGAACGCTCAATGAACGGCAGACAAAATATGTGAAAAATATTTGGCTCTCAAGCAACCAGTTATTACTTCTGATCAATGATATCCTGGATCTTTCCAAGATAAATGCAGGTAAGCTCAATGTGAATCCTGCTGTATGCTTTGTAAATGAAGTATTGGAAGAGGCTATTGGCATAGTAAAAAGTACGACATACAAAAAATCCATTGAATTGATTACGTCGGTGACACCGGATGAACTGGAAGTATGGGCGGATAAGCAGCTGCTGAAGCAGGTTTTGTATAATCTGCTGTCCAATGCGATCAAATTCTCTAACGAAAACAGTACAGTTTCTGTCTCAGCAGGGAACGTAAATTGCCCGGAAAACAGCAGAACATATGTAAGATTCTGCGTTTCGGATCAAGGAATAGGGATTGCCAAAAAGGATCTGGAGCGGGTATTTGTGGAATTTGAACAGACAGACAATTCTTATTCAAGAGAATATGGCGGAACCGGTCTTGGACTTCCGCTTTCTAAAAAATGGGTGGAGCTTCAGGGCGGGAAAATGGAATTGCACAGCGAATTGAATGTCGGTACAGAGGTCATCTTCTATCTTCCGGCAACAGAAGAGCAGGAAGTGTAAATACAGAGTTTCTGTAACAATACGGGGGAGTATGGGATGGAGAAAATTCTTGTTGTAGATGATAACGAAGCGATTTGTGATATGCTGTATGATGTACTCAATGAATGGGGATTTTGTGTGGAAAAAGCGTATCAGGGAATCAAAGTAATGCCGCTTGTGGATGAGTTTGGGCCGGATCTGATATTGCTGGATGTTATGCTGCCCGGCATGAATGGTTTTGAGATATGCAAACGAATCAAATCTGACCCGGAAAAAGAACATATTGCGGTCATATTACTTACGGTATTAAGCGATGTAAGCGACAGGATGCAGGCGGTCAATGTGGGAGCGGATCTGTTCCTGAACAAACCTGTGAATTACAAGGAGCTGCGAAAGCAGATGGGATATCTGCTGATGAGGAAAAAGCGGCTCGCTGACATGGAAAAGGCGGAGAGTGTGTGTCAGTTTATTCTAAACCTGGTTCGTTATATGGATACGGATTTATACAGCCATGCGAAAGAAGTGAAAAGATATTGCGACCATCTGCTTCATATTTTAAACTTTTCAGAAAATGAAAGGGTAGAAATCGATCTTGGAATTGCGTTTCATACATTTGGGGAATTTGTAATATCTCATGGAATCACGAAGGATGAGCTTGAAGACATTATCGCACCATTGAAGCTCTCTGGGCGGATCGTACCATATCTTAGGTATGAGGAAAGTGAAACATTCATTGATCGGGACAGCAGGAATGTGAAAGTGATCCGGATTGTTAAGAAGTTCTGTGAGTTTAAGCGGGAAGGGAAAAACAACGAGGAGTCATTGGCTCTCCTGGCAGAGATGGTACCAAAGGCGGATAGGGAACTACTGGATGGCCTTCAGAGGCAAATCAGTGCTGAAAAATTTATGGAAAACCTAAAATCAGGTAAAGAGAGACTCTAAAGAAGAGGCAGGTATATGATCGGGAAACGCAAACAGAAAGCAAGACAATTTAACAAGCAGCAGGTTGCCTTTATGGTTATCGCAATTATAGCGGTCACCGGTTTTCCCTATCTGCAGAAAGGCCTGTGCGGATATTTTCCGGATTTAATGTACCATTTGCTGCGAATTGAAGCGGTAAAAGATGCATTGTTGGAGGGCATATTCCCGGTTCGCATATATGGCAGCTTTTTCAACGGATATGGCTATGGAAGTCCCCTGTTTTATCCGGACATTTTCTTGGTTTTTCCGGCGCTGCTCAGAATATTATCGATTCCTCCCTTAGTAGTATGGAAAATATTTGCTCTGTGTTTGACGGCCACGGCATCACTGACGAGTTATTTTTCTATAAAATATATATGCAGGGACAGGGAATTTTCTATTGCGGCCACTTTTATGTTGATGTTGTCCCAGTTTTATCTGGCAGACCTGTGCCATCGGGTTGGGCTGAGTGAATATCTCGCATTTATATTTATTCCGGTTTTAATTGCGGGGATTTATGACTTTTTCGTGCTTGGAGGAGAAAAAACATGGCTCATGGGAATCGGGTTTGGGGGGCTGCTTCTTTCACATACAATTATGACATTTATCGGTGTGATACTCACCGTTCTTATATTTGTGAGAATGTTTTTTGTGGGCAGAAAAGATAACTTTTTATTTGACAGGAAACGTATGTTGAGACTGCTTGTTACAGCAGGCGGGGTGATTCTTAGCACTGCATACTTTACATTTCCTATGCTGGAACAGATGATTTCGGGTACATTTCAATATATGACTCCCTGGGCGAAGGTTGGGGATTATGTACAGCCGCTTTCTACATTTTTCAGGGTAACCGGATATTTCTCCCACATTGCGTATGTAGGGATTGGAATTCCGGTACTGATACTGCTTATTGTATGTCTGTTCTTGAAGAAGCCGAAGAATAAGTGGGCAGCCGTTTTTTTTATTGGGGGATGCGGGATGTTTTTACTGACAACACCGTTGTTTCCATGGGATAAACTGAATGATACAATTTTTAATATGATACAATTCCCTTATCGCTTTTATCCCTATGCATTACTATTTCTGATCATAGGAATTACGATGATATTAGCAAAGAATTTTTCGCTGGGAGTGAAAGGGCGGGGCGCAGTATTAGCAATTGTGATTGCGGGTTCTGTGCTTGGGGGAATCGTACAAAATACTACCATCCATAGCAGCGAAGAGTCAAAGCAGATTGATGCCGCCTATCTGGCTGAGAATACAGGTTATGTGGGAGCCGGAGAGTGGCTGCCGCAGGGCCTGGACGCAGACGTGGCGGGTATGACGGCCGGGAAAACGGTCAAAGCAGATGGAGAAATTACGAATCAGGAGCTGAGGCATGAAGGAAAATATTATTATTTTATGACCGAGAAGGGCGCCGACATATATACACTTCCTCTGATGTTTTACAAAGGCTATGAAGCATGGCTCTACTGCAAGGACGGTTCGTCGGTTCGCCTTATGCTGGACAAGTCAGACAATTCGCTGGTTCGCGTGCATAATACTGGAGGGAAAGACGGCAAAATACGTATAGAGTACGATGGAACAGCGCTGCAGAAGATTTCTAATCTCATTTCACTGGCAGCAGTTTTGGGGATTTTGGTGTATGTAGTTATAAGTTATATAAAAACAAGGCGCAGGAATTCCTAATATACTTTGTGAAATGTGTGGACGAAAAGTTTTTCCAATGATAAAATGCCGAGGGAGCTGACTCCTTTCTGCAATGGCCCTTTCTCACACTGTCTGGAGGAATTCACTGGAAGGAAACAGATAATGTGGAACGGATTTCTTAATCAGGTTGGCTTAGGCAGAAATTCGACTAAAAAAATATAACTGAAAGAAGGTCTTACTAATGTCACATATATTTTTGGTAGAAGATGATAAGGCGATCGCCAAAAACCTTATACTTTTACTGCGCTCGGAGGGATTTGAAGTGACCCACGCCTCCACGAGGGCTGAAGCTTTTAATGTGCTGGAAGGAAATAAATTCGATCTGGCGCTGGTTGATATTTCGCTGCCTGACGGAAATGGCTTTACGGTCTGTACAGAAATCAAAGATACACAGGATATTCCCGTAATCTTTCTGACCGCTTCCGGGGATGAGGCAAGTGTTGTTACCGGACTCAATATGGGGGCGGACGACTATATCACAAAACCATTTCGTCCGCGTGAACTGATTGCGCGGATCGGCACCGCACTGCGAAAAAGCGTACGTTCCGGGGCGGCTATTGAAATCTGTGGGCTGCAGGTAGATACGGCGAGCGGAGTTGTGAAAAAAGACGGCAGAGAGGTTTTTCTTTCAGCCTTGGAATACCGTTTATTACTGGTGTTTGTTAACAATCCCAAGAGTATTATTACAAGGGGCCGTCTGCTGGACGAATTGTGGGATGCGGCGGGCGAATTTGTCAATGACAATACCCTGACTGTTTACATTAAACGTTTGCGGGAGAAGATAGAGAGGGATCCTGCAAATCCGCAGATCATCCTGACTGTTCGCGGGACAGGTTATCGATTGGGGGGAGTGAATGCTTAGGAACAGGGAATTTCGGCAGTTTTCTATTGTATTTATCTTAATAGCAGCCGTTAGTGTATTACTTGGATTTAAAATAGGTATGGCCGCCGGAATCCTCACCTTTGTTTCTGCTGTGGTCTTTGGCACCGCATTTTACATCTATACCAGGGCCCGGTACAAAAGCATTGCACGGATATCAGATCAGATCGATCTTGTGCTCCATAATACGGAACGCATGGATCTTGACGAACTGGAAGAGGGAGAGCTCTCTATTTTGTACAGTGAAGTGAAAAAAATGACACTGCGGATTCGGGAGCAGAACGATGCGCTAGAAAAAGAAAAAACACATCTTGCGGATTCGCTTGCCGACATAGCTCACCAGCTCCGAACCCCTCTCACGTCTGTGAACCTTCTCCTGACACTGCTGGCTAATACTCAGGATGAAAATGAACGAAAAGCATTTCTGCGGGAGACAGAGGAGCTGCTGGTACGGATGGATTGGCTGATCACATCGCTTTTAAAAATATCCCGGCTGGACGCTGGAGTGGTAGAATTCCAATGTGGGCCAATTGCTGTAGACACCCTGATATTCGCTGCGCTTCGTCCCCTTCAGATCCCAATAGAACTGCATAATATTGAGTTGTATACAGACTTGCTGGAGGGAATTGTGATCCAGGGTGATTCAGGCTGGCTTGCCGAAGCAATTCAAAATATTCTTAAAAACTGTATGGAAAGTGCAGGGGAGAACGGGAAGATTGAAATAATCTGCAAGGATACTATGCTTTTTACCGAGATATCCATTCATGACAATGGTGCTGGTTTTGAAAGGGAAGACTTACCCTGCTTATTCGACCGGTTTTATCGGGGGAAAAGTACAAATGCAACAGGATATGGAATTGGTCTGGCCCTTTGCAGGATGATTATAACACGACAGGGAGGAACCATTACCGCTAAAAACCACCCGCAGGGTGGGGCTGTTTTTGCCATTCGTTTTTCAAAGTAATGGGTATCTCTACTGAAAGGCTAGACAACAGAAGGACAGACAATGATTATCAGAGAACTCAGCAGCAATGACCAAAAATCTGCATTAACGGGATTTTACGAACAGATCCCCAGTGGGCCTGGGAAAAACGACTGCCAATGGAGCCCCTATAATAAATATTATTGAGGATAAAGAAACTCTGACATATATCCTGATATCAGTTTCAATTATGCAGGGTATTGAACAAATCTTAATGAGGAAAACCAAATGACAGAAAAGAAAGAAGCAATCGCCTATTGTCTGAGTTTTGCAGAGGTATTTGAGGACTACCCTTTCCATGATCCCAACTGGTGTGTAATCAGGCATCGCAAGAGCAAAAAGGTATTTGCATGGATTTTTAACAGAAATGGTTATGTCTGGATAAATGTGAAGTGTAATCCCCAGTGGCGGGATTTTTGGAGACAGGCATTTACCTCTGTGCAGCCGGCCTATCATCTGAATAAGGAACATTGGAACTCGATTATCCTGGATGGGACGGTACCGGAGGAAGAGATACGGCGGATGATCAGTGAGAGCTATGATCTGACTGCTCCGAAGAAGAAAAGGATATCATAGTGTATAAAATCAGGCTTTCTTTGAATTGCTTATCTGATGCGCGCTCCGGTTGCGCGATTATACACAGCAGTCGCTGGAATGCAACCGACAGAATGGCTATAGTAGAGGCAAGAAAAAGAAAGGAAGGCAGCACACATGGAAATATCAGAAAAAATATTACAGTTAAGAAAAGCCAATAATCTGACACAGGAGGAACTGGCCGAGAAGTTAAATGTTTCGAGACAATCTATTTCTAAATGGGAGTCAGGACAGACAATACCGGAGCTGGAAAAGCTTATATCTTTGAGCAGTGTTTTTCAGGTTACAACAGACTACCTGCTGAAACCATCCGAATTGGACGAGTTGTCTATTAAGACAGAGATATTGGAAAAGAAGCAGCAGGAATTAGAGAAGGAGAGTAAGAAAAGAAAGAGTTCACAGATATGTATCTTGAGCTGTGCAGGAATTTATCTGGCAGCAATTGTTGTGGTGATTCTTATTCGCAACATCTCACAGGAGAATGATTTTTTATGGAATATCTTTCCGGGGATCACACTGCCGCTGATTGCCTTTCTGCTTGCCACGGCAATATCCATTTGGGTCTGTGTCAGGCATAAGAAGAACGTCTGAAGATGCAGGAGTAAAGACGAATAAGGTGTACCCAAAGGGTAACCCGTAACACATGCTCTGCGGGCGGGTCCGCAGCCTGGCTGCGGAATAAGGAACATAAATCGTAACCGGTGTTTAGAGATTGTAATATTGTGAATTAAATAAGCGTTATCATAAGGCTGTTGCTGCTCTGTGCAGCAATGGTCTTTTTATAAATATTAAAAACTTTAAATTATGTTGTAACGAAAGTTGTTTTAAAGGAACATATAGGCAAGGAGGTAGAACATGAAAGATATAGAACAGATTTATAAGAAGTATATGCCGCAAGTGTATAAATTTCTGTTTAGTCTTTGCCATGATACCCATATGACCGAAGAATTGACACAGGAAACTTTTTATCAGGCAATGAAGACCATTGATGATTTTCGCGGAGACTGTAAGCTCTATGTGTGGCTGTGCCAGATTGCCAAGCATTTATGGTATAAGGAACTGAAGAAAAAAGAGCGGGAGAAGCCGTCGGAGATAACAGAAGACATCGTGTCTGCGGAGCAGGGGCCGGAAACTTCCGCGATTCAGAAAACGGAGGTTCTGGAGTTATATAAAATACTTCACACTTTAGAGGAGCCATTAAAAGAAGTGATGTATCTGCGGTTAAACGGAAATTTTTCTTTCAAAGAGATCGGGGAAATCATGGGCAGGGATGAAAACTGGGCGAGAGTAACATTTTACCGCGGTAAGCAGAGGATAAGAAAGGAGAGCCATTATGAAATGTGAAATGATTCGGGATTTGATGCCGTTGTACATTGACGGACTGACAAGCGAAGAGAGCAATAGAGAAATAGAAAAACATCTGAAATCCTGTAAGGAGTGCAGAAAGTATTATCAGGAAATGACAGGGGAAATCGGCGAGGCAGTGCCCATAAGTGAGGAAGAACTACAGGATGTGGAACTGATTAAGAAAATGAAAAAGAAAAAGAGGAGAAGGATTCTGGGAGGGATGGCAGGCTTCGTTTTGGCTATTGCGGTCATAGTTGCTTTCATGCTGCCCAAGGTATACAGCCAGGTAAAGTTCGAAGATATCAGTTTAAAATCCGGTACCAGAGGGAATAAAGCGTATATAAAACTGGAAACGAAACCGGGCTACGAAATATATTTTTCGGGGACAACGAAGGAGAATGAGACATATTTAAAAGTCTTATCTGTCAGAAAAGTCGGCGGAACAGAAAAAGATCAGACGGGATGGGAAGATGAGATTGGAACGAAGGAGAATCCCTGTAAATGGACAATCGAATTTAAAGACAAGATTGTGGTCTTTGAAAATGGAGAACTGGTAGAGCAAAAAGATAAATAATAGAACTATTCTGATAAAGGAGGAATCCCCAGATTGAAGTAAGGTGAGTATGAGGAATTCCGGCAGAAAGAGGAAGTGATACCGGGGATAACAGGAGAAGTGTATCCGGAAAGCCTTTCTAACCGGTTGAAACTGTGTTATGATTAGAAAAACTATGTTTCCCGGGAAATGATTTACAGGCAAAACTGTGCAGATTTTAACAGCGGAGACAGAGGAGGGATCTGCGTGGGTAAAAGAGCACTTGGGGAAGTGGAGGCACTTGCTCAGAAAATATTGAAAACTTATTTCTGTGATTCCGAAATCGAGTTTATGATCTCCACATTTGCGGAGGACATCATATGGCTCGGCGGGGGAGAGAAGCAGAAAGCAGAAGGGCGCGAAGCTGTGGCGGCCTGCTTCAGGGCCGGCAGGGACGGAATGATAGCCTGTGATATGTCCGAGGAAGTTTATCACACAATGGAGCTGGGCGGAGACTGCTATCTCTGCGAGGGAGTCAGCAGGCTGCGCAGCAGGCCAGAGACAGAGGCGTATCTCGATACGGTACAGAGAGTGACATTTGTTTTCCGGGAGAAGGGTGACGGGCTGGAGACAGTACATATACACAATTCTGTGCCATTTGCAGAGATCAAAGATGACGAGTTATTTCCAGTTGAGGCAGGCCGGGAGGCGTTTCAGCGGCTTCAGTCAGCTTTAAATTTGAAGAATAAAGAATATTCGCATCAGGCAAAGTTTCTGGAACAGCTGTATAACACCGTTCCATGCGGTATCCTTCAGTTCTCTACAGAGAAAGAACATGAGGTGATCTCGCTGAACCGTATGACCTGGGAATTTTACGGATACTCTTCGGAAGAAGCGTACCGGCAGGAGATAAAGAGCCCCCTTCAGACAGTGCAGGATAAAGATTATGACTGGATAATGTCTATAATTGACGGACTGGAACTCAATGGGGAGCCTGCATCCTACCGTCGTCATTGTGTTAAGCCGGGGGGAGAGGAAGCCTGGATCAATGTGGCCATGGGACGAATCGTCGACAGTAACGGGGAGGAAGTGATACAGGCCGTATTTACAGACATTACCGGGCGGGTGCAGCTGGAGATGGCGCAGGAACAGGAACGCATTCTGGAGAACCGGTTCCTGAGAGCCGCGATCTATACAGTATATCCTTTGATTATGAGTGTCAATCTGACGAAGAATACATACAAATGTTTTGTGGATAACCAGAAGGAATATTCAATTCCGGTGAAAGGCACATATACAGATCTGATGACGAAGAGTCTGCCTTTCATATACCCTTCTTATCAGGAGGATTTCGCATCAATCTGGGATCGGGAGGAGCTCCTGAAGCGGTTTGAGAACGGCGAGCGCGAGATTTATATGGAATTGAAGGGAAAGGGACTGGATGGTGTATACCACTGGCTTGCTATTCATGTCATCTATGTGGAGAATCCCTTTAATAATGATGTGCTGGCGATCGATCTGGTACAGCTTCTTGACGCCCAGCGGCAGGAGCAGGCGCGGCAGGAGCAGCTGCTTCGCGACGCCCTTTCCTCCGCCAAGGCAGCGAACCGTGCCAAGTCGGATTTTCTCTCACGTATGAGCCATGATATCAGGACGCCGATGAATGCCATCATTGGGATGAGCACCATAGGGCAGTTGAAAAATGAGGACACACAGACTGTGAAGGACTGTTTCCAAAAGATCGATGCATCGTCCAGATACCTGCTGTCTCTTATTAATGATATTCTGGATATGTCCAGGATTGAGAACGGGAAAATGGAGATCGCCCACGAGATTTTTGATTTTAAAGCATTTGTAGACGAAGTAAACCAGATCATCTATCCGCAGACAGTGGAAAAAGAAGTTGATTACGATATGCGGTGCAGGGAACCTCTCGAGGCACAATATATCGGAGACTCACTGCGTATGAAGCAGATTTTGATGAATCTGTTGTCTAATTCTCTGAAGTTTACTCCTTCGGGAGGCTATATCAGTATAGATATCAAAGAAGAGCGGCGGACCAATGGGTTTGCATATATGGAATTTGTTGTACAGGACACAGGAATTGGAATGTCGGATCAGTTTATGCAGAAAGTATTCCTGCCGTTCGAACAGGAGGAGCCCGGAAATGCACGCAACAATGTAGGCAGCGGCCTGGGCCTTTCTATAGTCTACAACCTGGTGCAGCTGATGGGCGGCAGCATTCAGGTGAAAAGTGAAAAAAATGCGGGTACTACCTTTATTGTGTCAGTGCCGTTCCAGATTGTTTCTGATGATGTGGAGAAGGAATGGGAGCGGAAACGCCAGAATCTTCTTAGGGGATTCCAGGTACTGGTTGTGGACGATGATCCGGATGTAGGAGGCCAGACATCTGTTATTCTGGAGGATATCGGGGCGGTTACAGTCTGGGCGGAATCGGGGCTTAGAGCGGTCAGGGAAGTAGAGAAAGGTATACGGGAAAACTGGATGTTCGATATTGCCATGATCGACTGGAAGATGCCGGGAATAGACGGGATCGAAACTGCAAGACGGATTCGCCGTCTGGTAGGGCCGGATACGATGATTATAATGATGACTGCATACGAGTGGAGCGGTATTGAAAACGAGGCCCGGGCTGCCGGGATCGATTATTTTATTGCCAAACCTTTATTCCGTTCAGCCATCTATGATACATTTGCACATCTCCATGAAAAGGAGCCTGTTAAGGTATATAAGAGTGCAGGGACATTAGAAGGGCGGCGGATTCTGCTGGTGGAGGATAATGAACTCAACCAGGAAATAGCCAGAACCCTTTTGGAAATGAGCGGGGCAGAAGTAGATACAGCAGGAAATGGCCAGGAAGCGGTTGACAGTTTTGGGAAGAATCAGCCGGGAACATACCAGGCCATACTGATGGATATCCGCATGCCTGTGATGGATGGACTCGAAGCTACAAGAAAAATCCGGGCGCTGAAACACGAAGATGCTGCCCGGATACCGATACTGGCCATGACGGCCAATGCATTTGAAGAAGATAAGAAAAAAGCCTATGATGCAGGAATGACAGGATATCTTATAAAGCCATTGGATATAAAAGATCTGATCAGTGAGCTCACAAAAGTAATATAAAGAGAAAGGGGTAAACATATGTGCGGAGGTATTATTGCACAGAAGATTGCAACAGCCCATGCAGAAGCGAATAGATAACAATATTTTGCATGGGAGGATTATAAAAATGAAAGAAAATAAATATAATGATGAAATATTTTTTGAGAAATACAGCAAAATGAGCCGTTCAAAGGACGGCCTGAAAGGTGCGGGAGAGTGGTCAGAGCTTCAGAAGGTTCTGCCGGATTTTTACGGGAAGCGGGTGCTTGATCTTGGCTGCGGTTATGGATGGCATTGCCTCTATGCAGCGCAGAACGGGGCAGCATCCGTGCTTGGGGTTGACATCTCAGAGAAAATGCTGGCAGCGGCAGCGGAAAAAAACAGTCATAAGAATATAGAATACCGCGTCTGTGCCATGGAAGACCTGGAATTTCCGGACAATACATTTGACATTGTGCTCAGTTCCCTGGCATTTCACTACGTAAAGGATTTTGAAACACTGGTGAGCAGGATCAGCCGCTGGACAGTACAGGGAGGAAACTTCGTATTTTCCGCCGAGCATCCAGTATTCACGGCCTCTGGTTCACAGGACTGGTATTACGATGCAGAGGGGAATATCCTTCACTTTCCTGTGGATAATTATTATTACGAGGGGGAAAGAGAAGCCGTATTCCTGGGGGAACGGGTGATAAAATACCACAGGACACTGACTACCTACCTGAATACACTGCTGGTAAATGGGTTCGAACTGAGAAATATCATAGAACCACAGCCTCCGGAAGAAATGCTGGGGATAACCGGGATGAAAGACGAGATGCGCAGGCCTATGATGGTGATTGTGTCCGCCTTCCTGAAATCGGGACCCGAATGCGCTTGACACGGCCAGGGAAAACGGGAATAGGGGTGTCTGGATGCGGCGTAAGGCGGCAAGCTGGAGTAGAAGTAAAAAATAAGGAAAACCGGGGCAACCTGGACACACCACCTGAAGCCTTGATGGCTTCAGGCGCTGGGTCTAGGAATTTTTGTGATTTGTGATCACAAAAATTGCCCCGGTTTTCCTTGTTTTTTACTTTACTCCAGCTAACCGCCTTACGATGCATCCAGACACCCCTATTCCCGTTTTACCTGACCGTGTTAAGCGGCATTCGGGTCCCGATTTCAGGAAGGCTGGGTGCAGCAAGGCGGGAGGGCGCCCAGGGACTTGGCTGGGCGGCGCGGGAGAAAAGGGGATGCGGATGTGCTCAGCTCCGTTGATGGGGCGGGGGGACAGGGGGATATATGGCGGCGGAGAATGTTCAGAGTTTTTAACGAGCCATTTCGAAAATTTTGATTACGTCTTCCTTATATAAAGTCTGGAAGAAGCCAACGTGTCCACCGCCTGTGGCAACGCATTTTTCTGCCATTTCTTCAATCTGTGCGCTGGTCGGAGTTACACCTAGTTCACGAAGACTGGTCGGCATTCCGATAGAGCGGCACCAGATTTCCCAGGCTTCAATACCTTTGAGGGCAGTTGCCTCAGTATCATAGAAATTCTGTGCTACATCAAAGACACGGACTGCGAACTGTGCGAATCTTGCAGGATTTGTCTTATATACATATCTTGCCCAGCTTCCCCAGATAGCACAGAGGCCTGCGCCGTGAGCAACATCAAACATACCGCCCAGTTCATGTTCGATTTTGTGAGATGCAAAGTCGGATACACGTCCGGTTCCGGTCAGCCCGTTGTGAGAAAGGCTTCCGGCCCACATCAGGGTTGCGCGCGCTTCATAGTTTTCAGGGGCTTTTACAGCAGTCAGAGCAGCTTCACGAACAGATACAAGAAGTCCTTCTGCCATACGGTCGATCAGGTCCACATCTTTTGTGTTTGTAAAATACCGCTCCATTGTATGCATCATAATATCAGAAGCACCGCTGGATGTCTGATATGCAGGAAGTGTATATGTAAGTTCCGGGTTCATGATCGCAAATTTTGGACGGGCGCAGTCATGGTTGTAAGAACGTTTGAGCATGCCGTCTTCGATGGTGATTACCATAGAGTTGCTTGTCTCAGAACCGGTTGCTGCGATTGTTGAGATACATCCGATCGGTGCAATTTTGTCGGTGGCAGCTTTGCCGAGCAGAAGGTCTTCCAGTTCAAAATCATTTGCAAGGCCGTAACCGATTCCTTTGGCAGAATCGATTGCGCTTCCGCCGCCAATCGGAAGCAGGAAGTCAACTCCTTCTTCTTTACAAAGCCGGATACCTTCTTTTACTAATCCGAGTCTTGGATTCGGAACAACTCCGTCCAAATCTACATATTCCAGTCCGGCATCAGTAAGTCCCTGGTGGATACGGTCTAAAGTACCGCTCTTCTGAAGATAATCACCGCCGAAATGTACGAGTACTTTGTGACCGCCCATTTCCTTAATGACTTTACCGGCTTCTGCTTCAACACCTTTTCCAAAAATAACTTTTGTGGGGTTATAAAATTCAAAATTAATCATGTGTAAATCCTCCTAATTATAAAAGATTATTGTACTGTCTCTTATTATAGACGTTTCGGAAAAAAAGAATATTTGATAAATTGCACCAACTAAGTGAAAAAGAATAGGTATAGATACAAAAATACAGAAACAGTGTATGAAAAATGGAACCGAAATTTTGAAAAGTATATAAAACAAGCGGGAAATCAGTTAAAGTGCATAAAAATAAGGAGAAAAAATTTGTCAGATGTGATATATTTACCATTGGTTGCACTAAGTTCATTGGCTAAAGTGCAATTAACTAAATTGTAAATAACTGCTGAAACTAGGTATAATATCTATAGAACAGCAAGGAAAGGTGGTCAAATGTTTTTACCAAGAGAAAAGAAAATCCTTCATTTACTCTATAAAAATGAAAATAAGTTTACCACATCACAGATTGCTGCGGAATTGAAAGTCAGCCCAAGAACAATCAAGGCTGATATAAAGAAGATCAATGAGATTCTTGAAAAAAATTCCTGCAGTATTAAGACAAAGCAGGGGGTTGGCCTTTGGCTGTATTATGATGAAGCCGGAGAACAGTTTCTGCAGTCAGTCTTGTATGAGATGAAGGATTCCTATATCTCATCGGATGTGAGGAAATATTACGTTGCTGCTTATCTGCTCTTACATAATAAAGAGTATATATCAATGGAAGCAATTGCAAATTTACTCTATGTGAGTAAAGGAACGATTGTGAATGATGTATCGGAGCTGGTTTCATTCTGGGAGAAATTCGGTATTACTTTCATAAAGAAAGTAAAATATGGGATTAAGGCAGAAGGTTTGGAAACACAGATTCGATGGGCGCTGACAGATGTACTGAAAAAGGTCGGCGGAAATGAGAAGATACAGACTCTGTTTACAAAAGTGCGGCTGGAAAGCTTGAAGCGTGTAATCCGATTGGCAGAGAATCGGTTCCATTTTGTATTGACGGATATTTCCTTTGATGAATTTTTGATTCAGCTTGCGATTCTGATAACGAGAGTTCAGATGGGATGTGTGACAGAGCCGGAGGAAAAAGATGAACAGGCAAGTGAAGGCAGAAAAGCCTGGTTTGTAAGTCGTTATATCCTGGAGCAGATATATGAACAGTTGGATGTTGAAATTCCAGAATCAGAGATTACATTTTTGATGACGTGTCTTTTGGCAGTTAGATATCAGACTCCTATGACGAAAGAAAAGGACAGAGAGAAGACTCGTGCCAGAGAGCCGCAGATGTTTGATGATATCATGTCACTTCTACAGGAAGTGGATGAACAGTATCAACTGCAGCTGGAGGAAGACAGCGAATTGGCATGTGCGCTGTTCGATCACCTGGAATGTATGGTTCACAGGTTTCATAGCATGATGTATCTGGAAAATCCGATTTTGGATTCGGTGAAAAAGGAAATGTTCTACGAGTATGAGATTGCTTCTTATCTGATATCAAAGTTCGGACAGAAATACGGACTGGAAACGACGGAGGATGAAATCGGCTATGTATCATTTCACATAGGAGCAGCCATAGAACGTACACGACAGAAAATGAAAAGAAATCTGTCAGTCACAATTATCTGTATGACCGGTATCGGAACGTCACAGTTTGTTTCCATGAAGCTGAAACGATTGTTCCCGGAAATGGAAATCAAGCAGATTATTTCGGGAAATCAGGCAGATAGTTTAGAACCGGAGATGCAGGATTTTGTAATCTCAACAGTGCCTATTTATATAGAGGGAATCGAAGTGCTTCATGTATCGTCGGTTTTGAGCGAGACGGATATTCAGAGAATACGAAAATATATTCAGAAAAGAACAAGTCATCTACAGGAAGAAAATACAGAATATTTTTACCTGAAGAAGTTTTTGAATAGTTCCATCTCCATTATGAACTGCGATTTGAAGTCAAAAGAAGAAGTAATCAAACTTCTGGGAGGAAGGATGGTCAGCGAAGGGTATGTAGATGAAGGGTACATACAGTCTGTATTCGAAAGAGAAGAACTTTCGGAAACCGCAGTAGGCAGTCTGGTAGCCATACCGCATGCATTTGAAGGGCACATACGGAAACAGGGAATCGGATTCATGACTTTACAGAAACCCATCTTATGGGGCTCGGAGAAAGTACAGATTATCTTCATGCTGGCATTGGATGCAAAGGTGGAGAATAACTTCCAGAGAATTTTTGGAGATGTGCTGGACCTGACACGAAATATAAAGGATGTTGAACAGGTTTTAAAAGCTAAAAAAATCAGCGAGATAGATATTTTGACAAAGGCATAGATATGCAGGAAAGGAATTAACACAATATGAATGTTTCAGAAATGGTGAATGAAAAACTTGTGAATTTTGGATATGAAGCCAAGACAAAAGACGATGTAATCAAAGGACTTGGCAAAATGATGTATGATGCAGGGAAAGTAAATGACCTGAATAAATATATTGAAGGACTTTACGAAAGAGAGGCCGTATTTTCCACGGGGGTCGGAAACGGTGTCGCAATACCCCATTGCAAATCAGACTGCGTCAGAGAGGCAGCATTTACACTGGTCAAACTAAAAAATCCGGTGGAATGGGAAACACTGGATGGACGTCCGGTTGACTATGTGATTATGCTTGCCGCACCAAACACATCAGATAACGTACATCTGGAAATGCTTTCTAAGTTAGCGGCGAATCTGATGGATGATGATTTCCGGGAAACGCTGAAAGGTACATCCACAGTCGAGGAAATTAAACAGTTATTTTCATCAAAAAAGGAGGAAGAGTAATATGTATATTTTAGGAGTGACAAGTTGTCCGGTAGGAATTGCACATACCTATATGGCAGCATCCAATCTGGAAAAGACTGCAAAGAAAAAAGGTCTGGAAATCAAAATCGAAACACAGGGTGCAGCCGGTGTTGAGAATGAGATCACAAAAGAAGATCTTAAAAGAGCAGACGGAGTAATTATTGCAAGTGATGTAAGAATTAAGAACGCCGAGCGTTTTGACGATTTGCCGACACTGACCGTCGGTGTCAGCGAAGCAATCAAAGATGCAGAAGGAATTATTAAAGAATTATTGGAGGCGTTAGAATAATGGCAGAAATCAAAAGAAAAACAAAAAAGAAAAGCCAGGGAGCTTTTCTGAGAGATTCTATTATGACAGGTATTTCCTACATGATTCCTGTAATTGTAGGTGCAGGTGTAATTCAGGCAATTGCAAAGGCAATGGGCGGATATGATATCGGAAACCACATGGATCAGATTGATACACTTGCAAAAGCAATCATGCTTCTCGGACAGAACATGATGAACTATGTTGTACCGGTTATCGCAGCATTTATCGCATATGCGATGGCTGATAAGCCGGGACTTGCACCAGGTTTTGTAATGGGTGCTCTTGCAGGCGCGATCAATACCGGCTTTGTGGGTGGTGTTGTCGGTGGTATCATGGTTGGCTATTTTGTACTTATGTTAAAGAAGATTAAGGTGCCAAAAGCAATACAGGGTATCATGCCGATTCTGGTCTATCCGGTAGTCACGACCCTGGTCTGTGGTCTGCTTATGTATTATGTAGTAGGACGCCCGATCAGTTGGTTTATGGCATGGATTACATCAGGACTGATGGCTCTGAGCGGTGGTTCCAGATTCGTACTCGGTGCAGTAATCGGAGCAATGATTTGTCTGGATCACGGCGGTCCTATTAACAAAACAGCAGCTCTGTTCGTAAACGGGCTGAATGCTGACGGATTCTTAATTCCTACTTCTGCTAAAATGTGTGCAGGCATGACATCTCCTCTGGGAATTGGTCTTGCATGTTTCATCGGCGGAAAGAAGAAATTTACAGAATCTGAAAGAGAGCAGGCAAAATCACTGTTTATTCTGTCATGCTGCTACGTACAGGAAGGTGTTATCCCATTCCTGATGAAAGACCCGGTTCGTGTTGCAATTTCCTGCTGTACAGGTGGTGCGATTACAGGTGGTCTGTGTATGATGCTCGGTCTTGAGTCTCCGGCAGTTCATGGTGGTGCATTTGTTATTGCCATGACATCCAACCCACTTTTGTTTATCGGCCTTTGGTTGTTAGGCGGTTGCATTACAGGTGTTCTGTATGCACTCCTCAGAAAACCACTGCCGGAAGGGTATGAAGAAAGCGAAGAAGACATTGTATCTATTATTTAATTTTCAGAAAGGAAGAAGCTTAGGCTTTTTCCTTTCTACACTTAAAGCAGAACCAGACAGACGGCTAGATATATTTTTACCGGGTGCCGAAAAGTATGTACGGCAATTCGGGATATAAGGAGAATAATAATATGTATGTATCAATGAAGGATATGCTCTGGCATGCACATAAAAATAATTATGCAGTCATGGCGATCAATTGTGTAAATATGGAACAGGCGAAGGCTATTATCCAGTCGGCAGAAGAAGAAAAATCCGCGGTAATCATCAACATTTCCCCTCGTCAGATGAAAGCCCACGGACATGGAGATATTCTTGCTCCAATGATTAAGGGAATGGCAGAAAAAGTATCAGTTCCGGTTGCATTCAATCTGGATCATGGCGCTGACCTTGAAGATATTACAGCGGCAATGAAATATGGATTTTCAAGTGTGATGATTGACTCTTCCAGTTATGATTTTGAAGAAAATGTGAGAAGAACACAGCTTGTAGCTTCTCTTGCACACGGCATGGGACTTTCCTGTGAAGCAGAATTAGGACATGTAGGAATGGCAAAAGAGGCAGATAACGAAAAGGTAGACTTGTACACAGATCCACAGCAGGCTAAGGAATTTGTAGAGCAAACAGAATGTGACTGCCTTGCAGTGGCGATCGGAACGGCTCACGGAAGTTATCCGAAAGGATTTGTCCCGAAACTGGATTTTGACCGTTTGAAATTATTAAAAGAGACGCTGCAGAGGCCGCTTGTACTTCACGGTGGTTCCGGTGCGGGAGAAGAGAACATCAGAAAAGCGGTAGCATATGGAATCAATAAGATCAATGTATGTACAGACTTGTTCAAACATGCGAGAATCGCGACAGCAAAGGCACTGGAGGAGAATCCGGAAATCGATTATATGGATCTTTGTATTGTGGCACAGGATGCAATGAAAGAATTTATTAAGAGTTACATGAGAGTTATCGGCTCCAGCGGCCGATATGATTTTGACAAGTATGAAGGGCCGGAGTTTGACTGATGTTTTGAAAAAAAGAAATGCATTCATTCCGACAATCGGCGGTGAATGTACATGAGGTGGACTATGGGACAGGATGTTTGGTTGGAATTACTTCCGGGACTGCTCCTGGTAGCAGGAATTATTGCAGTTTTTAAAGGCGGAAGCGGATGGTATCTTTTTCGCCGGAGTATCTATAAAGAAATCTATTCTAATTATCTGGAATATGCAATGAGGAAGAAAAGCCTGACAAAACTGTCGGAAAGCTATTATCTTGATTCGCGGTTCGGCAGGCACAGGATTTTTTATCAGCTTGCCGCTGCGAAAGGGGAAAGATACCCCCAGGCTTACGTTATCATCTTGCTGACCAGCGGAATGTATGTATTGGATATTAAGAATCAGACCGGCGATATTGAAGCATCAGTCCGGGGGGATTTTAAATATCAGACAGTTGAAAAAGCGAAGAAAGGCGAAAAAGCTAAAGTTGAAATAAAAATGATGCGTAATCCGATGGATGAAATACGATATTTCCAATCGCAGATTGTTCGGAAACTAAATAAAGAAGAACTTACGATTCATCCGATCGTCGTGTTTCCGGATGCGAGTACATTGACATGGAAAGACAGGAAAATGCCGGATTCGGTTGCGGTAATTCACAGAAAACAAGTGTATCAGACAATCAAAGAAATGCATGAGAAGAGAGCAGATGTTTTCAGTGAATCAGAAATTGAGCGTATGTATCTTGCGCTTGCTGGAGAGGTGCTTGAAGCTGAGAAAAAGGAACGAGTCGGCTTCAGAAAAAAAGAGGTGTAAGCATGTTAAATGGAAAAGATGTATGGAATATGTGGTTTCAGAAGGAGATGGGTGACCTGACAGTCGGAGACCGGACCGTTTATACTTTTCCGAAGATGAAGAAAAGTTTTTATGAGATGCTGAAAGATACGGCAGAGAAATTCTCAGAAAAAACAGGCCTTTGTGATAACTGGGGGCGCTGTTATAGCTATCGGGAATTTCTTCACATGGTGGATTCCATGGCGGCATATCTGAAATATGTGCGTCATTTGGAAAAAGGAAGCCATGTGGGACTGCTTTTAAATAATGGAATTGAATTTGCAACATCCTTTTATGCTTTATGTAAACTGGGGGCCGTAGCTGTGCCGTTTCCGACGAAATACCGGGAGCCGGAAGTACGTTCCCTGATTGAAAAGGCGGATCTGCAGGGAATTCTGGTGAGTGAGGATTACGGATGGGTTCGGTCTTACAGAGAAGCCGGAATATTTGTAGATGTAACGGTAGACGAAGAGGACGGATATGGTTTTGCAGAGGCAATCGTAGAAGGAAATATCACAAAGATGATGTGTGCAGAACCTGGATGTGGTGAATTGAATGATGAGCTTATCGTGATGTTTACGTCAGGGACGACTTCTGCATGTAAAGGTGTCATTTTAAAAAATTATAATGTCAATCATGCGGTGATGATCTATCAGAAACTGCTGGAACTTGGTCCGGAGGATAAAACAATTATTCCCGTACCGATTTATCATATCACAGGTTTGGTGGCGCTGCTTGGGCTGTTTGTCTATATCGGCGGAACAACATACCTGTATAAGCGGTACGATGCAAAGCGGATTCTTGAAGGTGTGAAGGGGGAGGGAATAACATTTATGCACGGCTCACCGACCGTATTCGGGCAGCTGTTGGATTATAGAGAAGAATTTCCGGAGCTCCCGAGTATCCGGACACTGGCATGCGGCAGCAGTTATATGCCTGTGGAAACGATGAAGAAGCTGCACCGCTGGATGCCGCAGATGAAATTTTGCAACGTTTATGGAATGACGGAAACTTCTTCACCGGGAACGGTATTTCCGTATGATGCGGCGACAAGCCTTTATCCTGGGTCAGAGGGAAAACCGGTTCCGGGACTGATGCTGAAGATATTGGATGACGATGGGCAGGAAGTGCCGAACGGTACGGTTGGAGTCGTATATTTAAAAGGTGCAAATATTTGTGAATATTATTATAATCTGAAGACCCCTCTGATCACGGAAGACGGGTGGCTCAATACCGGGGATATGGGATATATCAACGAGGACTCGTATGTTTTTATCGTAGACCGGAAAAAGGACATGATAAACCGGGGTGGAGAGAAGATCTGGTGTACAGATGTGGAGGATGAACTTGTTGCGGTCGAGGGAATTAAAGATGCAGCAGTGGTAGGGATTCCGAGTGAAAAGTACGGAGAAGTGGCTGCGGCATTGATTGTTCTTGAGAGTGGCGTGCAGATGACAGCAGAGGAACTGAAAGCGGATTTGAAGAGTCGTTTGGCAAAGTTTAAGATACCGGAGCAGATTTTATTTGCAGATGCAGTTCCGAAGACACCGGGACTTAAAACGGATAAAAAAACAATTAAAACGATGTTTGCTGATGCGGATAGAATTTCGTAAGAGGATGGTTTACGGTGAAATGAGATGAAAGAGAAAGGAATGAAGTTATGCTGAAAGCAAATTTTGTGAGTGCAAAGGAAGCAGCTGCGAAGATAAAGGATGGCGATACTATTTGTACGATTGCTATGACACTGGTCAGTGCCAGCGAGTCTATTTTAAAGGAACTGGAAAAAAGATATCTGGAAACAGGGCATCCGTCAAATCTGACGTTGCTTCACTCCTGTGGTCAGAGTGACCGCAAAGACGGAATTCAACATCTGGCACACGAAGGTATGGTAACCAAAATCATCGGTTCTCACTGGGGCTTACAGCCACGTTGGATGGAAATGATCGCAAACAGCCAGGTTGAGGCGTACTGTCTGCCGCAGGGCCAGATTGCACAGCTATATCGAAGCATGGCATGTGGTCTGCCGGGAAAAATGTCAAAAGTCGGGCTCGGAACATTCATTGATCCACGTGTGGAAGGCGGAAAGATGAATGAGCGTACAAAGCCGCTGGAAGATATTGTAGATATCATGGAATATGATGGTGAAGAGTACATGTTTTACAAACAGATACCGATTGATGTATGCGTAATTCGAGGTACGGTTTGTGATGAGATGGGGAATCTGACAACCACAGAAGAGGCTATGAAACTGGAAGTGCTTCCGGCTGTTCTGGCTGCGAAAAGGTATGGCAAAAGAGTGATTGCTCAGGTAAAACAGGTTGTACAGACAGGTACTATCAATCCGAAGGACGTGACTGTTCCGGGATTATTTATCGATGATATTGTTGTCTGTGAGAACCCCCAGGAAGATCACCGGCAGACATCCTCCTGGTATTTTGATCCGTCATACTGCGGACAGGTGCGGGTACCGCAGGGCAATATTCCTCCGGCACCGTTCAATGAACGGAAACTCATTGCCCGAAGGGGGACGCAGGAATTATATGGAGGAGCAGTCGTGAATCTTGGAACAGGAATTCCAAATGATATGGTCGGAAAAGTGTGCAATGAAGAGGGGGTTTCCGATGATATTATGATTACCGTAGAGTCAGGAATCTACGGAGGAGTTCAGGCCGGAGGAATTGATTTTGGCATCGGCCAGAACCTGTATGCAATGATCGGACATCATGAGCAGATGGATTATTACAACGGAGCCGGTGTTGATATTACATTCATGGGTCTTGGAGAACTTGGAGAGGACGGCAGTGTCAATTCAACCAAGATGGGATCAAGATGCACAGGGGCAGGCGGGTTCATTGATATTACGCAGAATGCGAAGCAAGTAGTATTTCTCGGAACATTTACGGCGGGCGGAGCAAAATATCAGTTTGCTGACGGCAGACTGACCATTTTACAAGAAGGAAAAATCCGTAAGATGGTAAAACAGGTTGCGCAGTTGTCTTTCAACGGACCGATGGCCAGAAAAAAAGGCCAGGAAGTTATGATCGTAACAGAACGTGCAGTATTCCGTCTTTGTAAAGAGGGCGTGGAACTGATAGAAATCGCGCCGGGAATAGATTTACAGACACAGGTGCTGGATATGATGGATTTCCAGCCGATTGTCAGCCCGGAGTTAAAACTGATGGCTGAGGGATTATTCATCGAGGATGGTCCGTTTGGGCTGGAGTTAAAAGAGAAGAAAATTCCTTGAAAATAAAGACAAAACTAATTGATTAAATAGGGAGGTAATTGAGAATGAAAATTGCAGTAATCGGTGCAGGACTTATGGGAAGCGGTATCGCACAGACATGTGCGCAGGCCGGATATGAAGTGAAGAATATTGATGTGTTTGAACCAGCGATTGAAAAGGCAAAGGCAAACATTGAGAAAATATTTGTAAAGAAAATTGCTAAAGGAAAAATCACAGAAGCAGAAAAAGCCGAAGTACTTGGAAGACTGACATACAGCAGTAATATGGAGGATGTAAAAGGTGCAGATATGATCATCGAAGCAGTTCCGGAGAAAATCGATCTGAAAAAATCTGTATTTGAGCAGCTTGATAAACTGGCTGATCCGGAGACTCTGATTGTGTCAAACACATCAGGATTAAGCATCTCTGAAATCGCAGCAGCAACAAGCAGACCTGACAAAGTAATGGGGGTACATTTCTTCTATCCGGCTCCGGTAATGAAACTGGTAGAACTGATTCGTGGAATTGCAACTGCAGATGAGACTTACGATAAAGTAAAAGAATTTGCAATTGAGATCAAAAAGTCAGTTGTAGATGCACCGGAATATCCGGGATTTATCGTAAATCGTGTACTTGTACCAATGCAGAATGAGGCAGCATTCATGGTAATGGAAGGCTGCACACCGGAAGATGTCGATAATGCAATGAAACTGGGATGCAATTTCCCCATGGGACCATTGGAACTGACAGACTTTGTAGGTGTGGATGTTATGCTTGCAACGATGACAGGACTGTATAATGGTTTCCATGACAGCAAGTACAGACCATGTCCATTGCTTGAGACTATGGTAAAAGCAGGACATCTCGGAAGAAAATCCGGACAGGGATTCTATAAATACGAATAAGATTTCAGAAAATTCAGAAAACGAAGGGCAAAGGGGTCAGACCCCTTTGCAGATGTTGAGCGAGAGGAGAGACAGTGATGAAAGAAGTAGTAGTAGTCAGTGGTGTAAGACTTCCGGTCGGAAGTTATGGTGGCAGTTTAAAAGATATTTCAGCAATTGACATGGGTGCAATGGTTGTAAAAGAAGCAGTGAATCGTGCGGGGATTGATCCGGCGGTTGTAGATGAAGTGATCATCGGGCAGGTTGGAGAGGTTGCAGAGAATGGATTTGTTGCAAGGGCAATCAGTTTGAAAGCAGGAATGCCGAAAGAGACAACCGCATATTCAGTAAACCGTCAGTGTGGTTCCGGATTGCAGTCCATTGCAGAAGCTGTGATGGAAATCCAGACAGGTCAGGCCGAAGTCGTAGTAGCAGGTGGTTCTGAAAATATTTCTCAGCTTCCGTATTATGTAAAGGATGCCCGCTGGGGAGCAAAAATGGGACACAAAGTGTTTGAAGATGGTGTTATTGATATCCTGACATGGCCGCTTGACGGTAATCATAATGGTGTGACAGCAGAAAATGTTGCTGAAAAATATCACGTAACAAGAGAAGAGCAGGATGCGTTTGCAGTACAGAGCCACCAGAGAGCCTGTGCAGCAATCAAAGCAGGAAAGTTCAAAGATGAGATTCTCCCGGTAGAGTTAAAAGACCGTAAAGGAAATGTAACAGTATTTGATACAGACGAAGGCCCCAGAGAAGGGCAGAGTATGGAAAAACTCGCAAAGCTTCGTCCTTGCTTTGTAAAAGGCGGTACGGTAACAGCAGCAAACTCCTCCAGCCTGAATGATGGTGCGGCAGCAGTTGTAGTCATGTCAAAAGAAAAGGCAGAAGAACTGGGAGTAACTCCGAAGTTAAAAATCGGAGGTTATGCAATCGCAGGATTTGATGCAGAACTGATGGGATATTCACCGAAGTTCTCCAGTGAGAAGCTGGCGGAAAAATTAGGTCTGGATTTGAAATCCATCGATATGTTTGAAATTAATGAGGCATTTGCTAGCCAGGCATACGCAGTAAGCAGAGATCTCGGACTGGATCCCGAAAAAGTAAATATTTACGGCGGCGGTATCTCCATCGGACACCCGATTGGCGCTACCGGTGCAATGCTGACTGTAAAGGTAATGTATGAATTGATGCGTACAGACAAGAAAGATGCCATGATCAGTATGTGTATCGGCGGTGGACAGGGAATTTCCATGTACTTTACAAAATGTGAATAAGAGGTTATAACTCCTAAAGTTGTTTAGATTAAGCTGGAAAATGGGAATGTAGTTGTGATAGACTACATTCCTGTTTTTCGTTTTGAAAAAAATCTTCCCGCACCCTCGCCTGCCAGGTTTTCAGAAAGTACTGGCAGCTGTCATAGATAGGTTTTAATTTGCGAATCATGAAAAATACTGACTGTGCTATACAATATTCACAAAGAGTATTGACAAATAGAATATGTCTTGTTACTATTAACTAAAATACATCAGTGATATATCACTGATACATCGTTGAAATATGACAAAGGAAGGGAGGCTGCAGATGGCGAAAAAACAGTCTATGACAGAAAGGGTACTGAATGAGCTCCGGAATGATATTATCAACTGGAATTACAATGAGAATGATATGATTACCGAGGCCGAGATATCACACAAGTTCGGGGTAAGCAAGACACCCTCCAGGGAGGCGCTGAACTATTTGTGTATGGAAGGATTTCTAGAAAAGATCCCGAATAAAGGTTACCTGGTCAAAGGCATTTCCGTTATGGAACTGCAGAGCCTGTTTCAGTACAGAGGAATTCTGGAGAAGGCATGTGCAGAGATGGCGATCCAGTACGCAACAGACGATGAACTTAAGTTTTTACAGGAACTGACTGAGGAGCATGTGGCGAAAGCCGAGGGCAGTACATATCAGGAATACAGTGAGATGAATATGGATTTTCACATGTCCGTTGCATATCTCTCACGCAACAGGTATCTGGTATCCGCTCTGGAAAATGTGCTCAATAACCTCCGCAGAGTATTTGTCAGGGAGTGGAAGAGCTCCGGGGCAACGGCGTTGCTGGAAGCACACATGGAATTGGTGCATGTGCTGATTAAGCGGGATGTGGAGCAGGCGAAACAATATGTAGCCAGGGAGCTGGAAGGGGCGGAATACCGCATTTACTTCCGGGATACAAGAGGGTACTGAGAACAGGAAACAACGGTATTTTAGCAGGAGGTGATGAAGATGAAACAGATAAAGGTATTGCTGTGGTTTGATGTTGAAGATTATCTGACAGCAGAATCGGACGATGCATTTTATGATATTCTGGGAATTCTGGATGAGTTTGGAGTCCGTGCAACCTTGAAGTTCTGCACAAAGAAGCTGGAGCTTCTTCAGAAAAAGGGAAGGACTGATATTCTCGAAAAGTTAAAAAGACACGAGTTATGTTTCCATACGACCGAGCACAGTGTTCACCCGCTGCCTACGGAATATCTGGAACACTATGGTTTTCGGGAAGGGACAGAAGAGTTCTTTCAGAGGGAATATCCGGGCTTTCAAAAGCTGGCAGAGCTGACAGGACAGCATCTTATGAGTTACGGACATCCGGGTGTGGCATGGGCCCCGCAGGCATTTGCAGCGGCCAGACGGATGGGAGTTCCTACCTATATGGATGCGCATCCGATTATGGACGTGGGCGGAGGGATCTTCTGGTATGCGGGCCTGTACTGTATGACAGGGCTTGCTAACCTGATCCATTCCCAGCATGAGCCTCATCAGCTGGAACATATGTGCAGGGCGTTTGATGAGATGGATATGCGCGGGGATGATGTCGTATTCCTGAGCATTTACGATCATCCGACGGAACTTGTGGCAGAGGAGTTCTGGGATGAAGTAAACTTTGCAGGAGGTAAGAATCCGGTCAGCTGTCAGCCTGCTCCGCTTCGAAGCAGGGAGGCATATGAGGAGAATCTGGAAGCGATCCGGGGATTCCTGAAGTATACAGGCCAGAGGGAGAATGTAGAGTACATAACAGCTGCAGAGGCAATGCGCTATGAGAAGCAGAGAATGGTTCCCTTGAAGATATCGGATTTAAAAGAGTATGCAGCGGGTTTTGACGGAGGCATTACGTATCAGTCTCTGCAGGGCGGCATGCTTGCACCGTCTGAACTACTGACTTTGCTTGCAAAGGCACTGACCGGCAGGATGCTGGTTCCGGAGCTGATGTACGGGCCGGAGAAAGAGGAACGTTCAGTCTTATATACCCGTGTTGTGGACGTACAGAAACTGGGGGAGGCGGTCTTATCTGACAGGGAATATGTGATGGGGTATCCGCAGTTGAAATCGCTGTACCGGGTGGGAGATAATTTCCTGAATCCGGTGGATATTTTCTGTACACTGGCAAAAGCACTCACGGACGGGACTGATACTGTGGAGGTACAGACCGGGCGTCTGGCAGCTGCCGACCACGTGGATGAGAAGTATCAGTTCGGCGGCAACTGGGTTGTGTGGGCGGAGGAGTTTGAGGCCCCCAATATTGTTGAACAGACAAAACTGCAATGCTGGACTTTAAAGCCGGCTGTAGTATAGAGGCAGGAGAGAGGAGGGAATTTTATGGATTCTGCAGGAAATCTGCAGATAGCAGATGTAATGATGGCGAAAAGACGGATACAGGATTATGCAAGAGTTACGCCGCTGATCCGGGCAGAAGGACTGGAGAAATTGTTTGGAGGCGCACAGATCTGGCTGAAGATGGAAAATCTACAGCATACGGGCTCTTTTAAAGTCCGGGGCGTTGCCAATAAGATGCTCTGTATGACGGAAGAGGAAAGAAGAAGAGGCGTAACCGCGGCATCCAGTGGGAACCACGCCCAGGCGGTGAGTTATATGGCCAGAATGCTTGGAACGAAAGCGGTGATTGTGATGCCGGAAAATGCACCGCAGACAAAGGTTGCAGGAGCAAAAGGGTATGGCGCGGAAGTGGTGCTCTGTGGATTTACCGGGGAGGACCGGGACCGAAAGTGTGAGGAATTGATCCGGGAATATGGGTACTGCCTGGTACATTCCCATATGGACCCTTATGTCATTGCCGGACATGGGACTGCAGCCGTGGAGGCATGGGAGCAGTCCGGTGGTTTTGATGAGATTGTGGTACCCTGCGGGGCGGGAAGCCTGACAGCCGGTGCGGCATTTGCCATGAAGCAGCTGGATTCCGGAGTCTGCGTGACTGCAGTGGAACCGGAACAGGTTCCGAGATTTACGGAAAGCCTGCGGGTGGGGCATCCGGTAACGGTACAGATGGGAGAGACCATTGCGGACGGTCTTCGGGTGAGTAAAGCGGAAGAGATTAATTACCGGCTGATCCGGGATAATGTGGACCACCTTCTGACGATCGATGAGGACCATATCGCACGTGCGATGAAAGAAGTTGCCCTCCTGGGCAAGATTACTGCAGAGCCGTCCTCCTGTGTGGGTATTGCAGCGGCAATGGCCGGCAGGATTGACACGGGGCCGGGCAAAAAGATATGCTTTATTATAACAGGCGGCAATATAGATGCTTCTATGCTTCAGCAGGCACTGGAGATTGCGTAGAACACAGGCCCGTGAATATCAGGAAAGGTGTAATTTGGCTATGAAGAAGGTATTGTTATTGACCACGGGCGGTACAATCGCGGCCAGACAGGGAAAACAGGGACTTACCCCGGACATAAAATGCGGGGACATCCTGGATATGCTGCCGGAATTAAAACAGCATTTTCAGATTGAAAGTAAAGACATCCTGAACCTGGACAGCTCCAATATTCAGCCGGAGGAATGGCAGTACATTGCAAGAATTGTGGCAGAGAAGCTTCCGGATTTTGACGGGATCATTATCACCCACGGAACAGATACCATGGCTTATACGGCTTCCGCGCTGAGCTATATGCTTCAGAATCTGAACAAACCGGTGGTGTTTACCGGTGCACAGATTCCCATAGAGCAGATGTTTACAGATGCAAAACGAAATCTGCAGACGGCATTTGCGGCGGTGGACGCGGGAATTCCAAGGGTCATGATAGCTTTTGATGATAAGATCATCAATGGCTGCAGGGGCGTAAAGGTCCGGACGCTGGGGTTCAATGCATTCGAAAGTATCTCGGCGCCGTATCTGGGTGAGGTATATGCGGACGGTGTACACCTGTATGACAAACTGGATATCAGCAGCAGACATAGCAGAGCGTTCTGCCTGAAAGAAAATCTATGTCCCGATGTATTTTTGCTGAAATTGATACCCGGAACCAATCCTGATATATTTGACAGACTGCTGGAGATGAAATACCGGGGAATCATAATCGAGGCATTCGGTGCCGGAGGGACTCATTTTGAAAGAAGAAACCTGGTCCCTAAACTGGAGAAGCTCATTAACAGTGGGATTTCTGTAGTTGCGAGGAGCCAGTGTTTATATGAGAAGAGTGATTTTTCCCTGTACGAAGTAGGGAGAAAACTATTGGATTGTGGGGTGATACAGGGCAGGGATATGACAACGGAAGCAATTGTTACGAAACTGATGTGGGCGTTAGGCCAGACACAAGAAAGCAGCAAAGTGAGGGAAATATTTAATACAAATTATGCCGGCGAGGTTACGCTGGGACACGAAAAATAGCCCGGGAATGAGGGTGAATTTAAGGAGGTTATTATGCAGGAGCAACAGAAAAACATAACACCGGAGGAAACAGTTGACGAAGAGTTTATGCTGGAAGCCGTTCCTATGAAAAAGCGCCGTTCCACTTACAGCCAGGTCATGGTATGGGTTGGATTCGGCTATGTAGCGACAGGTCTGTTTGTCGGCGGTACGCTGGCAGGATACGGAGGGGCACCGGGGCTGAACCCGGGCGAAGCAATTCTGGCAATTATTCTGGGAATGGGAGCATTGTTTGTAATGACCTCACTGCTCGGGGTAGCAGCGCAGAAGACGGGACTTAATCTGGCTTTGATTTCCAGATATTCATACGGAAGTAAAGGATTTATTATTCCGATGGCAATGATGGCGCTCATGACATTCGGCTGGTTTTCCAGTATCGTAGGTATGGTGGCAGATATCTGGGGCGGCCTGATTGGAAACCCATCAGGTATCATTATATTCAGTCCGGCATCCTGGGGATATGCTGCGGTTCCGGATATTACGCTGGAAGTGCTGATTGCGGTTGTAGTATGGGGACTTGTATTTACATACAGTGCGGTAAAAGGGATCAGCGCGATCGAAAAAGTTGCAAAATTTGCATGCCCGATTATTTTGGTAGTGGCCATTGTAGTTGGCGTGGGAATGATGAGAGAAGGCGGCGGCTTTGGAAGCTTCATGAATAAAGCAAATGAGCTCGGCGGCCTGGGGCTTGGAACAGGTATCACAGCGGTTGTCGGAAGTTGGATTGCCGGCGCGGTTATGGGCGTTGATATGTTCCGCTTCAATAAGAGTGTGAAGGCAGTGTGGCTGTGTGCGGCATCCTGTTTCATCTTCACCAATCCGCTGCTGAATATTGTAGGTTACATTGGCAGTGTAAGTGTAGGGCAGTATAACTATGTAGCATGGATGATGGGGCTGAACGTTGTGTTTGCATTTATCGGTGTATTCGCATGGACCACATCTCTGTGGACAACAGATAACAGTGAGCTGTACTGTAACTCTCTGTATACAGGCCCGATTCTGGATGCGGTAGGCGTAAAGGCAAACAGAAAAGTATTGGTTGCAATCTGCGGTATTCTGGGAACAATTTTAGGTGCAATGGGATTTTATCAGATTTTCTTTGCAAACTTTATTAACACACTGGGTGCAATGGCACCGCCGCTGTGTGCGCCGATTCTGGCAGACTACTATCTGGTCGGACATAAGAAGTATGACCATAAGCTGCTGCACAAACAGCCGAGATGGCGCTGGGCAGGTATCGTCTCCTTTATAGTTGGCGCAGCGCTGGGATATATCTTCCAGTATGTAACTACACTGCCATACAACCTGCCTGCAGGTCTGTTCGCAATGATCGTATCCCTGATTGTATACTACATTATCTATCGCTTTACACCGGATAAGAAGGTAGATGATAAGTTAATGGAGACTTTATAATAGAATCAGAATATTCAAAAAAAGAAAGGGGTTTTACAATGAAAAAAGTATTTTTAAATGAATTCAGCGCTCTGGAGGTTCAGGAATTACTCAAGGATGCAGACCAGGTAACGGCAATCACCTGTTTCGGATCCTGCGAAAGCCATGGCTGGCACTGCTGTCTGGGGCCGGACTACTTTGTACCGACGGAAGTTGCGAAAAGAGTGGCAGAAAAGCTGGATAATGTCATTGTAGTTCCATGTGTTCCGTTTGGAACATCCATCCATTATAATCAGTATCCAATGTCTATCACGCTCCGCTATGATACGGAAATCGCTATTGCAGAGGATATATTTGAGAGTCTGATCAACAACGGAATCAAACATATCTATATACTCAACGGACACGATGGAAATATTCCGGCTCTTGAGATTGCGGCGCATAACGTAAAGAACCGCCACAAAGATGCCAAATTCCTGTATCTGCCTGACTGGTGGACAAAAGTCGGCCCGGTCATGGGCGACCGTTTCGAAGTATGGAACGGACTGGGACACGGCGGCGAGGGCGAAACATCTATCATGATGGCAGTGCGCCCCGAACTGGTCAACCTGGAGTATGCAAAGAGTCAGGTTCCGGAAAAGGTAATAGAGATCAACGAGACAACTGGCATCATCTGGGATATCAAAGAACTTACAGAGACCGGAGCTACGGGAGATCCGACAAAAGCAAGCATCGAAAAAGGAAACCAGATGCTGGATATCCTTGTTGGAATTGTGGCAGATGCGATTGAAGAAATGAATAAAAATGGGTGGACCTACTAAATCAAAGAAAGTCCATTGAAACAAGCACTGGAATGCAGGACATTCCGGTGCTTGTTTCATTATCGAGGAATGGGGGCCCTTGGCCGCTCTGTTACATGTTTCGGTATTCATTGGGGGACAGCCCTGTGAAGTTTTTGAAACTCCGGCTGAAATAATGCTGATCAGAAAATCCGAGCATTTCACTGATTTCCCGGACTGAAAGCTCCGGATTTAATAGAAGCTCTTTTGCATCTTCGATCCTCAGAGAATTGATTAATTTCAAAGGGGACTGTCCCTTCTGCTTTTTAAATATTCTGGTCAGATAGGAGTGGTTAAAATGATATTTATCTGCCAGATCGGTTAAACTAAGATTCTCCCGGTAATGGAGCCGGATAAATGTATCCAGTTCATCTATCGTAATCTCTATATCAGTAGGAATCGCGGAGGTTAACGAAATCCAGTGGGTAAGTTCTGCTGCAATCTTCTCTCCGGAGGAGATCAGATCGTTCTGGGCTTCGAGAATTTCAAAGACGCGTCTATACATTTTTTCATAATCTTCATCTGAAATATACAGATCCTGCTGCAGCAGGCTTAATAACTGCATCAGTACTTTATGCACCCAGATCTGGGGATATGTATTCTCCTTCCATTCTCCGAACAACTGCAGAAGGGCAGTTTTGAATCCCGCATTATTATTGGATGCTGTCATTGTATGAAAATAACTGACAGAATTTTTCGAGAGAATGGCAGGAGGAAGAACGGGCTCCGCTGCCTGCAGTGCAATTAAGGAAGCCTTACCGATGACAAGCGAGGAGATCAGCCGGTTCTGTAATGCCCGGAGCGAATCCTGCAGGTGTGGGAATTTGGTTGTATGTTTGTCATAAACAAGGTTTATGAAAGAGGAAGGAAAGCGGTGCTGCAGGTTCCTGAAAATCAGCGGCGCTGCTGACTCGGGTGCGGCAGACAGCCCTTCGGTAACCAGTAAAAATATATTTTCTGAATCATAAGGAAATATCCAAAAATCCGACACTGTAAAATCAGCCTCTTTAAACAGTAAGTCCCATGAAAAATCATACCGTGAAGCCCACATATCGGAATATATGCCGGCATCAGAAATATGTCCCTGTATCTGAGTTCGTAATTTCAGGTTATCAAGGCAGAATAAAAATAAAGAAAGGTCAGCATGGTCCAGTATGCCGTTTATTTTATCGGAAGACGGAGGGAGTGATTCGGCATTAAGCTGGCGCCGTAATGCGCTGCAGACATCTGCTTTCTTTTTATCTGTGATAGTATCTCTGAGCGAAAACAGAATACTTTTCAGCTGTTCGGGCTGTACGGGTTTCAGCAGATAATCCTTTACGCGGTAGGTCAGTACGGTGCGGGCGTATTCAAAATCATCGTAACCGCTGACGATAACCGTTGAAATATCGGGATAATCTTCATACAGAATTCTGGCAAGCTCCAAACCGTCCATGATCGGCATTTTTATATCCGTAAAAACAATGTCGGGCGGGATGTTCCGGATGATCTCCAGTGCCTCTTTTCCATTGTAAGCCTCTCCAATAATCTGGAAATCAGGGGATACTGCAGTTATCTTTTTTTGGATATTTTTTAACAGCAGATTTTCATCCTCAACAACTAAAACTTTAATCTTGTAATTTTTCATCATCCTTATCTCCTATATCTTCGGACAGTGGGCCGCCGATGGTAACACAGGCTCCTTTCCCCGGAAGGTTGTCTAAACTGAAAATGATGTTCTGTTTATATGTTAAAAACAGTCTCATATAAAGATTCAGAATTCCCATGCCATTAATGGAAAGCTCGGGAAGCGGCTTTTTCCAGTCGATTTCAGAAACCTTTCCATAAAATGACTTCAAAAAGTCTGCCGGAAATCCGGAACCATTATCCTTTACCTGTATGATCCAGCAGGAATCCTGAATATATCCGCTAATATGTATCATCCAGGGGGGATCCACATTCAGCGCGTATTTGATACAATTTTCAACCAATGGCTGGATAAGCAGCCGGGGAACCTTGAGCGTGGAAAGGGAATCTTCAATATCAATATGAAACTGGATCCTTTCACCATATTTTACCTTAATCAGATAAATATAAGAATGAAGATGTTCTATTTCCTGCCAGAGCGCTACATCCATAGAGGAACTGGAAGACATATAACGCAGAAGCACCGAAAGGGAGTTGCACATTTCAACGGCCTGCTCATTCTCACCATCTTCGGCCAGGATACTGATGGAAGCCAGCGTATTATATAGAAAATGTGGATTCATCTGGGACTGCAGGGCCAGCATTTTGGCATCCGCTGCCATGGTATGTGCCGATATGGCATCCTGCAGTGAATCCTGCAGGTTCTGCTGCATCTGTCCAAAGGAGCGGTACAGCGAATCCAGCTCTTTGAAATTGCTTTTAAAATCCGGCAGTTCATATGAACTCAGGTTGTCAAAGGTCAGGGCATGCGCTGTCTGTTCCAGCTTTTTCAGTGGAATGGTCAGTTTGTCTGCGATCTGCCAGGTCAGAAACAACAGCAAAATCAGCAATAAGAAAGAGCTTGTGACCAGAAGCGTCCGAAACTGATAGAACGGGGCAAATATCTTTGATTCTGCTGCAGTGACGAATACCGTCCAGTTAGTGAAAGAAGAGGCATGGCATGCAAAAAGAGTGGAAGAGTCATCCCGGGTTTTGTAAATCGAGGTCTGGGACTCGAATTCCGGTGTGCGGGAGAGCTCCAGCATACGATCCTTCAGGTTTTGAGGAGGCAGGGCCTCATAGGGATAAACCAGATTACCTTCACTGTCATATACATAGATTTGTTTGATATCCTTTTGGTTGTGAAGCGCATTCTTTATCTTCTTATCTAAATAAGAATATTCAAGCTGCAGTTCCAGAACTGCAGTTTCATCTATGGAATCACCCGGGGCAAATGCACGGCAGAGAGAGACAACCGGAGTTTCGGATTTGTTTAATTCAGGAATATGCGGCGGCAGGATTAGTTTCTTGCCATAGGCCGTAAGCGCAGGGCGAAACCAGGAGACCTCATAAAAGGTTTCCGGATCCTGGATAGAAAAATTACTGTTATTGCCTACATAAATATAATGTCCCTTGATATCTGCAATATTGAGGCTCATATGGTTAAAAGACAGTTTAATAATATCGAATAGTGTGGTGGAAAAGGCCAGCTTATTATTATATGCGGCAACATCATGGGAATATAAATCCCGGACAAGAGCGGACTGCAGTGGGTCAGAGCTGACAATACGCTTGGAAAGCTCATCAATCTGTTCCATCTGTGTATCCAGAAGTGTAGAGATATTATCACAGTCGGCCTGGAGCTCGCTGGTTGCATTCTTCTGGAGCGTATTGCCTAAGATAATATAGAGTAAAATCATAAAAATAATAATAATTGGAAAAATTAATGCGGCGTATCTGAAAAACAGTTTGGAGTGGAGAGACTTCATATATCGCACCTCGTTTCACAATTATTATTTATAAAAATTATAGAGGAAAGCAGGGGAAAAATCAATAGACCCGGACAGGTGGTACAAAATGTGCACAGGAACAGGTGGATTTTTTCTAAAGATTTATTTGTAAAAGAGGATATAATAGCATTATAAGGTTCGAAGGAAAAAGGAGGAAGGACATGAGAAACAAAAAGTTGGTAAAAATGACTGCAATGGCAGCTACAGCAGCAATGATGATGACACTGGTCGCAGGATGCGGAAATTCCGGTTCTGATTCAGCAGACAAGAAAGAGGATGCAACAGCATCTAAAGGCGGATCCACCATCACAATTGCGGCTTCGGCAGGATGGGTAAAAGATATTGACAAGGAACTGGCGGCAAAGTATGAGGAAGAGTCCGGCAATACCATTGAGTGGCAGGTGAGCCCGGATGACCAGTATGAGAATGTACTGAACTCTAAGCTGTCAGTAGGGGAAGGTGCAGATATCTTTTACATACGTTCAGGAGTAACAATTAACAAGTATCAGCCGGAAAAACATATGATGGATCTGTCAGATCAGGAATGGGTGGGACGATATACCGACTGGGCAAAAGAAGGTGTATCCAACGACGGCAAGGTAGTGCAGTTCCAGACATGGAGTGTGGATGGCTGGGGAATATTATATAATAAGGCCATTTTCGAAGAAGCAGGGATTACAGAGGTTCCGAAGGATTTTGCAAGTTTTAAAACAGCATGCGATAAGGTTCTTGCAGCCGGAAAAACTCCGATCTATGAACCTGGTGCGGCGCAGTGGCATCTGGGCACATGGCTCAGCGAGCTGACAACGCAGGAAGAGGCCGAAAATGCAGGTTTTTATGACAGCCTGAATGATAACAGCGAAGTCTTTGCAGGAAAAGAGGGGCTGTCAAAAGCGCTGGATCAGATGGTAGAGCTTGAGAAGGCCGGCTATTTTGGTAAGGACTTTATGGCGAATACATGGGAAGATATGGTGGCTAAGATGGCATCCGAAGAGTATGCAATGGGTGTTGTATATACCACATTCCCGGCAGAGGTAGAGGCCGTGAATCCGGAACTGACACAGGAATCATGGGGAATGTTCCCGATTCCATTAAATGATAACAAGGAATTCGGAGTATCTGCAGGTGGAATCGGCCGCTGTGTAAATAAGGACACAAAAGTAGCCGATGCAGTTATGGATTACTTTGACTTCTTATCACAGCCTGAGAATCTGACCGCATATTATGACGCACGTAAAGATCTGGGCCCATGTTCATTTACTGATATTGAGGGAAATGTTCCGGCTGCATACGGAGATGTTATGGATAATGCATCAGGCAGCGGATTTACAGCAGAAGATGGTGTTTTGTACTGGGACAGCGCTCAGGTTGGAAACTTAATGCAGGGAATGTTCCTGGGCAACTCCAAGGGAGAGGATGTACTAAAAGGGATTGATGATCTGAGACAGCCGAGTTTTGGCGAATAGGGAAAAAATTATGGCTGGGAGAATGGCTTTTGTCGGCCATTCTCCTTTTTGATGCAAAAAATAAGTAAAAAGTTAGAGGCGAGATATGTATAAGAAAAAATTATATGGGATGAGGTTTATACTGCCTGCATTTATTTTGTATACGGTGTTGTATATCATACCGACGATTGCAGGAATGGTAATCTCAATGACTGACTGGAATGTAGCGCGTCCGGACATAAAGTTTATCGGTCTGCAGAATTTTGTGGATATCTTCACATCAAGGGGCGGAAATTATCTGGCGAGTATCGGTCACACATTTGAGTTTACTGTCGTTACTGTTATTTTGAAAACACTTCTGGGATTGGGACTGGCGCTCCTTCTGAATAAGGGGCTGAAGAGCCAAAACATCTTCCGGACGATTTTCTTCCTGCCCTATGCACTGGCACCGCTGATCATCGGTATTACATTCGTATCGGTGCTGAAACCGAATGGGCCGCTGAATATCATTCTGGAATCTCTCGGAATGTCGGGGCTGACACATTCATGGCTGACGGAGAGCGCTACCGCAATGGGTTCCACGATGATGGTAGAGGTCTGGAGGATGGTCGGCTGGAATATGATGATTCTCCTGGCAGGCCTGCAGATGATACCTGAAGAATATTACGAGGCGGCATCCATTGACGGCGCCGGCGCATGGAAGAAGTTTACGAAGATAACACTGCCGTTTCTTCGGCCGTCACTGATGACAGTGACCGTATTAAATACGATCCACGGTCTGAGAGTATTTGACATTATCTATTCCCTGACAGGCGGGGGACCTGGCGGCCTTACGGAAGTCATTAATACACAGGTATTCAAAGAATTCGGTATGGGCCGTTATGGCATGGCAAATGCATTGAATGTTGTCATATTCCTGATGACAGTCATAATCGCTGTAGGGCTGCAGAGAGCACTGAGCGGAAAGGGGAAAAATGAATAAGAACAAAACGTATAAAAATCTGAGAAAATTACTGAAGTTTCTGTTTATTGCGGTCAGCAGCTTGATTATACTTGTGCCGATCTATTTCATTGTGGTAAATTCCCTGAAAACGGTGGAGGAGTCCAGGATGCTGAGTTTCAGTCTCCCGAGTGTTTTTCAGTGGGGCAATTACTTGGAGGTAATCAAAGCCGGTTCGCTTGTGAGGGCGTTTGGCAACAGCATGCTGATGGCCGGAGTTTCTACTGTGATTGCTGTCATGGTTTCCTCTATGGCGGCATATGCTTTGAGCCGAAGGCGGTCAAAGGCGCATAATACGGTATATCTGTACTTTTTTATGGGTCTGATTGCACCTGTGAATTATGTAACCACACTGTTTACATTGAAATTTCTGCATTTGCAGAATACATATCTTGGGATTATTCTGGAGTTTGCTACGCTGGGAATTCCATTTCTGGTGTTTCTGTATTATGGATTCTTTGATAATATCCCCAGGGAACTGGATGAAGCCGCCGTTATTGATGGATGTACGCCGTTCCAGTTGTTTTTCAAGGTTATCTTTCCGCTGCTGAAACCGGCCACTATAACGGGAATCGTTCTGAACTTCCTGGGGGCATGGAATGACTTTGTTACACCGTTGTACCTGCTCAGTGACAACAAAAAACTGGGAATGACAAACTCAATTTATAATTTCTTCGGCGAACATTTCAACGACTGGAACATGGTTTTTGCAGATATTATTTTAACGATTGCTCCGATTCTGATTATTTATATCTGCGGACAGAAGTACATTGTCAGCGGAACAGCCGGCGCAGTAAAGGGCTAGTACATCGAACCAGCAAGGCATTTAGTGTGGCTTATACGAGGTATGAATTGCGCAGGTTTCATATTTGAAAAAAGCGAGGGAAATTGCATGACACAGTGGGATTATATTTTAGGAGATATTACTTTGCGTTATATCCGTGATGATGTAACAAACCATATATCTATGGTACTGCTGCCCGGAGGTAGGGAATCCTGTTTTGAAAAAAGAAGAGCGGTGATGAAGCTGCGGGATAATATCTGCAGCGCGTGGGATGTGGGGGCACTCTGTCATCTTTCCCTGCGTCATCATGCACAGGGAAACGGTGCAGGCAGTACACTGAAATACGGAGAAAGCACCCAAAAACTTAGATATAAAAGTCAGGAAAACAGAAAAGAAGGAAATGTGACCCGCATTATTACCTCACTGGAGGCAGAAGAAGGGTATTGCGTCAGACATACAGTGAGCTATACAGAGGGGGAAAGCGGAATTGAAATAGAAAATGAGTTTCAGAATCTCGCAGAGAGAACCGTCACGCTGGATATGATGACCAGTTTTTCGCTGGACAATCTGAGCCCCTTTCAGGCGGATGATGCGCCGTATAAACTGAAGCTGCACCGATTCAGGGGTGGCTGGAGCCTGGAGGGAAAGCACCAGGAAGATACGGTGGAGGAGCTGAATCTGGAAGGCACCTGGTTTCGGGCCTTCCCGGAAAGCGAGCGCTACGGCTGTCTGGGCTCTCACACTGTAAAGCGCTGGTTTCCCTTCGGATGTGTGGAAGACCGGGAGGCGGGCGTGTTCTGGGCAGTCCAGGTGGAAGCCGCATCCTCATGGCAAATGGAATTTTCAAAGGACGGGGACTGTTATTCCCTGTCAGGAGGATTAGCGGACTGTGAATTCGGCGGCTGGTGGAAAGAGATCCCGGCAGGCGGAAGCTTTCTGGCTCCCAAGGCCTATGTCAGTGTGAGCGCCCAGGGGCTGTGGGATGTGTGCCAGAACATCACAGATATGTTCCACAAATATGCTGATCAGCAGCCGGAGTGCGAAAAGAAGCTGCCGATTCTTTTTAATGAATGGTGTACAACCTGGGGAAAGCCCACGGAAAAAGAAATGTCGGCTCTGGCGGACAGATTACGGGAAACACCGGTAGAGTATCTGGTGATTGATGCTGGTTGGAGTAAAAAAGAGATAGAAGACGGGGATCCTCAGGGAGGAAATGGCGGGTGGGAATGTGATCCGGATCAATTTCCACATGGCCTGAGGTATCTGACCCGGCACCTGAAAGAGGCAGGACTTCGAGCCGGGATATGGATGGAGTTTGAAGTGACAACACAGGGGGCAAATGTGCACAGCGGCACATATGATTCTATGCATTTATATCGGAATAAGGAGGTGATACAGACAGGAAATATCAGGCGTTTCTGGGATTTCAGGCAGGCAGAAGTTACGAAGTACCTGAAAGAAAAGGTGCTGGATTTTCTAAAGGAGAATGAAATCCTTTACTTGAAGGTGGATTACAATGGCTCTATCGGATATGGATGTGACGGGGCGGAAAGCCAGGGAGAAGGGCTGCGCCAGCAAATGCAGGCGGTCCATGAATTCTTTGGAATGCTCCGCAGGGAATATCCGGAACTGGTTATTGAAAATTGTGCATCGGGAGGGCATCGGCTGGAACCCTCCTTAGTAAAACTTACAGCGATGAGTTCTTTCTCCGATGCACATGAATGCCGGGAGATTCCCTATATAGCGGCCAGCCTGCATCAGCTGATACTGCCGAGACAGTGCCAGATCTGGGCGGTAATATCCCCGGAGCTTGAGATGCAGGAGATCCAGTACCGCCTGATGTCCGGAATGCTGGGAAGGTTCTGCCTGTCCGGCGCAGTGCAGGATTTGAGCGAGGAACAATGGCAGGAAGTGAAAGATGCCATGCGCTTCTATGAGAACGTCCGGGAAATCATCAAGAACGGAAGAAGCAGACTCTTACGGACCGGCAGGAACAACCAGCACCATTTGGAAGGTGCACAGATTCTGTTCCGGGAAATCGAGGGAGAAGTATTATTGGTTTATCATGCTTTTTCGAATCCGCCGGTAAGTATCGGGGGAGTGCTGCCGGAAGGAAATTGGAAATTAAGGGATTTCTCCGGTAAGAAATGCGAAATAGAACTGGGAAAGGGGGAAGTCAAGATCTGGCCTCAGGCTTCGTGGGAAGCCTGTGCGGTGCGTCTGGAAAGAAGTTAGGAAAAAATGCTGCTGATATACAAATGCGCCAATTATATTTATAAGGAATAGGAAGGAAAAGGAGATTAAGGTGAAATCAAAAAAAATAAAACGAACACTGCCCGCGCTGCTCTCGGCCGCGATGCTGCTATCGTCGTTCAATGTTGCGGCTGCCCCTCTGAGTCCAGAGGAAGCGACAGTACCGACAGCGCTGGTGAATGATGGATTGCTGATTGATTTTGATATGGATTCACTGGAGGGAAATTCTATACTGAACAAAGCAGACAATAAGGCCTATGCTGTTTTGGGAGATACACCTGCTTTAACAGAGGGAAAAGACGGCCATGGCAAAGCGCTGCATATGGACGGAAGAACTAATTATGTAAATCTCGGGAAAGATTATCAGGTTACTGAGAATGCAGTTACCATGGCAGCCTGGATCAAAGCCGATTCACAGCATGGCGATATGATGAGAATCTTCGGAAGAGGAAGAACAACGGTCCCCGGGGAAAAAGAACTTTCTCTCTATATCCGTCAGAACGGTGCACTGGAGGCACAGTGTCCGGAGTGGTGTGCTGCCGAACCCGGAACCGTGGCTATGGATGAGTGGCAGCATATAGCGGTCACAAATGACGGCGCGACCCAGAGACTGTATCTAAACGGAGGTATAGTAAAAGAGGAGGCGTGCCAGGGCCCCACAGAAGAGTGGGATCTGGACCTGTTATTGGGCTCCTGTTGGAACAAGGATGCAACAGAGGCATTCCCGAATCATTTATTCCAGGGCGAACTGGATGATGTAAAGCTCTATTCCAGGGCGTTGTCCGAGAAGGAGATTCAGACACTGGCCGATATAGAGAATGGCGGCGGGGGTGAAGAAGGCGGCGGAGACGATACGAAACTGCCGGATGCACTCTTTGAATTTACGATGGACGAAGTCAAAGAAGGGACGGGAGATCTGGAAGGCCAGAAAGTAATCGTCAATCATGCCGACCAGAAAGAATATCCCATTTATGGAAATTATCGTGTAGATGATTTCGGCATTTATGATCAATCTATAGAGTTTGACGGCGCTACTACATATGTAGACATAGGCAGGCCTGAAATACATAATCAGTATACATTCGAAGCGTGGACGAATATCGATAATTCATCTGCCAATTCTCTGAATAAAATTTTCGGAAGAGATAAGACAACTGTGCCGAAAGATGCATTTTATTTTTGCGTGAGAAACAACGGGAACATAGAGGCAGAGATCAGAGATGATGTAAATGCAGGATGGATGGCTGCAGGAGCAGGCACTTATGAGTTCAATAACTGGAATCATCTTGCTCTGACATGTGACGGAACCAATTATAGTCTGTATTATAATGGGGAACTGATTGCACAGGAAACCTTTGCGGAAATGGATTTAGATACCAATCCACTTTCCATGCTGATCGGCTGCGGATACAATAAAGACGGCACAGGCCTGTTTAATGGACATGCTTTCAAAGGAAGAATGGACGACGTCCGCATTTATGATAAAGCTCTGACAGCTGAGCAGATCAAAAAGAGTACAGAAGGAATCAAAGACAGTGTTCCGCCGGAAGTAGTAAGTATTTCCCCGGCTGAAGGCAGTTTGTTAAGTGTAGAAGGTAAGCTCAGCATCGAATACAATATGAGCATTACACTGGGCAGCGAAAAGCCGCAGATTCTTGACAAAGATAAAAAACCGGTTGCATCGGAAGCCGTAGTGGAAGACCGGAATGAATCGGTAGAAGGTGCAGAGACATTAGTTGTTTACCCTGTTGAAAAGCTGAAGAGCGGAATGAATTATACATATCAGATACCGGCAGGAGCGGCGGTAAATACACAGGGAACCAAAAATAAGGAAAAAGAATGGAATTTCTCTGTTTCAACAGATCTGGCAGGTGATTCCGGGAACAGCGATCTGAATTACTGGGCTTCCGGTGATGTTGATATCCCTTCTTCTGTGGAGAAAAAAGAAGGAAAACTGATTCTTTCCAACGGACTCGTTGAAAGAGTATTTGATATCGGTAAGAACTTCCAGACAGTGAGTTATAAGAATCTTTATACCGGCCTGGAATTGCTGAATACAGAAGATTTACAGGCAGATGCAAGCATTGTGCTGAATAAAGAATACGCGGATAATTCGACCGAGGGTGATCAGTTATTCTATATTGGCGGTGAGAATAAAGATGTTTCTTCATTCCAGTTTGTAGATTATGAGATAGAAGAAAAAACAGAAGAACCATTCCACTGGGAGTGGGATGAGAGAATCTCTCCGGAATCAATGAAAAATACCCCGTGGCCGGCAGCAGGAAAAGCGGTGGTTGTAAACTACGAAGCACCAAAAGGAACGAATGAGGATTTTGCCGGCGTAAAAGTACAGGTGAGATATGAAATTTACGATGGTATTCCATCCATATCCAAATCTATAAGTGTAACGAATGAAGGAAGTAAAGATGTAATAGTTGATAAAATGGAAGTAGAAATACTTCCGGTGCCTGTTACTCTGAAAGATGCACTGTATGTCGAGGGAACCATGAACTCCGGCAATGAGAATCATGACCGGAATAATGGGAAAGAACGCTACAGACAATGGGAAGATGTAGATGGAGCGAATGGAAAAATCATCAGCCGTTATGCTGCACCGGCGGGCGACAATACAATCGCTGCAGGCATGGGATACGATATGGGAAATATCGGACCACATTACCGCCTTGCCAAAGATAAGACATTTGACTCCTATAAACTGTATCAGATGTTCTATTCCAACAGTTACTATGAGTGGCAGATGATGGAAGTTAAGAAAATGTACCGCGTGCTGTTCCCACAGACGGCGGATGCTCCGTTGATTTACCACATTATAAGTTCCGACGATGCTACAGTTAAGAAAGGAATAGACCAGGCATCTAATGCAGGATTCAATATGGTACTGCTTTCATTTGGATCAGGGGTAAATGTTGAAGATACATCTGCGTCCAATGTTGCAAAATATAAAGCGCTCTGTGATTATGCCCATGAGAAAGGTATGCTGCTTGGCGCGTATGTTATGCAGGCAGCGCGCGGCGGAAATGAGAGCTTCAGCGGATGCTGGGGAACCATGCGCTGCATGTGCGGTACAGATGCGCACGGCACTCTGGAGAGTACACTGGAATTCATTGATCAGACAGGCCTGGACTGTTTGGAGGTCGATGGAATCTATCCGGGAGCCATCTGTACTGCCACAAATCACAGCGGACATGAAGGCGTGGAAGATTCACAGACAAAGCAGTGGGAATATGCTGTACATGATTTTTATAAGGACTTAAGGGCAAGAAATGTATATATCAATTCGCCAGACTGGAACTTTACGACCGGGGCCAGCATGGCTGTTATGGGCTATCTGGAGCCAGGCTTCAATGTAACGCCATGGAGACAGCTGATTTATGGAAGAGAAATGGCATATTACGGGACATTTGAGAAAATTCCGGCTATGGGATGGACTCTGGTGCCTCTATCACCGTATCAGGGCGGCGCAGACTCCTCTTTCTGGCCATATGATGAGAAAATCATGGCTTATGATTATATGATTGGTATGAATATGATGTATGGAATTACAGGTTCATACCGCGGGGGAAATGGGCTGTATCAGGGTGAAGTTTCTCAGAATGTAATAGAAACATGGGGAGAATTCTATAACAAATATAAGGATATCCTCGGGGAAAGCGTTGTCCACATTGCGCCACCGCTTGCCACAAGTGATACAAGTCTGACAACAGATGCAATAGACGGTATCATACATGTGGACAGCGACGGAATACAGAAAGGCCTGGCGGCATTCTTCAACCAGACTACGGAGACCGTGACACAGACGGTGAAAATTCCTCTGTATTATACCGGTCTCACGGGCCTGTCAACACCTCCGGCACCAGTAGAAGGCTCCCATTACCGTGCAAGCGGCGTATATGCGGAATTGGCCAATATGCCTGCCGTACCGGAGATCCCTGAAGTAAATGCTGTGCCGACAGAGAAGGAAGCATATGTATGTATCGGTGATATGAACGGAAAGAATTATACCATCGACAGCAATGGAGATATCGAGGTTGAGCTGACATTAGAGCCGAATACATATACCTGGCTGACAGTGTACGACCCCAAAAATATTCCGGAGCACGCAGCACAGACCGTAGAGATTCCGGTACCGAAAAATGCTGCTGTAAAAGAAGCGGCGTCAGACCATGCGTCACTGACATGGGATGCTGTACAGATGGACGGACGCAATGTAAAGGAATATCATATATACCGGAACGGGGAATACCTGGATAAGACATTTACAAATGAGTATGTGGATTCCGCACTTACTGCTGAACAGGAATACGAATATAGTATCATGGCAGTTCACAATTCTGTGGCAGGTAAGGGAGCAAATGTCAGAGTCAGCACGATGGCGGATGAGACTGCGCCTCAAGCCGTAGCAGCAAAAGCACTGTCGAAGAATCAGATTCAGATCACATTTAATGAATTCACAGAAAAAGAAACAACAGAAAACACCCAGAATTATACAGTAGAGAATGGAGCAGTGATAAAGGCTGAGCAGGGTTCAGACGGAAAAACAGTCGTTCTTACTCTGAAAGAAACACTGGAAGCTTTCAAAGAGATCAATATTACTGTCAATCATGTGAAGGATCTGATTGGAAATGAAATGACAGAAGAAAATGTTCTGACGGCAGTATTCGGATACCTTGGAGAATACAAATTCGAGGAGGAAGAAGGCAGTGCCGCACAGAACAGCAAAGGGGGCATAGAAGGGACGATTCAGGGTACTGTGGCAAGAACAGAAGGAATTGAGGGCCAGGGACTTTCACTGGACGGAGCATCCTCTTATCTGGACCTGGGAGATATTCTGAAGGGAAATGGTGAATATACAATTAACGGCTGGATCAATGCGGAAAAAACAGATGGTTCACAGGTAATTGTGGGAAGAGAGCGCGATTCCTATGACAGCTGGAAGTGGAAACTGTTTATTGAAGACGGACAGTTGAAATTCAGTATGAACAACGGAAGAGGAGCTTATCCTGGCCATGAAGCAGACGGTGAAATTGAAATAAAGCTTGAGAGCGGACAGAAGATTGTGGAAGCAGGTAAATGGCAGCAGTTTGCACTGTCACAGAATGGCGATACAATTACACTTTACCTGAATGGCGAGGCTGTGGCTGAGCAGACGCAGGAAGGAATCTCTGAAGCATTGACTCCATATACCACATGGTTTGGTGCAATGCGTAATAATGCAGGAGGAGAACCGACACAGAATCTGAAAGGTATTTTGGATGAGGTCAGTGTGTATAACACCGTATTGACAGGAGAACAAGTTAAAGAGCTTTATGACCAGCATGTACAAACGGAAGAGCCAGACCCGGATAAACCAGATCCAGACCAGCCGGACCCGGATAAACCGGATCCAGACCAGCCAGGCCCGGACAAACCAGATCCGGATCAGCCGGGAATTAATAAATCCAGCTTATCGGATTTGATTGCGAATGCAAAGGCAATTAAGAAGGACGGTTATACAGAGGAAAGCTACAATGCACTGCAGGATGCTATTAAAGTTGCGGAGAAAGCACTTGAAAAAGCGAAGACAGATGAAGAACTGAAACAGGCTGCTGCAGATCTGCAGAAAGCCATTGACGGGCTTGTTAAGAAAGGTACGGACCCGGGTAAGGATCCAGGAGACAAACCAAACCAGGGCGGTTCGAATCAGAATAAGCCTTCCGGTGGAAATCAGAATGCAAACGGAACAACTGCAAAGACAGTGAAGACTGGAGATGAAAGTGGTAACTTGATCGCACTGTGGGGAATTTTACTTGCCTGTGCGGGGGCGGGAATTGTACTCGTGGTAAAAAGAAAATATAAGAGACAGTAACCGCAGAAAAAAGGAGAACTGTAAAAGTAAAGGGCAGTGGGTAAATAGACAGCTTAAAATAGGCGAAGGTGTGACTCATGTGAATCATACCTTCTTCTATAGATTTACAAAAAAGATAAGATTTAGAACGCTACCTGTCATACTCAAAACGAAAGGAATGATAAGAGTTATGAAAAAAGTTTTAAAACAGGCAATAGTTTCTCTAATGTCATTAGGAATGCTGTTTTCTTTGAGCATTTCTGCGGCAGCTGAAGACAGCAGACCGGAATCGGGGGGGAATGATTCCGGTCTGCTCTTAGATATGGATATGGAAAACTTAACAGAAACTAAGATCATAAACAAAGTTGACGGGATGGAGTACACGGTATTGGGACAGTCCCCGACTCTTACGGAAGATCGGAATGGGAACGGAAAAGCATTGGGGTTTGATGGCAGTACTAATTATGTGAACCTGGGAACGAACTATCAGATTACTACCGGAATGGCCACGATTGCCGCATGGGTAAAAGTGGATTCCAATCCAAATGGATTGAGTCGGATTATCTGTCGTTCCCGTACACCGGTACTGGGGGAAAAAGATTTAGGATTGTATGTGAGGAATAACGGGCAATTAGAAGCAAATTGCAGCGATTGGATGGCGTCAGAGGCAGGCGCGGTTGCGTTGGGAAGCTGGCAGCATGTGGCGGTTACTAACGACGGGACTATTCAGACGCTCTATGTTAATGGGAACATGATAAAGGCCGTGCCGGTTTCTGCTTTTCCTGCGGATCAATGGGATGTTCCTTTACTAGTAGGAGCTGGCTGGAACACAGATGCTACAGACCCCTTTACGGATCATATGTTTAAAGGCTCTATTGATGAACTGAAAGTCTATAACAGAGCATTGTCAGAAGGCGAAATCCAAGATTTAGCTGCGACTAGTGCTACAGTCGAGATTCAGGCACCAAATGCATATCAAATATTCCAGCGTAACAACAATAATACAGCAACAATTCCTGTCAGAGGTGTGCTTTTAGGAGACGAGGGCATCAATATTGAAGTGTCGCTCTTAGACTCTGATGGGAAAGCTGTTGAAAATTTCGAAGCAGTACAGACCACTGTTACGGAAGGTGGTTTTGAGGCGGAATTAAATGGAGTTCCTGCGGGGCTTTATAAAATTCAGGTAACAGGAAACGATGGGAATACGCAGTTATTCAAAACAACATTGGAACAAGTGGGCGTTGGAGACTTATGGATAGTTGCCGGACAAAGTAATGCAGCGGGATACGGTCAATATATATCCGGTGAAGAAGTGCAAAGCTCCGAAGACGACCCTCCGATGACGGGGGTGCATCTCTATAGTTGGCAGAGGGGTTCATGGGGACTCGCTTCTCAACCAATTGGAGAAGTTCAAACTTCTTATAATCATGCGCCTGGACTCACATTTGCTAAAGAAATCAGCAGAATGGAAAATATTCCGATTGGAATCCTGCAGGTTGCTGTAGGCGGAAGCAGTATATCGAATTGGGAAAGAGGGAAAATGTACTATAACAGGATTCTTGATTGCGTGGATGCGGACAATCGTAATGTGAAAGGAATGTTCTGGCATCAGGGGGAATCGGAAACTTTAAATATGGATGATGGCTCAATACCGCAGAAAAACGTTGATGCTTATGTTCAACGCTATACTCAAATGGTGACAGATTTAAGAGAAGACTTGAACAGTCCTCATATGACGGTGGTGACTGCGCAGCTAAACAGCCATGCAGATAGGGATTCCCGGCATCCGTCAGCCTCTCTGTGGTATCAGATGAAGGAAATTCAGCGTCAGTTAGGAGACCCTGGAAGTGAGAAATATGTACCGAACACAGCAGTCATATCAACTTCGGGATTAAGACTGAGCGATGGAATACATAACAGCGCCAACAGTAATGTAATCCTTGCTAAACGTATGGCAAAGGCGGCCCTGTCTTTGGCTTATGGAGAAAAGATTAACTGGCAGCAGCCGAATCTCAGTCATGCAGTTGCCGAGGGCAATACCGTGTATTTAACATTTGACTATGCGGAAGACGGACTTAAATCCAGTGGAGATATTACAGACTTTATAATTCGGGATGAGAACGGTGAAGTAGAGATTCTTAAAGCAGAAATTGATGGAAATCATATCAAATTACAATCAAGGCGTACTCTTTCAGGAACCGTTAAGGTGGATGGCCTGGCTTCTATTCAACCAAATCCTAAAGTATTAAACCAGCGGGACGAACCAATTCTGGCATTTTATGATGTGACTGCGGAATATGTTGATTTCAGCATATTAGAGCAGCTGGTTAATGAAGTGAAAGGGTTAACAAAAAACTTTTATACGATTGGAAGTTGGAAAAATTTAAATGTGGCTTTAGCATCGGCAGAGGGCGTACTCGATGATAAATATGCAGATCAGGGACAGGTTGACGAAATAATAGAGGTTCTGTCCAGTGCAAAGCAGAATCTGGTCAATGTGAAAGAGCTTAGTGAGCTTTATTCTTCCAATAAAAATAAAGAAAACAATAATTTCACAAGCAGTAGCTGGGAAAAATTCCAGAGTGCCCTGTTAAATGCGAAAAATGTCCTTGGACTTGAGGATGCGGCTCAGACACAGGTTGACACCGCAAAAAAAGAATTGGAGGAGGCTATCGGGGGGCTGACCGTTGAAAAAGTGGATTTCAGCATATTGGAGCAACTGGTTGATGAAGTGAAAGGGCTTAGCGAAAATTTTTATACTATAGAAAGCTGGAAAAGGTTGAATGCGGCTTTAGCATCGGCAGAGGACGTACTTGATGATAAATATGCAGATCAGAGACAAGTTGACGAAATAATAGAAGTTCTGTCCAGTGCAAAGCAGAGTCTGGTCAATGTGAAAGAGCTTAGTGAGCTTTATTCTTCCAATAAAAATAAAGAAAACAATAATTTCACAAGCAGCAGCTGGGAAAAATTCCAGAATGCCCTGAAAAATGCGAAAAATGTCCTGGATCTTGAAGATGCAGATCAGGAGCAGGTCGACAAAGCAAAAAAAGAATTGGAGGAGGCTATCGATAATCTGGATGTTAAGGAACCTGTGACTGACAAAGTTGACAAGTCAATATTGGAAGACCTAATCAGGCAGGCGGATAAGATAAAGATTAACTTGTATACGGATGGAAGCGTGGCACTATTTAAGGATGCCTTGAAAAATGCTAAGATCGTAATGGCAAATGAAAATCTGGGTGATAATGGTCAGGATAAAGTAGATACAGCGGTAAAGGCGCTCAGGGATGCAAAAGATAAGTTAGTCCTTAAGAAAAATCCGGCAAATGGAGATAACCAGAAACAGAATATTACTTCAAATACTCCGAAGACTGGCGATGCCACGGCTCCATTTCTAATTGTAATGATAATGGCATTAAGTGCAGGAGCAATTGCTTTATTTGGAATCTCTACTGTAAAACAGAAACGTAAATAACTAACATACGAAGTAAATATCTGGCAGGGAAACTTGTAATTAAGGGCTGCAGCACCAAAATAATTAGTGCGCAGCTCCTTTTTTGTGCACGACTGGCGCGTATTCTATTTGAAGAAAGCATCAAACTGCCCGGCAAAAACGAGGGAAGTATAATGGTTAAATGTCGCCTTCCTAGTACATCGTCTAATAAGTAACTGCCACTTAAGCAGACCTAAATTTACGATGTACTAGATCACCCCGCAGCCTGTATGCCCGAGCCGGAATATGGCATCATAGCTGCTCTCCAGCTCCTGGTTCATATGATGTGTGATAGTAATAACCGTGAGCTCCTTTTGCAGCAGCAGCCGGCTCTCGATCTCATATGCGGTCTGTCTGTCAACTGCAGAAGTTCCTTCATCTATAATGAGGATCGGGGTACGGCGGATGAGTGCGCGGGCTACGGCAACGCGCTGTCTCTGTCCGCCGGACAGGAGATTTCCGTTTTCCCCTGCCGGTGAGTAGAGGCCCCCGCTCAGTCCGGGCAGAAATTGGCTGACTCCGCTGTTATCCAGTGCAGCATCCAGCTCTTCCTGTGGAAAACTTTCTCCCAGACAGATATTGGTGTAGATATCTGCATCAAACAGGAAGACATTCTGATGAATCACAGATACAAGACGGTTCAGTTCGGCCTGGGAAAAATCTGTCACAGACCGTCCGTCATAGCAGATGTCCCCCTGAAAATCTTTGGAATATCCGGTAAGAAGCTTTATCAACGTTGATTTACCACAGCCGCTTTCACCCAGAAGTGCATATTTTTTTCCGGCCTCGATGCAGAGGCTCAAATCTGTTAATACTTCCGGGCCATCCTGATAAGAGAATGAGACATTATGGCAGACCAGGGCATCCTGGAAAGCGGCAGGGCCCTGGGCAGCTGCATGCTCTATGTTTTGAAGTGCTTCCTGACCGGTTTCGTGAGGGGTTTCGATGGCAGCAAAAGGCAGCTGTCTGCCTGTTTCTGTCAATTCGGCAAGGTGCTCCAGGACCGGCTTCATGCTGGTGACCTTTGGAATATTCTGCATCAGCATAACCACAGGAGTAACAAACATGCTGCTCAGCTGAATGAGGGCCAGCAGTGTGCCCATGGTGATCTGTCCTCTCAGCAGCAAATATGCCGCCACGAATACGATAACAATCACACTCAGGGAAGAGAGTATATCTGATATACATTCATTGACGGCCAGCAGAGTGTCCGCGGAAAATTTCTTTTTTGCTGTTTCTTTGTTGATGGTACGGTATTTCCTAAAAATAAATGAATGCATGCTGTAACCGCGGATGACCTCATAGCCGTTCAGGTAATCTTTGGCCCTGGCGGTGAATTCAGCCAGCTTTTCGGAATATGCATCCTGCTTTTTCTGCATCTTTTTTCCGAGCAGCGCGGGGATCAGGAACATGAGGATCAGGAAAAGCAGCAGGATACCTGTGATGGCCGGGCTTAAATAAAACAGTATTCCAAGCGTTGTCAGGAACAGGACAACCATTTGGGAGCAGAGCATGAGTGGAATCAGATAATTTTCTTCCACCAGCTTCACGTCGTTGACCAGTGCGGAGAGATAGTCCGCTGTGTTGCGGGAAGTATAATCAACAGGCTCCTTTGTGATGACTCCCTGGAAGATGTCATCCCGCAGATGCCGGGATACATTGCGAAGCAGCAGTTTTCCTATGTATGCCTCCAGAAATCCCATAATTCCCAGTGCAGCCAGATAGATCAGCACGATGATAAACAATTGGGAAAAGCCGTCCAGATCTTTCTGGGTGGCTGTATCAATAATTTTTTGCAGCAGTATGGATATGAAAGCCGCAAGGGCAGCATTGATTCCCCCGATAACGACAGCCCCTGCCAGCAGGGCGCGGTCCTTTTTCTTAAATAAGCGCATAAACAGACTCCTTTTTTGTATTATGTAATTTTTGACGATGCTGAAATATATTTCTTAATAACAGAGTACTATATAATTCTAAATATGTCAAATATATTTTATGTATATAGAATTGATGGAATTTGGTTGACTAGAACAGGAATGCGTAATATAATATATCTACAAACGTAATATTAATATATTTCGTTCGAAAGAAATGGAGACTCTTATGGGAAAAGTCGAAGAAAGACAGTCTAAAATATTGGAAATATTAAGCGAAAAAGGGAGATGTGAGGTCACCGCACTTGCAGAGCAGTGTCAGGTTTCCCTTGTGACGGTACGTAAGGATTTGAATGAGCTGGAGGAGCGTGGGCTGCTGCAAAGAGAACAGGGACATGCAATCCTGAATGACGAAAGTAATATGAAGCGCAGACTTGCGGTGAACCATTCTACAAAGATTCAGCTTGCGAAGGCAGCCGCATCACTGGTAACGGATGGAGATACGGTTATGATTGAATCCGGCTCCTGCTGCATTCTCCTGGCAGATGAGATCAGCCGGACAAAGGAGAATGTGACCATAATCACAAATTCCACCTTTATGGCAGAGTACATAGGTAAACGACCAAATGTACATCTGGTTCTGCTTGGGGGAGACTATCAGGCTGACTCTCAGTCCGTTGTGGGCCCGATTACAAAATTAACGGCTCAGGCCTTTCATGTGAAGCGTTTCTTTGCAGGCACGGACGGGTACCGGCCCGGAAACGGATTTACCGGAGACAACCATCTCCGGGTGGAAACATTAAAAAATATGGCGGACAATGCAGAAGAGATCGTCATTATTACCGAATCAGCCAAGTTTGCAAGACAGGGAATCGTCGCACTTTGTTCTCTGGAAGAAGTGCAGTATCTGATCACAGATTCCGGCCTGCCGGACGACGCACTGGATGATCTTGTGGATCATGGCATTCATATTATAAAGGCAACAATTTAATGAATCATCATATAAAAAAGGAGAAATAATCATGGAAATTATACTGGACACAGCGAATCTGAAAGACATCCGCAGGTACAACGACATTTATGACATTACAGGGGTTACTTCCAATCCAACCATACTGGCAAGGGAGAAGGCTGAATTTTTCCCGCTCCTTCTGGAAATCCGCAGTATCATTGGGGATAAACAGCTTCACGTACAGGTGACAGGAAGCAGTTGCGAGGAGATGCTAAAAGAGGCAGAGACCCTGACTGACCGGCTGGGAAAAGATACCTACATCAAGGTCCCGACGAACGAAGAGGGAATCAAAACGATAAAAGTGCTGAAATCCAGAGGATATAAAGTGACTGCTACCGCGATCTATATGCCGCAGCAGGCCATGCTTGCAGCCTCAGTAGGTGCGGACTATGTGGCGCCTTACTTTAACCGTATGAACAATATGAATGTGGACAGTAAAAAGGCAATCGCCGATATGGCATGGCTGTTTGAGCATAATAACATTAGGACAAAGATCGTTGCAGCCAGCTTTAAAAATACACAACAGATCATGGATTCCCTGATGGCAGGCGCCCAGGCAGTTACGGTATCTCCGGAACTCTACACACAGATGGTGGAGAACCCGATGATTGATTCCGCAATTGCAGGTTTTGCGGCTGATTGGGAAGCGACATACGGGGATAAGAGGATTTATGAATTCTAAGGATGCGGGGAGGAGTTTCTATGGCTCAATATATCATTGCCCATGATCTGGGCACATCAGGAAACAAGGCGACGCTGTTCAATACGGATGGGCGTTTTGTGAAAAGCTGTACCATTCCCTATGATGTACATTTTTTCGGAAAGAACTGTGCCGAACAGAACCCGGAAGACTGGTGGTCCGCAGTCTGCAGGGCAACGAAAAACGTTATGGAGGAGATCAAAAAGGCAGATGTGATTGCGATCTCTTTTTCCGCACAGATGCAGGGCTGCCTGCTGGTGGACGGGGAGGGAAAGCCCCTGCGTCCGTCTATTATCTGGGCGGACCAGCGTGCAGTAAAAGAAACGGAGCACCTGAACCGGGAGATTGGGTTTGACCGGATGTATGAACTGACCGGCCATCGCCTGAACCCCAGCTATACCCTTGAGAAGATCATGTGGCTGAAGGACAATGAACCGGAGGTCTATCAGAAGGCAAGCAGATCTCTCCAGGCCAAGGACTATATTCTTTTCCGGCTGACGGGTGAATTTGCCACGGATTATTCGGATGCATCAGGCACCAACGCCCTGGATCTGGAAAATTTCTGCTGGTCAGACGAGATCCTGGAGGCCTCGGGCATTAACCGCAGTCTGCTCCCCGAGCTGCACCATTCCACCGATATTATTGGAAATGTAACGAAAGAAGCTGCAGCGGCAACCGGTTTGTGCGAAGGAACTCCTGTTATCTGCGGCGGTGGGGACGGTCCCTGTGCCGCGGTGGGAGCCGGATGTATCCATGATGATGAGCTGTTTGCAACATTCGGAACTTCCGCGTGGATCGGTGGAACAACAAAAGAAAAATTTCTGGACGATGACAAGATTTTCTTCTGCTTTGCCAATATCATTCCCGGAAAATACATGCCCTGCGGAGCCATGCAGGCGGCCGGAAGCTCTTACTCCTACATACGGGGGCTGCTGGAACCGGGAAAACCATACAGCGAACTGAACGCCATGATCGAGAAGTCCCCGGCAGGGGCCAAGGAACTGCTTTTCCTTCCCTACATGCTGGGAGAACGCTGTCCGCGCTGGAATGAAGAGACGAGCGGGGCATTTCTCGGCATTAAAATGCATCATACAAGGGAAGATTATCTCCGCGCGGTGATCGAGGGCGTGGCATACAATCTTGAACTGATCCTGGCTTCCTACCGAAAATACCTTCCGGCAGAGTCGCTGATTCTGACGGGCGGCGGTGCAAAAGGCGATGTGGTGTGCCAGATACTTTCCGATGTATTTGCGGCAAAGCTTCGCACCCCGGACCATGTAGAGGAAGCGACTTCCATAGCCGCTGCCGTCACAGCAGGCGTGGGCGCCGGTGTCTACAGCGGCTTCGATGAGATCACCCGCTTTCTGAAGTTTCAGAAAGAGTATACACCAAACGCGGATAACCAGGCGGTTTATGGCAAGATGAAAAAAATATTCGATGCCAGCTATTATGCATTGGAGCCGGTTTACAAAATGTTTTGAGCTGGGGACAAGCTTTAGACTTGGGGACGGATGGGGACGCGAAATGAATGGATCGCCGCAAGCCTCCCAAGTGCACACATGCCGTTTTGATGTGCGGACACGAACCTAAGAAATTCCAGGAAGCCGACAGCCGGGAAAGTGGGGCACAGCTGACACATCGTGAGAAATCTGAAGATTTCTCGCGCTGGGTCAGCTAATTTTGTGATTCGGTGATCACAAAATTTCCCCACTTTCCCGGCTGGCGGCTTCCAGGAATTTCTAAGGTCCGCTTTAGCACTTCAAAACGGCATGTGTGCACTTGGGAGGCTTGCGGCGATCCATTCATTTCGCTTGGTGCATCCAATCGGTAGGTAAGCTTGTTTGCCGGGGAGGCTCCGGACCGTGGCAGCGTATTAATTCGCTGGATGTTACAATGTAGCTCCAGTTCATGAGAAAGTAGAAGGTTTTAATCGTTTGAAGAATGCATGAGATAAACTTATACAGCAATATGCATATTCTTCCTATATTTGCAAAACATAGCTGCTATATTTATTAGTCATCTACCATTACTTCTACGTTCCACCAGACGAATTAATACGCTGCCACGGTTCGGAGCCTCCCCGGCAAATGAGCTTACCTACCGATTGGATGCACCAGCTAATAAACCGGGAAGTCTGTCCCCTGCCGTGAGCATATATGCCCTTTTAAAAGTCCTAGAGTTTACGTTAGAGGCCCTTAAGGAACAAACAGAGAAAATGGCGGGCAGAATTTGCCGTTTCACGGCAAATTCTGAAGCGGCCTAAGGCCCGAAATTATCGAATTTCGGGCTGCATGCCGCTGGACCGCCATTTTCTCTGTTTGTTCCTTTAGGGCCTCTTACGTAAACGGAGCGGATTTTTAAAAGGGCATATATGCTCACGGCAGGGGGCAGGCTTCCCGGTTTTTTAGCGTCCCCACCCGTTCCCGAAACTAAAGCTCGCTCCTAAGTTCCGCAGACTTGCACTTTTGAGCTATGATATGCTATTCTATATGCATGAAACAGGGGACGGAGGAATTCTATGAGCATCGAGATTTATAACGAACTGGATCCGGTATTTGAAATACTGGGTCTTCTTACTATCGCCCATGGCGGAGACTGGAAAACAGAGACTATAAAGGCAATGGATGATTACGGGATAGACGGAGAAACATTTTATAACAAGCATTTGAAAATCGTGGAGAAGTATGTGGAGACTTTTTTGAAGTACAGGGTAGAGACGCCTTCAGAGGACTTCTTTTTCCAGAACTCTTCGCAGGAGTTATTCTTAATGGTCCTTACCATGGCGGTTGAGAATCGAAAATACCTGGAAGAAAATGAGCCGTTGGATCCCATGAGGCTAAGGAGCTTTATTGCATTCTACATAACAGATACCATCGAGCACGCCCAGCTGCCCGATATCAAAGACATGCCCCAGCTTCCGGATGAAAAGTCCATGCTGGACTTTTTAGATAACGCGGATTTAAAAAGTGAAGAAAAATGGTATGTCCTGGATCTTCTGCGAAGGCCCGACTACTGGTTTACACAGCTCTTTGAAACTGTGCGCCTCAATATGTCCGCATTCGAAAAAGCCCGGGCAAGCGTGGCAAAACCCTTAGAGAAGCTGCTGAAGCGTCTTGCAAGATACAACAACAGCGAGTTCATGCAGCTGGTCAACACCTGCAGCGACAATCCTGTTATATACGCAACACTTGTATTTCCCATGCTGCAGGTTGTCCTGTATTCACACTGCTATCAGGGTATCCTGAACGAAGATCTGGAAAAAAACGAAGCGGCAGCCGACAGCATAAAAGAGGAACTTATCCGACAGTCCAAATCCTTTGCTGATAAAAGCAAACTGGACATCCTCTGTTCACTCAAGGAGTCCAGCAAATACAATCTGGAACTGGCTGAAGCCCTGAACCTGTCCCCCTCCACAACCTCACACCATATGAACATCCTCATGAGCAGCGGACTCGTAACAGTCCAGAAAAAAGATGGGAAAGTATACTACTGCCTGCAGGAAGAAAACATAGAAAAATACATCCATTCCCTAAAAAAACTGTTGCTGTAGAGGGGGGACGCCTGTGTGGATCGGGAGGGGCTATGCGGGAGAATTCTTGGCTGGGGAAGGCATAGGAAATATAGGGACTTCAGTAATTGGTCATGAAGAGTAGGAATATATGAATGTATGCCTACGAAAATATACAGAAACAGTAATATTTTATTCTGTAGCTTGCTGCAGCAACCCAAGTTTCACCAATACAGCTCAATCCGTCTCTCCCGTCCGGAATCCCTCCATAACAGCGTGCAGTTCCGTCATGATGCACCAAGCCGCGCGGGATTCGGAGATGGGGGGCCGGGGTGCGTCCAGAAGAATGGGATAAGCGCCTTCAATAAAATCTCCGATGAAACAGGGACCGATTCCCGAACCACAAGTTCGGGAATCGAGCGAACCCGCAGGAAAAAGCCATCAGGGCTTTTTCTGAGTGTTCGCGGTGTCCCCCGTTTCATCGGAGATTTTATTTAGGCGCTTACCCATTCTTCGCCCGCACCCCGGCCCCCCATCTCCGAATCCCGCGCGGCGGCCCCTTCTATACAACCTCCCCCCGCTGCCCTAAAAATTCCGTCTGGTAATATGTGGAGGGGAATGTTATACTTTACCATGTATTATTTTGTAGAAAAGGATGAGAATTATGGTGAATCAGAAGTTTAAGAACAATGTCATGCTTGTGCTGACTGCCCTGATCTGGGGGAGTGCTTTTGTGGCGCAGAGTGTGGGGATGGATTATATCGGACCGTTTACGTTTAACTCGCTGCGGTGTTTTCTGGGCGGGATTGTACTGCTTCCTGTGATCTGGGTTATGGGAAGAAAGAAAAAGACGGCGGAGACAGAGGAACAGCGGGCAGAGGCTAAAAAAAGCAGTAAGACTCTCTGGATAGGCGGCTTGTTCTGCGGGCTTGCGCTGGCTGTGGCGAGTTCACTGCAGCAGATCGGGCTTGTGTATACAAGTGCCGGGAAGGCTGGTTTCATTACTGCCCTGTATATTTTAATTGTACCTGTTCTCGGGCTTTTTCTTGGACGAAAGGCAGGGGGAAAGATCTGGTTCAGCGTTGGACTGGCCGTTGTGGGGATGTATTTCTTATGTATAAAAGAGGGCTTTTCCATTTCTTATGGGGATGTTCTGATGATTATCTGTGCTTTTGTTTTTTCATTACATATTCTGATTATTGATTACTATTCACCAAAGGCAGATGGGGTGAAGCTTTCCTGCATCCAGTTTTTTATCTGCGGAATTCTCTGTGCTGTGCCTATGTTTGTGTCAGAAAAACCGGACCTTGGGAGTATCCTGGACGCGTATCTGCCGCTTCTTTATGCGGGAGTTTTGTCCTGCGGTGTCGCTTATACTCTGCAGATTATTGCACAAAAAAATACGGATCCCACAGTGGCTTCTCTTATATTAAGCCTGGAATCCGTATTTGCAGCACTTACCGGCTGGCTGATTATACATGAAACACTCTCAGTAAAAGAGCTGTTCGGGTGCGCACTGGTATTTGCCGCTATCATTCTGGCACAGCTTCCGGAAAAGGCTCCTGCCTGGAATGAGCATCCCGATAACGGGTAAAACAGTTTTTTCCCCGGCGCTTGGAGGTTTCCAGTGCCTCTTTTGTATGCCGGAAGAGTTCTTCATAGGTAGTTCCGTCCTGTGGATATAAGGCTGCCCCCATGCTGACCGTATATTCGGAATCTTTATACTTTTGTGTCAGGGCCCTGGTGAGGGTGGTGCAGTATGGATATACAAATTCTTCGGAAAAGAGTTCACCGAAGTAGAGCAGGAATCTGTCTCCCCCGATCCGTGAACAGATATCCTTTTTCCGGATATTATTCTCGGAGATTCGGGCGATATGCTTCAATATCTGATCTCCGAATAAATGTCCGTTTCGCTCATTCAGTTTTTTGAAGTTATCCAGATCAAACATAACCATGAGACCGGTTGTCCGGGGATCGGTGCTTATGGTCTGTGATATGATTTTCCGGGCAGTACCCTGATTATAAAGGTTAGTAAGCGCATCCCGTTGGGCAAGTTCCTGCATGGCCAGATTACTTCCGGACTGGGAACGTGCAATACGGCCAACGCAGCTGTAAAGTTCTTCATTCCCGTCATTGTCAGCCCAAAGAGTCCGGCCGATAAATTCATACCATTCCTGTGTCCCGCTGATGGTGGACAGCAGCAGCCTCTTCTGAAAGACAGGGGCGGCCGACGTAGTAGATTCTATTCGTGTTATCAAATCCTGAAAATCCTTTTCACTAATCACTCCATATAATCTGTTCTTTTCCACAAAATCCGTTATGATAGAAGGAAAATTAAATTCTTCCCGGCATTTTTCTGAGAACAGAACGGTGTCCGTGCTGAAATCATATTCGAATAAAACATCTTTGGACAAAGAGGCTATAAACTGATATTTGGTCCGCTCCTGCTCCAGAAGGAACAGCGTGCGGTCTGACAGCTTAACGCCTTTTTTCTGGAACAGCTCCTGGGAGAGCTGGTTGATATTAAATATATGTGCGGGATCATGGCTCCTCAGACTGACAGCCGTCTCCAGATATGTATCAACTTCCGTGAGACAAACGATCAGTTTGCTGTTAAACATGCCGCATTCCCCGTTCAATATCATTTGCATGGCCTGTTTATGTGTGTACGGAGGCTTGTAGACGCGCTCACTTACCAATGCATCGTAAACATCCGCCACGGAAACAATCTGGGCTGCGATTGGAATCTCGTCGCCTTTAAGATGATCGGGATATCCGTTGCCGTCCCATCGCTCATGATGCCAGCGACAGATCTGCCTTGCATATCTCACCAGCTCCTCATCACTTCCGAAACGAAGTTCATTCAGCATCTGTTCTCCGCGTGCAGAATGAGTTTTCATGATCTCAAATTCTTCCACGGTGAGTTTACCCGGTTTATTCAGGATTTCTTCGGGTATCTCAATCTTTCCGATATCGTGCAGTGCGGCTGCATTGGAGATCAGTGCAATATGGGATTCATCGATCGCATATTCCGGATAGCGCTTCCGCAGTGCTTCGAGGAGAATCTCGGTTATAATGCGTATGCGTATGACATGGAGCCCTGATTCACCATTACGGAATTCCACGATCGTACTGAGAATATTGATCATAAGAGCGTTATTGCTCTCTTTCTCAAGCATCTGCTCCTTTACGAGACCTTCCAGTTCTTTTTGCTTTGAGTAAAGAATGATGGTGTTTTTCACACGCTGCAGTACGATATTAGAGTCGAACGGGCGGCTGATATAATCGACAACACCGTATTCGTAGCCCTTTTCAATATATTCCATGGAATTTTCAGATGAAATAATGACTACAGGAATCGTTTCGTGCCAGTGGTTCTTCTGCATAATTGTCAGAACATCGAACCCCGACATCCTGGGCATTAAAATATCGAGCAGAATCAGGGAAATGGATGCATCGTTCTTTTTCAGAATCTCAATGGCTTCTGTTCCGTCGGCCGCTTCGATTATATTATAATCCTCCTGCAGTATATCGGACAGGAGAGCGCGGTTTAGTTCCGCATCATCCACAATTAAAATGGTTTTCTTTTGTTCTGTACTTGTCATTCGCTTGCTCCTTCAGCTTATCGGAATTATTCCATCAGTTTCCGGACAGTTTCATATTCATTCCTGATTTTCTCATATTTTTCTTTTACAACAGATATATCTGCTTCCCCGGAGGTTATGTATCTTAAATATTCCGTTAAATCTGAGGCGGCAGCAGCAAGGGGAGGCAGTTCCAGATTCAGAGCCATTCCTTTGATCGTATGAGCCGCTCTGAAAATCTCTTCAAAATCTTCGGATTCGACTGCGTTTTGCAGAGTTTCAAAAGAAGGATCTTTTATCAGCATATTCAGATATTTATAGATCAAAGATTCTCTTAAGAGTCTCCGTAAAACAATATTGTAATCTGCTCCTAAATTTTCATAAAAAGTTTTCAATTCCATTTGATCTGCCTCATTTTTCTATGAATCATTATTTTATCTTATAGGAAATTACGCCTATAAGATAAAATCCCTCCGGGGGATGCGCACTGCGGCGTAAGATGTAGATGCCGCGGTGCGGCCGCCGCAGGCGCGAGTTTCGCAAGCGAAACTCTATTTTACAGTTTCCTGCGGAGCCGGCCTCAGGAGATGAGCTGTAGGATGACTTTAGGAATTCATTATATTGCCGGGCATGACTTACAGGTGCTCCCGGCCATAAATTTTTCTATCACATGGAGGATTCCGTCATCGTCATTAGAGCGGGTAATAAAGTCGGCGGTATCTTTAACAACACTCTGGGCATTTTCCATGGCTACGCCGAGGCCGGCATATTCTATCATGGATACATCGTTATAGCCATCCCCGCAGCATATCATCTGATCGGCAGTCAGTCCGATGCTGTTTAGAAGCTTCTGCAGGGAATAGGCCTTATCGATCTTCTGGGGCATAATCTCCAGAAAGAAGGGCTCTGACCGGTAAATATTCAGAAATGTATGAAAGCGCTTTTTCAAGGCTGCCATCGCTTTCTCAACGATGGAAGGTTCTCCTGTGATCAGCAGCTTGTTGACCGGGAAATCCAGATACCCGACAAAGTTGGGAATCTCTTTCACAGGCATTTTGTTAATAAAAGATTCCTGCTGTGTGAATTCATTGGAGGATATACCGGACAGTATACTGTCTTCTTCATAGGTCAGGATATCCAGGCCGGGAAAGGAGACGGCAATCTCATAAACCACAGGTATAATCTCCGGGGGAAGCGTTCTGCTGTAGATCACTTCCTCGTCTGAACAGCGGGTAATGCGGGCCCCATTGTAGGACAGGATGTAGCTGCCGAACCGGTCCAGATGCAGTTCCTTTGCCAGCGGAAGCACCCCGTTGATGGGCCGGCCGCTTGCCAGAACGACCTTCTTTCCCTCTTCCTGAATCTTGATCAGGGCGTTACGTGTAGGTTCTGTAATTTCTTTTCTGGAATTGGTCAATGTGCCGTCCAGATCCAGCACGAGCATTTCGTATTCCATAATTACCTCTTTTTCAGTATTTCCACAATCTCTGGAAACTCCATGGCATGGGAGGCTTTCACGAGGATTGTATCATCTTTGTTTATCAGGGTATCTATATGATCCAGAAATTCTGTTTTGGTGTCAAAGTGATGCACTTCCATCTCCGGATTGGCAGAGACGGCTCCTCTGGCAATGTCCTCGGAAAGATAACCGATGCAGATGAGTTCGTCGATGCCGGCTTCGGCAGCAAACTCCCCTGTTTCGCAGTGCATTTCATGTGCTTTTGGCCCCAGCTCAAACATGTCTCCAAGTATGGCCACCGTGTGCCCTTTTGCTTTGCTCAGCACATCCAGGGAAGCCTTCATGGAGGCCGGGTTGGCATTGTAGCAGTCATCGATGATCGTAAGGAACTCTGTCTCAATCAGATTGTTCCGCCCTGCAAGCGGCACTAAAGACTCAATGCCCTGCCGGATTTCCCCGTCATTCATGCCGAGAACCCGTCCGACGGCGATGGCAGCCAGAGCATTATATACCATGTGTGCACCGGGGATGGAGATATGGGCGCCAAATTCGGAATCGGGAGTGTGAAAGAGAGCGGAAGTCCCTTTTAATCCCAGATTTTCTATATCTCCGGCGCTGTATGCCAGGGCAGGATCGAGACCGAAAAAGACAGGTTCTATATGGTTTGCCGGGGTGACAGAAGCCAGCATGTCATCATCGCCGTTGAGGATAATATCCCCTTTCGGATTCATATAGAGGAACATTTCCGTTTTGGCTTTCAGAATGCCTTCTCGGGATTTCAGCTGCTCCAGATGGGCGCATCCGATATTTGTCAGCACGCAGACATCGGGGCGGGCCATTTTTGCAAGGCGTTCCATCTCACCAAAATCGCTGATGCCCATTTCCAGAACAGCCACTTCGTGTTCCTCGCGTATGTTGAAGATTGTGAGCGGCAGTCCGATCTCGTTGTTGAAATTGCCTTCGGTTTTCAGGACATTGTATTTCTGTCCCAGTACCGAGGCGATCATTTCTTTTGTACTTGTTTTGCCTACACTTCCGGAGATTCCCACCACCTTCAGCCGGAGAGAGCGGCGGTAATGTTCCGCAATGTCCTTCAGCGCCTGGGCGCAGGAGTTTACCATGATATAGGGATAAGATGCGCTCTCAATCCTTTTTTCTGAAACAGCACACAGCGCTCCGTCATGGATGGACTGGGGGATGAACATATGGCCGTCCACCCGGGCACCGCGGATCGCTATGAAAAGACAGTCCTTCTGGATCTTGCGGCTGTCTATGGTAACGCCTGTTACCTCTTTGTAATAGTTTTCGTCATCACCATAATAGATTCCGCCGCATGCAACGGCGATTTCCTTCAATGTCATATTTTTCATCGTACGTACCGTCCTTTACTGGTATCTTGCTTCCAGGGATTTTTGGATAATCAGTTCGCATAAATCGCCGTATTCAATACCGGACGCTTTTGCTTCTTTGGGTAACAGGCTTGCGGCTGTCATGCCGGGCAGTGTGTTTACCTCCAGGCAGTAGAGGTTTCCCCTGCTGTCCAGGAGAAAATCGGCACGGCTGTAAACATTCAGCTTCAGGGCACGATAGGCTTTCACGGTAAGTTCCATCATCCGGTCTGCAGTATCTTCGTCAATATCGGCAGGGCAGACTTCCTCAGTGGCACCGGCCTGATACTTGTTGGCATAATCGAAGAATCCTGTTTTCGGGATGATCTCGATAGGAGGAAGGGCCTCGCCGTCTATGATTCCGCAGGCAAATTCTCTTCCTTTGATATACTCTTCAATCACAACCTCGTCTTCATAGCGGAAAGAACTGCTCAGAGCCTCTTCGTATTCACTTTGTGTAGTTACAATATAGACTCCAATACTGGAACCGCCGGAACAGGGCTTCACAACAACCGGGAGCTTCAGGCCCAGGGCCTCCAGAGATTTTTCAGCCGCTTTTTTGTGAAGGCTGACTCCGGCTGGCGTGTCAATTCCTGTCTGCAGGAAGATCTGTTTGGTAAAGCCTTTGTCCATCGCCACGGCACAGCCGAGAGAATCCGGTCCGGTGTATTTGATTCCGAGCAGGTCGAATGTGGCCTGGAGTTTTCCATTCTCCCCCTCTCCTCCGTGGAGTCCCAGGAAAGTGATATCTGCCATGCGGCACAATTCAATCACATTGGGGCCAAGGAAGCAGTCGGACTGGTCAGGACGGGAAGCTTTGACTGCTTCAATGTCCGGTTCGGTGGTGCTGATGTTCTTAGCAATCTCAAGTCCGTGTCCTGGAAGGGTAAAGACCTCGTCCAGATGAGCGGGATTGTATGGAAAACCGAGAAAAACGTCCAGCAGAAAGGCGTCATGCCCCTTCTCCAGCAATGTTTTGCAGATACCTGCACTGGAAGAAAGGGATACATCACGCTCTGTGCTTAAGCCGCCGGCTAATACTATAATCTTCATTTCAAAAATCTCCTTTTAATTCGTTTTATATCAAGGTCTGCTTATTCACTGCACCTGTCTGATCTGCAAGTTCTGTTCAGGGAGACAGAATCGGTCCCCTCTGGCAGATGTAAATGTCAATCATACAGCAGCATAGATTGGCAACAGGCAGAACTTTTTTGTATCTGCCTGCTGTTATTATCTGTTCTTTTGTCTACCTGCTTAGCTCATTTAACAGGCCCGCTTTTGTGTCATAAAGTTTTTGGGACAAGTCCACATATACCCGGTGTGGGTAGAAGAGACGTTTTGTTTCAACCCAGAGGGTCTCTTTTTCCTGACGGCAGTACTGGGCAATCTCCATGACCGTCGGTGAAGTGTATACGCATTCACCGTGTATGAATATGGGTTTTAAGATCTCCCTCATTGTATAGCTGCCCCCGGGGAGCCTTGTTTTCTTCCAGGTTGCAATGGGATCGAACAATAAAAGCTCCTCGGATGTGTCATATTTTTCATCGGCAAAACAGATCAGATCGGCCCGTATCTTGCCCGTCTCTTTATCATATACACGGTAGATTGTTTTGTTGCCTGGATTTGTGATTTTCTCTGTATTCTCCGAAATCTTGATTTTGGGCACGAATTCGCCTTCTGCGTTCTGGATCGCGGCAAGTTTGTACACACCGCCGAAGGACGGGCAGTCCTTGGAGGTGATCAGGTTGGTGCCCACGCCCCAGGATGTAATGGCGGCACCCTGCATCTTCAGGTCATGGATCAGCATCTCGTCCAGATCGTTGGATGCGGCAATGACTGCGTCTGTAAACCCGGCTACATCCAGCATCTTGCGGGCTTCCTTGGAAAGGTATGCCAGGTCACCGCTGTCCAGGCGGATTCCGTATGATTTGGGGTGGATTCCCTCCTCACGCAGCTCCCGGAACACCCGGATGGCGTTGGGAACACCGGATTTCAGCGTGTCGTATGTGTCCACAAGCAGAGTGCATGCGTTGGGGTATAATTTTGCATATTCTTTAAATGCCGTGTATTCGTCTTTGAAACTCATGATCCAGCTGTGTGCGTGCGTCCCCATGATGGGAACGTCAAACAGCTTGCCGGCCAGCACATTGGAGGTGCCGACACAGCCGCCGATTATGGCCGCTCTTGCACCGTACAGGCCAGCATCTGGTCCCTGGGCTCGGCGCAGTCCGAATTCCATGATACCATCGCCCTGAGCCGCGAAAACGACGCGGGAGGTTTTCGTTGCAATCAGGCTCTGATGGTTGATAATGTTTAAAATCGCAGTTTCAACAAGCTGGGCCTCCATAATAGGTGCGATTACCTTTACCAGAGGTTCTTTCGGGAAGATAACAGTTCCCTCCGGGATAGCGTAAATACTTCCGCTGAAATGGAACCCGCTCAGATAATGCAGGAAATCCTCGGTGAATATGCCCAGTCCCCTCAGGTAATCCACGTCTTCGTAGGAAAAGTTCAGGTTCTTAATATAATCTATCACCTGTTCGAGCCCTGCCATAATGGAATATCCGCTTTTATTGGGATTGTCACGGAAGAACACATCGAACACAACGGTTTCATTTTCCTGAGTTTCAAAATAACCCTGCATCATGGTAAGCTCATACAGGTCAGTCAGCAATGTAAGATTCTGCGTACTCATAATAGTCTCCTTAAATAAATACCTTAATTTCGCAGCTTGTCTGCGCGTCTGCCCGAAGGGCATGTGTTACGGGATGTCTTTTGAGGCATCCTGACAGCATTTAGTATACCACATGTGCAAAAAAAGTAAAAGAAAAGTAAGGGTTTTTCATTGAAGCGGGACGGGGATTGTAGTAAAGTGAACTTCAGAGAGGGTTTTTACGCATTCATTTGATAAAATAGGAAAGAGAGTTTTGCTGTTATGGAGTATTTTTGGATTGTTCTGCCCAAAATGGGAGGTTTTTTGCTTCTGGTACTGATTGGTTTTACGGCGGCCAGGCTGGGGGTTGTGAAAAAAGAGGCAATGCCTTCTATTTCCGGCTTTTTAATTAAGGTAGTTCTTCCGGCGCTGGTCATTTCTCTGATCTGGGAGAATCACACGACAGTGTTCTCGCTGATCCATTATGGCCGGATCGTGCTGTGGCAGATTGGTGCCTATTTACTGCTGGCATGTACGGGGATTCTGGTGAGCCGGATCTTCAAACTGCCTGAATCCATAAAGAATGTGTACCGCGGCTGTATGGTGGGCGGTAATTTTGGATTCCTGGTCATCCCGCTGATTATGGCGTTATTTGGAGAAGCGGGAGGGGACAAGTATATCCCGATCTGTTCGGTTGTGGATACGACGGTTGTCTGGACACTGGGATTGTCACTGTTTCTGGGCCGTAGCGGGAAAAAAGAAAATCCGTGGAAAAGGGTGGCCGGTAATCCTATTTTTATTTCTATTTTAATAGGCCTGGTGCTGACTACATTTTCAATTCCTGTCCCGTCACTGATTACGGATGTAGTGACCTCGGTAGGAGATACAAGTTACAGCTGGGGGCTGATTTATCTGGGGTGCAGCATTGGATTGATGGAGTTTGGCGGCATTTTAAAATATAAATCAGTGCTGCTTCTTGCGGCATCCAAGCTTTTGGTGGTGCCCGTGATCGTGTATGCCATAGCATCCCGCTTTCTGCCGCAGACAGAGAGTCTTTTACTGATGCTGATTACCGGAGCGCCTTCTATGACGTCTTCCAGTATGCTTGCCAGCCAGTATCATCTGAACGAAGAGTATACTTCAGCGGCGGTAGTGGTGACGACGCTGCTCTGTATGGTGACGCTGCCCCTGCTATTTTTGATTACGGCGCTTTAATGTTTGAAAATTATTTGTGTTAAAAGGAGTACGGATGAAAATCAGAGTACGTGATATAGAAGCGTTATGGAAAAACAGATTTGCCGCACTGGTCGCAGGCAGAGGCGGCCTGGACCGGATCGTGGAGTTCTACGATATGATGGAACAGCCGGATATTAAACCCTGGCTCCGGGAGAATCTGCTGGTGATTACGACAGGCTATGCAATCCGCAATGACAAGAAGGCGCTGCTGAATCTGATCCGGGATCTGCGGGAGGTCAATGCGTCCGCGCTTGCGATTAAGACGCGCTTTTTCGATGAATTTCCCCGGGAGGCGCTGGAGTTGGCGGATGAATGTGAGATCCCGCTTTTTTTCCTGAACAATGATGTGGGATTTATAGAGGTTGTCTATCCGGTTATGACGGCTATCGTGGAGGCGAGAAATCAGCTTGAGATGTCCAGCCGGTATCAGATGGGTACATACAGCCAGATGGAAATGAATGGGAAGCTTTTTCTGGATCTGCAGACCGGTAAAATTACACAGGCGGAGGAAGCAGAGCAGCGGGTGAATTCTTTGAACTGGCCCTTTCCGCCCCTCCGCATGATTTTGATACAGGCAAAACAGAACCCGCGTATGGCCGCGGCCCAGGAAAAGGATATGGAAAGCATTTATCAGATGATGAAAGGTGCGATGGAGCAGGCAGGGATCTGGGGAGCCGGTATTGTGCGCCAGTACCAGTATATTTGTATTATGAAGGATGCGGAGGCGGAAAAAGCCGGCAGTCTTTGTTTTATGATGGTGGAAAAGATCTGTGATATGCTGAAGTACCGCGTGGTGGCCGGAATATCGCGGCAGTTTTATGATTATATGGAGCTGGGAGATGTGTATAAGGATGTAAAGGATGTATTTTACATCCGGGAGAAGAAGGGACTGCCTGAGAGTGTACTTTGGGCAGAAAAGTTAAGATATGAGCTGATTATGATGCATATGGCGCAGCAGCAGGAGGTGCGGGCGTTCGTACAGGAAAAGCTGGCGGCGCTGGAAATCTACGACAGGGAGCATGAAAGCCATCTGACGGAGACGCTGGAGATGCTGTCTTCGTGCCGTGGTTCCCGGAAGCTGGCGGCGGAAAAGCTGTATCTTCACCGAAATACGATGTCTTACCGTCTGCATCAGATCGAGCAGGTACTGGGATGTGATCTGAGTGATGCAGGCCAACTGGATGAGCTGGGCTTTGCGTGCAGAATGAAGGAATATATGTGATTGTGCACCGTGCACAAAAGGAGGCGCGGAGATTCGGTACCGGTGAATAAGGACTTTAGCAGTCTGAAGTGATATACTGATAGAAAGGGCCAATGTAGGGGATATTTGCATTGGCTTATTTTTGAAATGAACAGTTTTTTCGGAGGTTCTGAGCGTAGAAAGTGTAACTATTCAGTGCAGTAATATTAGGAAGGAGTGAAGAGAGTGGATAAAAGAGGAATTCGTTTGACAAGGGAGCTTCTGGATGCAGCGCTGGCCGGCGGGACGATCTTAGGCGGCGGTGGCGGCGGTGACGCAAAAAAGGGGCGTAGGTTTGCAGAGATTGCGGTGGAATATGATGACCTGCGTCTGCTTCCCATTGAAGCTGTTGATGAGGAAGACGTTCTGCTGACAGCCTCGCTTGTAGGGGCACCCAATGCAGCCGATCAGTACATGGTGGGTAAGGATCTGGTCAGGACGGTAGAGATTTTGAAGCAAAACGGCGATTTTACAATTGGCGGGATTATTACAAATGAGCAGGGCGGAGAGGCTACGGTAAATGGGTGGCTTCAGGCTGCAGTACTTGGGCTTCCTGTGATTGATGCCCCCTGCAATGGACGGGCACACCCTACAGGGGTGATGGGGAGTATGAATCTCCACAAACAGGCAGACTATAAGACTATACAGGCATGCGCTGGAGGCAATCCGGAGACGGGCAGCCGTGTGGAATGCTTTTTTGAAGGAACCATCGAGCGTACGTCCCGTCTGGTGCGTATGGCGTCCATAGAGGCAGGCGGTCTTGTGGCCGTGGCAAGGAATCCGGTAAAGGCCTCCTATGCGCGGGAAAACTGTGCGCTGGGCGGCGTCAGCCATGCGATTGAGACAGGAAAGGCATTTTTGCAGGGCATGGAGCATTCGGTGGAGTCGGCCGTGGTAAATGTGTGCGAATTTCTGGGTGGAAGAATTCTGGCAAAGGGGAAGGTGGATACATTTTCTATCGAAACCACGGGAGGATTTGATGTGGGATATGCATCTGTGGACGGATGTGAACTTACTTTCTGGAATGAGTATGCAACGGCAGAGAAGGATGGGGAACGTCTTGTAACCTTCCCTGATCTGATTATGACGATCAATGCCAAAAGCGGTGAGCCGGTGACAACGGCAATGATGGAAATCGGTCTGGAGGTCTATGTGATAGCCGCAAACAGGGAGAATTTAAAGCTGGCGCCTACGATGTTTGAGCCGGAGCTTTTGCGGGAAACCGAAAAAGTGATCGGGAAGGATTTGATCTCATATCTGGGGTAACGGCTTTGAAGCAGAGCAGCATGATAAATTATATTTCCGCGGGCAACGCGCCAAAGTCAAGCTTGTTTGACCCTGGCGACTGCCGCGAGAGTCAGATAACCCGCAGCTTGCGAAGAGGTATTTGACGTAGAAAGAGGAGGACTAGGATATGTTAATGAAACAGATTATCTATGCTTACGAGGTGCTGGACAGTACTTATGTGACAGGAAAAAAGGTGGAGGAATATCTCCGCACGATTCAGCCGGATGCTGATATCACCGTATATGAACTGAAGGGACCAAAGGGGACAACCGATATGCTGAAGGTCAGAATCCCGGGCAGCAATGGCAAGATGAAAGGCGGCAGTGCGCCGACCATCGGTCTACTCGGACGTCTGGGAGGAATCGGAGCACGCCCGGAGCGTATAGGTTTTGTATCAGACGGAGATGGTGCCCTGGCAGCAGTTGCTTTAGCAGCAAAACTTCTGGATATGCAGAACAAGGGCGATGTGCTGGACGGGGATGTATTTATATCCACACATATCTGCCCGGACGCACCAACGGCGCCGCATGATCCCGTACCATTCATGGGTTCTCCTGTTGAGATGTCCCAGGTGAACAGGGAAGAAGTATCCGACGAGCTGGATGCCATCCTGTCGGTGGACACAACAAAAGGAAACCGCGTCATTAACACAAGGGGCTTCGCAATTTCGCCAACCGTAAAAGAAGGCTATATTCTGCGTACTTCCGAGGACCTGCTGGATCTGATGCAGATCACAACCGGCAGGCTGCCTTATGTATTTCCACTGGCAACCCAGGATATTACACCTTATGGCAATGACCTGCACCACCTGAACAGCGTACTCCAGCCATGTACGGCAACCAACGCTCCCGTCGTAGGAGTTGCCATCACCGCAGAGACTATGGTGCCAGGATGCGCAACCGGCGCAAGCCATGCCACAGATGTAGAAGAAGCGGCGCGATTCATGCTGGAAGCAGCAAAAGCTTTTGGCCGGGGGCAGTGTAAATTCTATGACGAAGAAGAATATGAACGGATTCAGAAACTATACGGACCAATGAAACATCTGCAGACATTGGGGGAAGAGTAAAAAGGGGTCAGACCCCTTTGCGGTCCGTTTTCAGAATATTCTTAAAATTTAAGGCGAAGAAACTATATAATGCAGGAGGTGCGCTGGATGAAAATAGGTGCAGTTACGATAGGGCAGGCTCCCAGAGTGGATGTTACTGCTGATATAATGGATATATTTGACGGAGAAGTGGAACTGGTGCAGGCTGGTGGACTGGACGGCCTTACGAAGGAAGAGATTGCCGGATTTGCACCGGAAGAGGGGGATTATGTACTGGTATCCCGGTTGAATGACGGGAGCTCTGTGACATTCGCTGAGCGCCATATTCTTCCAAGACTTCAGGAAGCGATGGATAAAATGGAGGAAGAGGGATGCCGGCTGATTATGATGTTCTGCACAGGAAGTTTCCCGGAGACTCTTACGACAAAGAACATTCCGGTGATTTATCCCTGCGAGGTCCTGGACAAACTGGTTCCTCTGATGAGCAAAAAATCCAGTATTATCTGTATGACACCGTCGCCGCTCCAGATTGAGCAGACAGAAGAAAAGTGGAAGAACTATGTTAAAAATGTGAAAGCCGTTGCGGCGTCCCCCTATGGAGACTGGGAGACCCTGGAAAAAGCGGCCGATGAAGTGAAAAATATGGACGCGGACCTGATAGTTCTGGATTGTATCGGGTATACTCAGGAAATGAAAGAGATGTTTGCCAGGAAGACAAAGAAAATGGTAGTCCTGCCCAGAACGCTGTTGGCACGTGTGGTATCCGAACTGACCGATACTGCAGAATAAATCAGAAAACAGGGAGAGGTGTAAGAGATGAGTGAATTAGTTAAGATAGCAGAAGGTGTCCTGAAGTCATGCCTGGATGCAAAATCCGGGGAGTCTGTGTTAATTGTGACAGATGACAGCCGGAAAGAGATTGGGGAAGCGCTTTATGAAGCCACCAAAAATCTGGGGTGTGAAGGCATGATGCTGGTGATGAAAGAACGGAAATTAAGCGGTGAGGAGCCCCCAAAGGCGGTGTCAGAAGCGATGAAAGGCGCAGATATCGTGATTGCACCGACTGCCAAGTCACTGACTCACACCAATGCCCGGATCCAGGCTGCGGCAGCAGGCGCAAGAATCGCGACTATGCCCGGCATAACGAAAGAGATGTTCAGCCAGGGAGCGATGACTGCTGATTATACGGCGGTTGAAAAACTGACGGACAAGATCACGGCGATGCTGACAAAGGCCGATACTGCACGAATTGAAAAAGACGGAAAAGTTCTGACAATTTCCTTAAAAGGCCGTGACGGTGTTCCAAGCCCCGGTGTCTATAAAGCACCAGGAAAATGCGGGAATCTTCCATCAGGAGAAGCATATATTGCACCTTTGGAAAACGGTTCAAACGGAGAAATGACAATCGATGGTTCCATGGTCGGAATTGGGAAGCTGGATGCGCCCCTTCATATGGTTATCTCCGGCGGCAAGCTGCGGTCAGTAACCGGGGAAAAGAGTGAGAACCTGGATGTACTGCTCAAGAATGAGACGAACGGAACCCTCTGCGAACTGGGAATCGGAACCAATGAAGCTGCCATATTGAACGGCATTATACTGGAGGACGAAAAGGTATATGGAACGGTTCATATTGCGTTTGGAACCAATACCTCTTTTGGAGGAACCAATAAGGCTGAGTGCCACATGGATGGCATCATATTAAAACCCACACTTTATCTGGATGATGATCTGGTTATGAAAGAGGGCGAATTTGTAGAATAATGCCCGGGTAAACAGCGGGAAACTATAGTCTGGCGGGAAGGCATTGGCGAAAAGAATCAGGCCTTAAAGCATTCCCGCCATTTAAAAAAGAAAATCGTAAAAGGAGGAAATCTCATGGGGGCATTTAAAGTAGGTTTAATACGGGTCCTGACGACAGAAGATCAGGAAGTACTCCAGTCACATGGCAGGGTTATTATGGAAAATTTTCCTGGTATCGAAGTTGAAACAAAATGTATTCCGGATCAATATGAAGGCATACATAATGACGAATTGTGCCAAATCGCTGTTCCTAAGATTGTAGAGACAGCCAAAACATTTTCAGATGTGGATATGTTCATTGTCAGTTGTGCGGATGATCCGGGAGTAGAGGAAATCAGAGCGGCAATTCCCGGTATTCCGGTTACAGGCGGCGGAGAGACCACGGTGGCCCTGGCATTGAAATACGGAGATAAAGTAGGCGTGCTGGGTATCACAGACTACGCTCCCCAGGCTTATGAGAGGATGCTTGCCGGAAAAATGATACTGGGCAAGCCGGAAGGAGTCGACAGCACACTGGACCTGATGACACCAGAAGGTTGGGAGAATACCATCAAAACAGGGATGGAGCTCAAAGAACAGGGTGCACAGGTCATAGCACTGGCGTGCACCGGGCTCGGCACCATAGGCGTGGCAAAAGAGCTGGAAAAAGCAACCGGACTGCCGGTGATAGACCCGGTAATAGCAGAAGGAATGTTTGCTTACTTCGAGAAAATCCGCAGAGGGGTCTGACCCCTTTGCACCTTCATATTCTGAATATTCTGAAAATAAAGAGGCGCTGTCGGCAACAGCACCTCTTTATTTTATACGATCGCCGCATTTTTTGTGATCGTTTCCTGTATAATGTTCTGTACATAATTCCCAATATGTTTTTTATCTTCTTTTTCCAGCTGATCGGGATAGATTGGCTTCCCGTATTCGATCACAACATGGACTTTCCGGATTCTGGGAAACTGTTTTTCAAATATAGCACAAGTATTATTCAGTGATATTGGTATAATCGCACAATTTGTTTTAGTAGCGATTTTAAATGCGCCGTCTTTAAAGGGAAGCATGCTCAATTCTTCCCCTTTGTTGCGTGTTCCCTCCGGGAAGATGCAGATGGAAATTCCTTTCTTAACATAATCAATGGCCTGTAAAATGGTTTTTAATCCCTCTTTTGGATTTTCCCGGTTCAGGAAGAGGCAGTACAGATAGCGCATCCATGTGGACAGCAGCGGAATGTGCTCCATCTCCTTTTTTGCCACATAACCGGTCAGGCGCCTGCAGCGCGTATAAGTCAGAAGAATATCGAAGAAGCTGCGGTGGTTTCCGATGAATAATACCGGTTCATCGGGTACATTTTCTTCCCCTATGACAGTTGCCTGCACACTCGTTATTTTCAAAATCACTTTGAATGCCCACTGCACGAGGTGCAGAGAGCTGTAGTCCCTTTTTTCACGGTTGAATTTGCCGATCACCCATTCTACGATAAAGATCGGAATGGAAAGAATTAAAAATGTAATCAGAAAGATTACAATACAGATAAACCTAAACATCAGAAAATACCCTCTTTTCTATTCGTGTCTATGTATTTCTCAGTCCGGTATCGATTGCTACCGGTTCAAAACACCATGTTCCATAATTATACAAAACCCCGCCTTAAAAAACAAGTAATATACAGAATATAATTCTGTAAAAGGTTGAATCAAAGATGTACGGAATCCGGCAGAAAGAGAATATTCAGGACACTTGAATAATATGATAATAGAGAGAATATACCGCGGGGATTGGATATGAAGAGAAAAATAATGTATCTGGCGGGATTTTTGCTTGTGCTGATGCTCTCGGGATGTATATCGCGCCCACAAAAGACGGAAAAGCTGCGGGATCTGGACTTTACCGTCATGGATAAGGAGAAAGTACCAAATGAACTGAAGACGGCGATTCTGGAGAACAGGGACCTGCCATTTAAGCTGACATACGCAGACCAGGGATATCTGTATATTGCGGAAGGATACGGACCGCAGCTCAAAAGCGGGTACAGCGTGGAAGTGACGGGGCTTTATGAGACAGAAAATGCCATTTATATACATACGAATCTGCTGGGACCTGAAAAGGGCGAGAAAACGGAAGAGGTGACTACTTATCCTTACGTAGTAGTTAAGCTGGAATATATCGACAAAAATGTTATTTTTGATTAGAGGAGGACGTATATGGAACTGATTAAGAAACAGGTGCACTACACACAAGAGGGGAAAAGGACATTTGACCAGTTTTATCTGGATGAGGACTACAACGTTCCGGATGCAAAGGAGGATGTGCAGCAGATTATCCAGGGAAACGGTACAGTAAAGATCGAGGATATCAAGCTGGTCGAGAATTACATACGTATTTCCGGTAAATTATATTTCCAGATACTCTACGTTACTGCTACAGGAGACCCGCAGCCCGCGGTTCTGGAAGGCAAAATTCCATTTGAAGAGATGGTGTATACAGACGGCGGAGAAATGGAAAGCTATTTCATACAGAATATCCGTATAGAATTCACGGTATCCCTTGTTCATTCCAGAAAACTGAGCATCCGGGCCATGGTAGAGATGGAAATCGGCCGGGAAAAGCTGGAGGATGAGGAAACGACGGTTGACATCGACAGCCCGGTTCCGATATACAGAAAAATGAAAAATGTGAATCTTCTGGAGCTTCACACAACGAAAAAGGATACTTACCGGATCAAAGAAGAGATCACTCTTCCGGGCACAAAAGAAAGTGTCGGCCAGCTTCTTTTGACCGATGTCAGCAGCCGGAAACTGGAAATCCGCCTTGGACAGGATGAGATGCAGCTCAAAGGCGAGCTCCTGGTATTCTGCATGTATTTGTCCGAGGACGGGAAGACAGACTGGCTGGAGCAGAGCGTTCCCTATGAGGGCAGAATAGAGTGCGGCGGTGTCGAGGAAGGTATGTATTATTATGTCCACAACAGCCTTGAGGATACGCTCATGGATGTCCGCATGGACGAGGACGGAGAAATGCGGATTCTTGGTATAGAGGGAACTCTGAATCTGAGGATGAATATTTACCAGGAAGAAGAAATTGAACTTTTGGAAGATTTATACTCACTGGAACAGAACTGTGATTTTGAGACGAGAGAAGCAGTTTATGAGGAGCTTCTCGTCCAGAATTATTCTAAATGCAAAGTAGCCGAGCGTCTGTCCCTTCCGGAGCTGAAGGATGACGTTCTTCAGATCTGCCACAGCGACGGCAGCGTGCAGATTGAACATATGGAACTGACCGAGGATGGAATTCAGATAGAAGGCATTCTGCATATTTCCTTCCTCTATCTGAAGGCGGATGATGCGATGCCGTTCGGTGGATGGCAGGGAATGGTGCCGTTCTCCTATCTGCTGGAGTGCCCGGGAATGACAGACGATGTCCGCTACAACATTTCCTATCATGTTGAGCAGTTATCCGTCAATCTGGCGGGGAGCGAAGCAGTCGAGGTGAAGGCTGTACTTGCCTTTGACACATTTATGCGCAAGCCTGTTCCAATGCAGGTCATTACGGATGTAGAACTCTCACCGGTTTCTATGGAAGAAATGGAAAGACGGCCGGGAATTGTGGGTTACATTGTGAAGGATGGAGATCAGCTCTGGACTCTGGCAAAGAACTATATGACCACCATAGATGGTATTAAAGAAATTAACGAACTGGAATCAGATACCATAAAGCCGGGCGATAAATTGTTGATTTTTAAAGAGAATATGAGTATACTGTAAGTATAATGTATACAAGATACAATTCAATATACAATTTGGAGGGCACAGGATGAAACAGATAGAATTAAAGGCGCTTGCCAAGATCAATCTGGGACTGGATGTACTGGGGAGAAGAGAAAATGGATACCATGATGTGCGTATGATAATGCAGTCGATATATTTGTATGATGATGTGAAAATTGAGCGGACAGCAAAACCTGGGATTGAGGTCAGAACGAATCTGTATTTCCTTCCTATTGATGAAAACAACATCGCATACAAGGCGGCGGCACTGCTGATAGATGAGTTTGAGATCAGGGAAGGCGTGATTATTACACTGGATAAGCACATCCCGGTGGCAGCAGGTATGGCAGGCGGCAGCTCCAACGCCGCCGCCGTACTCTTTGGTATGAACCGGATGTTTGGCCTGGGCCTGTCCAAGAAAGGGCTGATGGAGAGAGGCGTAAAGCTGGGAGCGGACGTGCCATACTGTATTATGCGGGGAACTGTGCTGGCAGAAGGAATCGGAGAGGAACTTACGGTATTGCCTGCCATGCCGAAATGCACGGTTCTGGTGGCGAAACCGGCCATTAGTGTATCGACAAAAGTCGTGTATGAAGCACTGGATGCGAAAGAGATTTTAAAACATCCGGATATAGATGCCCTGATAGACGGCCTGGAAAAGGGAAGCCTGCCGGACATTGCAGCGGCAATGGGCAATGTGCTGGAGGACGTGACAATTCCCATGTATCCGGTGATTGAGGATATTAAAAAGGAAATGAATGCGGCCGGGGCGCTCAATGCGATGATGAGCGGCAGCGGGCCAACGGTATTCGGCCTGTTTGAGAACAAGGCACAGGCCAGGAAAGCACAGGATAAGATCAGAGAGAAAGCACTGGCAAAGCAGGTGTATGTGACGAACATACATGGTGCAAGGAGGATGGAATATGGAGCCTAAATTTGAAGTGACGATGAACGAATATCTTCCCCTGAGGGATGTTGTATTTAACACGTTGAGACAAGCTATTCTGCGGGGCGAGCTTAAACCGGGGGAGCGTCTGATGGAGATCCAGCTGGCTAATAAGCTGGGAGTAAGCCGGACACCGATCCGCGAGGCCATCCGCAAGCTGGAGCTGGAGGGTCTGGTGCTGATGATACCGCGCAAAGGCGCAGAGGTTGCAGAAATCACAGAAAAGAACCTGCGCGACGTCCTGGAAGTAAGAGGGGCCCTGGAAGAACTGGCTGTGCAGCTGGCTTGTGACAGGATTGATAAAGATGGCATCCGGAATCTGAAAAAGGCAGCCAAAGAGTTTGAGGCTACCCTGGACAGCGACGATATTACACAGATTGCCGGGGCGGATGTGGCGTTTCACGACATCATTTACCTGGCAACAGACAACCGCAGGCTGATCCAGCTTCTGAACAACCTGCGCGAGCAGATGTACCGGTATCGGGTAGAATACCTGAAACAGAAGGAATGCCATCCCAAACTCCTGGCAGAGCATCAGGATATTATCCGGGCGATAGAGAATGGCGAAAGAGATAAAGCGGCGAAGATAACAAGCCAGCATATTGACAACCAGGTGGCGGCAGTGATCGATATACTGCGGCATAAGGAAGATTAAGTAAAGAGGAGTGCAAAGGGGTCAGACCCCTCTGCAAGAGGGGTCTGACCCCTTTGCACTCTATTGTTGTATAATTCTGAATATTCTGTCAATACTCCATTTATCAAACAAACACATGGAGGGAGTTACATATGGACAGAACATTTCACATAGAAAGACAGACAAACAGAATTATCTTAATACTGGCGGTTATTATCGCAACCTTGATCACCGGATTTGCCGTCTGGCGTGTACAGCTGACGGTCCAGGCCAAGACGCAGGAACACCTGGCTCAGGAGGTTCTGCGGTTTCACATTCTTGCAAACAGCGACAGCGAGGAAGACCAGGCACTGAAGATGAAAGTGAAGGATCAGGTTCTTGCTTACCTGAAAGCAGAGATGCCACAGGGCCTGAATGTGGATGAGACGAAGGAATGGATGCGCAGACACACGGACGAACTGGAGGAGACCGCCAGACAGACGATTCTGGCAGAGAACCAGGACTATACGGTAAGCGCGGCAGTGACCACCTGCTACTTTCCGGACAAGACGTACGGGGATGTGACATTTCCTGCGGGCAATTATGAAGCATTAAGAATCGAGATTGGTGCGGCGAAAGGGCATAATTGGTGGTGCGTATTGTATCCGAATTTATGCTTTACGGATGCCACAAATGCAGTCGTACCGGAAGAGGGAAAAGAAGAACTCAAGAATGTGCTGACAGAGGACGAATACGCCGAAGTCACCGCACAGTCTGACTTTAAGATAAAATGGTATTTCCTGGAGCGTTTCAAGTAACAGCGCGAAGCCGGCAGCCCCGTGCGGATCAGACAGAAACTCCGGGATACCATACGGAGGAATTATGACTGAATTTTTAGTAAAACATTTTGTAAAAGATTATGAGAAAGTAGAGAAGGTGTCCGTGCGTACAGCTTATGGCGTATTAGCCAGTATCGTGGGCATCTTTTGTAATATCTTTCTTTTTGTTGTAAAATTTATAGTAGGAATCGCCCTGCGAAGCGTTTCCGTAACAGCAGATGCATTTAACAACCTTTCCGATGCAGGATCATCCGTCATCAGCTTTATCGGCGTAAAAATGGCCGGCAAACCGGCGGATGAGGATCACCCATTCGGCCACGGCAGGGTGGAATACATAGCAGCCCTGGCTGTATCCTTTCTTGTACTGGAGGTCGGCTTCACGTTTCTGAAAGACTCACTGGCAAAAATAAGAACCCCGGAAGAACTGAACTTTCAGCTCCTTTCCGTAATCATCCTGCTTTTGTCTATCGGTGTGAAGTTGTGGCTGGGGGCTTTTAACCGGAAACTGGGCAAAAAAATCGATTCCAAAGTGATGATGGCGGTATTTACAGATTCCATGGGAGATGTGATCACTACAGGAGCAACGATACTTTCACTTATATTCTTTGCGCTGAGCGGAATTAATGTAGATGGTTTTGTGGGATTTGGCGTGGCGCTTGTCGTCATGTGGGCGGGCGTAGGAATTGCAAAAGATACGCTGGAGCCTTTGATCGGTGAGGGGGTTGACCCTGAGCTTTACGACAAGATAAAAAGATTTGTGGAAAAATATGACGGCATCGAGGGGACGCATGACCTGATCGTACATAACTACGGGCCAAACCGCAGTATGGCTTCCATCCATGCAGAAGTTCCCAATAATGTTAACATAGAAGCTTCCCATGAAGTGATTGACCGGATCGAGAGGGACGCCATAGAAGAACTGGGCATCTTCCTGGTAGTCCATATGGATCCGATTGAAACACAGAATGAAGAAGTATTTAAAATACGTACACAGGTGGACGGAGCTCTGAAAGGGCTGGACGAAAGCTGCAGCATCCACGATTTCCGTGTGGTTGAAGGAAAGGAACAGATCAACCTGATCTTCGATATGGTAGTGCCCGTTGCCTATGATGAAAAAATGCGGCGGGAGCTGCAGGCAAAGCTGGCGGCGAGACTCCGCGAGACGGATTACCGTTACCGCTGTGTGATCACAATCGAGCACAGCTTTGTATCCAGTAAAAATGATTAGTTCATCGTATAATAAGGTCAGTTTAACAGGCGGTTAATAATGAAACGATGTACCAGAATACGTAAGATCAAACAGATGAAAGACAGGATTTAGAAAGAAGGTAAAATTATGTACTCATTTGACAGCAGAGTAAGATACAGTGAAATTGACCATCAGGGAACCATGACGCTGCCGGCGCTCATCAATTATTTTCAGGACTGCAGCACCTTTCAGTCAGAAGATATCGGCGTGGGCCTGGAGGTTCTGCGGAAAAGGAAAAAGGCATGGCTCCTTTCCTACTGGCAGGTCGTAATAGACCGCTTTCCCAAAATGGGAGAGCAGATCACGATAGGGACATTTGCCACCGGCTTTAAGGGATTGTATGGAAACCGTAACTTTATCATGAAAGATGAACAGGGAAATATGACGGCATGCGCCAATTCCGTATGGGTATTCATGGATATCGAGAAAGGCCGTCCCGCAAGACCCGGTGAGGAAGACATTGCGCCTTATGGAATGGAGCCGCCGCTGGAAATGGAATATGAGGACCGGAAAATAAAGCTTCCGGAGTCCTGCAAAAGCCTGCCGTCCTTTCCGGTGCGGAAATATCACATCGACACGAATGAGCATGTTAATAACTGCCAGTATGTACAGATGGCGCTGGAAATACTTCCGGAAGACATGAAGATTCACCAGCTGAGAGTGGATTATAAAAAATCTGCAGTATATGGGGACACAATGTATCCTAAGGTATCATTCGAGGCGGAGCGGACCGTGGTGGAGCTCTGCGATAAGGAGGAGAAGCCATACGCAGTCATTGAGTTTAAGTAAAATAGAGTTTCGCTTGAGAAACTCGCGCCTGCTTGCGATATCTACCGTTTCCGGTAGATCTGGATCAGAAAAAATGCCATAGGTCCGAACACCAGAACCATATCTATAGGCAGGAACCAGGAAGGAAGCGGCTTTGCAAGCGCAGAGTAAATAGAAAGAAATACAAAAGTAAGCACCATGATAAGCTTCATTGTGACGATCATATTTTTCAAAATCCGAAAAATACGTTCCCGGTTTTCTCTTGTTATCTCCACTCCTGTGTTCCATATACCGGGGGTACGCTCACAGAGTGAGATGCCGAGATACAGGAACACGGACAGAACAGGAGAGAACCAGAGCTCGCTTTTATTTCCCCAGCGGTCGATCTCACCGGCGCCATTATAGTGTCCCGGAATCTGGTCCGGTATCTGTTTCCAGTTCAGAATGAGATAAAGAAATACGGCAGCCATGGCGGCAATGCAGAGCAGATTCACCGCTTTATGATATTTAGTAGAGGGAAGTTTCACTTTTTTATCCATCGGGCACCATCCTTTTGGGAATCTCTTAGAAATTCAGTCTTTGACTTTTATTATAATATCTGGCCGCCAATAGTCAAGAACAGGGCGGAAAATGTTTGCTAAATCAGGTCATTCAGGGTATACTTACATAGTATCATCAGGAAAAAACTGGGACAGGATGAAAAATCATGTCCCAATGCAGATAAAGGAGAACGGAACATGAAGTTAGGCGAAAAACAGGTTCTGACTGTTGTAAAAAAAGTGGAGTTTGGAGTGTACCTGGGAAGCGATGAGGAGCGTGTGCTTCTTCCAAAAAAACAGGTGCCGGAAGACGTTGAAATCGGAGATCCTGTAGAAGTATTTTTATATCGGGATTCAGATGACAGAATGATTGCTACCACACATGAACCCAGGGTTACTCTGGGGAAACTTGCAGTCCTGGAAGTGGCAGATGTGGGGAAGATGGGCGCATTTCTTGACTGGGGACTGGAAAAGGATTTATTCCTGCCTTTTAAGGAACAGACGACAAAGGTGAAAAAAGGGGATCACTGCCTTGTTGCCCTTTATATCGATAAGAGCAGCAGGCTGTGTGCTACGATGAAAGTCTATCATATGCTGCGGACAGACTCTCCTTATAAAAAGGACGACAGAGTAAGCGGTATTATATATGACACCAGTGATGAATTCGGCATTTTCGTCGCGGTGGACCAGCAGTATTCTGCACTGATTCCCAAGAAGGATGTGTTCGGCGGCCTGGAAGTGGGCCAGACCGTGGAAGCCAGAGTGACCTCTGTGAAGGCGGACGGCAAACTGGACCTGAGCGTGAAAGATAAGATACCGGAGCAGATGGATAAGGACGCACAGTACATCATAAAAGTAATGCAGAGTTACGACGGTGAGCTGCCGTTTACAGATAAAGCAGATCCGGAGATCATTAAGAGGGAATTCAATATGAGCAAGGCTGCATTCAAGCGTGCGGTGGGGCGTCTTTTGAAAGCGGGCAAGATTGAAATTCTGGAAAAAAGCATCAGAATTCGTTAAAAAATCTTGCAATCCCTTTAAAATAAGTTATAATGGAACAGAAGACGTAGTTGTTAGAAAGGAGAGATTGTTAAAATGAAAGTACAGAATATTACAGACATAGAAGCATTTTTTAAAGTAGTAGATGCATGTAAAGGCAGAGTAGAGCTGGTAACAGGCGAGGGAGACAGACTGAATCTGAAGTCTAAGTTATCCCAGTATGTATCCATGGCCAACATCTTCTCAAACGGAGAGATCCCTGAACTGGAGATCATTGCATACGAAAAAGAAGATACGGATAAGCTGATCAATTTCATGATCAACGGCGGGGTATAGAATCGCCGAAGGGCGGCTGCCCTGATAGCCGGCAAGGAAGCCGGCGGTCCTGGATCAACATAAAAAGGAAGCATATGAGGGTAGTTCTCTTTCAGGGGACCACCCTTTTTCATCTTATAGGGAAGTTCGTCTATAAGTGAACCAGAGGGTGTCTGCTGATGATGCAGATGGAATCAAGAGGTGAACAATGGATTTTGCACATTTACATGTCCATACAGAATACAGTCTTCTGGATGGTTCAAACAAGATAAAAGAATATGTGGCAAGGGTGAAGGAACTGGGCATGAACAGCGCGGCCATAACAGACCACGGCGTCATGTATGGAGTCGTAGATTTTTACCGGGAAGCAAAGAAGCAGGGGATCAAGCCCATACTCGGGTGCGAAGTGTACGTTGCCCCGAACTCCCGGTTTGACAGGGAAATAAGCGGCGGGGATGACAGGTATTATCACCTTGTCCTGCTGGCCGAGAATAATACAGGATATGCCAATCTGATGAAGATTGTATCAAAAGGATTTGTGGAAGGATACTATTATAAGCCGCGTGTGGATAAGGCGCTGCTGGAGGAATATCACGAGGGGATTATTGCCCTGAGCGCCTGTCTGGCGGGGGAGGTACAGCGGTATCTGACAAAAGGACTGTACGAGGAGGCGAAGAAATCTGCTCTTGAATATCAGGATATTTTCGGGAAGGGCAACTATTTTCTGGAGCTCCAGGATCACGGTATCCCGGAGCAGACCCTGGTAAATCAGAAGCTTCTGCAGATGTCGGAGGAGCTGGATATTGAACTGGTAGCCACCAATGACGTCCATTATACACTGGCAGAGGATGAGAAGCCGCATGACATTCTTCTCTGCATCCAGACCGCGAAAAAGCTGGCGGATGAGAACAGGATGCGCTACGAGGGCGGGCAGTATTATGTTAAGTCCCCCGAAGAGATGGCGCACCTCTTCCCTTACGCGCTGCAGGCTCTGGAGAATACGCAGCGGATTGCCGACAGATGTGAGGTGGAGATCGAATTTGGCGTGTTAAAGCTGCCCAAATACGATGTACCGGACGGTCTGACCGCCTGGGAGTATCTGAATAAGCTGTGCTTCGAGGGGCTGGAAAAGCACTATGAAAATCCTTCCGGGGAGCTGCGGGAGCGCCTGGAATACGAGCTGAATACCATAAAAAACATGGGATATGTGGATTATTTCCTGATTGTATGGGATTTCATTAAGTATGCGAAGGACAACGGGATTGCCGTGGGGCCGGGACGTGGTTCGGCGGCCGGAAGTATTGTTTCTTACTGTCTGGAGATTACCGACATCGATCCCATCCGTTATCAGCTCCTGTTTGAGCGTTTCCTGAATCCGGAGCGTGTATCCATGCCCGATATCGACGTGGATTTTTGTTATGAAAGACGGCAGGAAGTCATAGACTATGTGGTACGCAAATACGGCAAAGACCGGGTGGTGCAGATTGTAACATTCGGTACCCTGGCGGCCAGAGGTGTCATCCGTGATGTGGGCCGTGCGATGGATTTGCCATATGCATTTGTGGATACCATTGCCAAGATGATTCCAACCGAGCTGAATATTACCATTGATAAGGCCCTCAAAATGAATCCGGAGCTGCGCAAGACTTATGAGACGGATGAGCAGGTGAAGTACCTGATCGACATGTCAAAACGTCTGGAGGGTCTGCCGCGTCACAGTTCCATGCATGCGGCCGGCGTAGTAATCAGCCAGAAGTCTGTGGATGAGTATGTGCCGCTTTCCCGTGCACAGGACGGTTCCATTACGACTCAGTTCACCATGACCACGCTGGAGGAACTAGGCCTTTTGAAAATGGATTTCCTGGGGCTGCGTACGCTGACGGTGATACAGAATGCAGTCCGGTTGGTAAAGCATAAGAATCCGGGACTGGATATGGACCAGATTGATTACAATGACAAAGACGTTCTGGATTATATAGGGACAGGGAAGACGGACGGTATATTCCAGCTGGAGAGTGCGGGGATGAAGAGCTTTATGAAAGAGCTCAAACCACACAGCCTGGAAGATATCATCGCCGGAATCTCACTGTACCGTCCGGGACCGATGGATTTCATTCCCCAGTATATCAGAGGAAAGAATGATGCGGGTTCCATCACCTATGACTGCCCTCAGCTGGAACCAATTCTTGCGCCGACTTACGGCTGTATTGTATACCAGGAACAGGTTATGCAGATCGTGCGTGACCTGGCCGGCTATACACTGGGGCGGAGCGATCTGCTGCGCCGTGCCATGTCCAAGAAAAAGGGCGATGTGATGCAGAAGGAGCGCCAGATTTTTGTCCATGGGGATGAAGAGAACGGGGTGCCGGGCTGTGTTGCAAATGGAATTGACGAAAAGACGGCGAATAAGATTTATGATGAAATGATTGATTTTGCAAAATATGCCTTCAATAAGTCCCATGCGGCGGCTTATGCCGTGGTTTCTTATCAGACGGCGTATCTGAAATACTATTATCCGGTTGAATTTATGGCAGCTTTGATGACTTCTGTGATTGAAAATCCGCCAAAGGTGGCAGAATATATTTATACCTGCCGTCAGATGGATATCAAAATACTTCCGCCGGATATCAACCGTGGAGTGGCGGACTTTTCCGTGGACGAAGGAAACATACGCTATGGGCTGGCTGCGATTAAGAGCGTAGGCAAGCCTGTTATTGAAGCCATTGTTTCGGACCGGAACGAATTCGGGCCATTTAAGAATCTGGAGGACTTTATCAGCAGAATGTCCGTGAAGGATTCCCTGAATAAAAGAGTGATTGAAAACTTCATTAAGGCAGGAGCGCTGGATGGGCTGGATGGAACGAGAAAGCAGTTCATGAGTATTTATGTCCAGATTGTAGAACACGTGAACCAGGAAAAGAAGTATGCCATGACCGGTCAGATGTCATTGTTTGACCTGGTGGATGACGAACAGAAGAGTGAGTTTGAGATAAAGCTGCCGGATGTGGGAGAGTATACAAAAGAGAATCTGCTTGCATTTGAGAAAGAGGTGCTCGGAATCTATATCAGCGGACATCCGCTTGAGGAAGACGAGGAAAAATGGCGCAAGTCGATATCCGCTACAACTGCCGATTTTCAGCCGGATGAGGAGACCGGGACGACAAAGGTCCATGATGGTGCAAAAGAAATTATCGGCGGTATGATTACGGACAAAACGGTGAAGAATACCAGAAATAATCAAATGATGGCATTCCTGACCCTGGAGGATCTGCTGGGGACTGTGGAAGTCGTGGTATTTCCCCGGGACTATGAGAAGAACCGGCCCTTGCTGGAAGTGGACAATAAGGTATTTATACGGGGAAGAGTGTCCGAGGAAGATGAAAAAGCCAGCAAACTGATCTGTGAGAAGATCATTCCGTTTACACAGACGAAGAAAGAGCTTTGGATTCAGTTTCCGGATAAGGATGCATTTCAGAAGGATGAGCAGATTGTATATGGGTATCTTGCTGACTCGGAGGGCGACGATGAGGTCGTAATCTATTGTCAGGCGGAGCGGGCTGTAAAGCGCCTGCCGAGAAACCGCAATATCAGTATCGGTCCGCAGGTGTTGAGCAGATTGATGAACCATTTTGGCGATAAGAGGGTAAAAGTGGTAGAAAAACCTATTGAAAACCACTTATAAATAGGTTAGAATAATACCCAAAGTGTTAAAAATTAAGCAATCCCTGCAGGGCATGGATTTATGCGCTCTCCTGGTGGCAAGGGTACAGGGAATGACTGATAAGAAGACATTTGGTTAGGCAGGTATTTTAGAAAGGTGGATAAAGAAATGGCAGAAACAAAAGCATCGGTTAAGAGAATAAACCTGGAAGAGATTGAAGACAGAATCCGCACGATTGGGATCCTTACAAGCGGTGGAGATGCTCCGGGAATGAATGCGGCAATCCGTGCCGTTACAAGAACGGCACTTTCAAAAGGACTGAAAGTCCGCGGGATCAGAAGGGGCTATCATGGACTTCTGAAAGAGGAGATTATAGACTTGTCTGCACGTGATGTATCCGATACCATCCAGCGCGGCGGTACCATTCTTCAGACTGCACGCTGTCAGTCCATGCGTACAGAAGAAGGACAGCAGAAGGCAGCAGCCATCTGCAAGAAGTACGGCATTGACGGACTGGTAGTTATCGGCGGTGACGGTTCCTTTGCAGGCGCCCAGAAGCTTTCTCATCTGGGGGTTAATACAATCGGACTTCCGGGAACGATTGACCTGGATATCGCCTGTACAGATTATACAATTGGATTTGATACAGCAGTCAATACCGCTATGGAGGCCATTGACAAGGTGCGCGATACCTCCACATCCCACGAGAGATGCAGCATTATCGAGGTTATGGGAAGAGATGCCGGATACCTGGCACTGTGGTGCGGTATTGCAAACGGTGCAGAGAGAATTCTGATGCCGGAAGAGAAAGACTACAATGAAGACGCTCTGATCTCTGACATTATGGAGAACAAAAAACGCGGCAAGAAGAACTACATTATTATCAATGCTGAGGGTGTGGGCGATTCTATTAATATAGCAAAGCGAATTGAAGAGGCAACTGGTATTGAAACGAGAGCAACTATTCTGGGACACATGCAGCGTGGCGGAAGTCCGACATGTAAGGACAGAGTATATGCATCTACCATGGGTGCAATGGCTGTAGAACTGCTGTGTTCAGGCAAGACAAACCGTGTAGTCGGATATAAGAACGGCAGATTTGTAGACTATGACATTGAGGAAGCTTTATCAATGAAGAAAGAGATTCCTTCCCATCAGTATGAAATTGCAAAAATATTAGCAATCTAGGAGACGAGTGACATTGAGTGCGGAATGTAAAAAAACGGCGCCCATCGGCGTGTTTGATTCGGGTGTCGGCGGTCTGACGGTCGTACGGGAGATGATAAGACAGCTTCCAAATGAGAATATCGTGTATTTCGGGGACACGGCGCGTGTCCCGTACGGAAGCAAGTCCCAGAATACGATTATACGCTTTTCCGAGCAGATAATCCGCTTCCTGAAGAAGAAGAAGGTCAAAGCCATTGTGATTGCCTGCAATACAGCCAGCGCGCTTGCGCTGGATGCAGTCCGCGATGAATTTGAAGTTCCCATCCTCGGGGTGGTCATCCCGGGGGCACGGGCGGCGGTCGAGGCAACACAGAATCTGAAGGTTGGTGTTGTCGGGACGGATGCCACGGTACAGAGCGGGATGTATACGAAGATCATCCATGGCATGAACCCGGAGATCACGGTTATAGAGAAGGCATGCCCCTTGTTTGTGCCTCTTGTGGAGGAAGGCTTCAAAGAACATAAGGTAACGCAGGAGATCATCGATTTTTATCTGGAATCTATCAAAAGGACGGATATCGATGCCATGATACTGGGATGTACCCATTATCCGCTGCTTCGCTCCAAGATCCGGGCCTACATGGGGGACGGGATTCAGATTGTGAATCCGGCCTATGAGACGGCTATGGATCTGAAAAAGCTGCTCAAGGAGCAGGATATGGTGAATGACGGACAGAAAGCTCCGTATAGTCATTATGAGTTCTTTGTCAGTGATGCAGCAGAAAAATTCCGGCATTTCGCAAACTCGGTGATGCCATTTGATATATCAAAAATAAACGTAGTAAATATTGAAGAATATTAGGTGAATTCATATGACAAAGGATGTATTGGTCAGCATATCAGGTCTGCATACAGATATCATCACCGGTATGACAGATGAAGAGAACGAGGCCATCGAGGTCGTAACGCCCGGCAGTTATTACTGCAGGAACGGGAAACACTACGTCATCTATGATGAAGTAATGGAAGGTATGCCCGGAACCATAAAAAATAAAATAAAAATAACCGGCACAGACAGCCTGGAAATCATGAAAACCGGTATATCCAATGCCCATATGATATTTGAAAAGAATAAGAAGAACCTTACTTATTATCAGACACCTTACGGGCAGATGCTGATCGGTGTAAACACAAAAAACATGGAAGTCAATGTTACAGATGAGAACATTGGTGTCAGCGTAGATTACGAGCTGGATGTAAACCATGAACCGCTGGCTGACTGCAGAATAAAAATGGAGATTTACTCAAAGGGGTCTGACCCTTTTGCATAGGGGTCTGACCCCTTTGAGATTCGTTGTATAAAAATAACCGCAATATCTGAGAGTTGTCAGATTATTGCGGTTATTCTAATTATTTCTTGTCTTTTTTAAATCTTGCGAAGAAGCCTTTCTTCTTCTGCGGAGTCTCCAGTGATCCGCGGACTCCTCTTACGGCCGTTATGTAAATGCCGCTTACAGTTGCCTTAACTTCCTTCTTAATAGGAATGAGAGGAAATACCTGTGCATCGCACATCAATGTCATCACCTTTGGTCCGACTTTAGCTTTTACTACCGGGACTTTCGTACGTCTCAGATACTTGGGGGTATTCTCGACGACAACGGAAGGGAAACCGGCTTCTTTCAGCTTCATCTTGCCTTTATCGATAATCAGCATCGTCACCTGCTGTGCTGCTGCTTCCATCTGTTCTTTTTGTGCTGCCTGTTTTTTTTCTGCTCTTTTACCGAATAAATACAGCGCGATTAATGCGATGATCAGTACCACTAATACAATGAGCATTATTTTCAATCCTAAACTCACGACGAACCCTCCTATAAACACTCTTTTTCCGCGATTATGCAAGTAGTATTGTACCATTCTTTGGGGGGAAGTGCAAGTAATTTGATATTTTAGCGGAGGGGAAAAATCATTTTGTAAATTTTCAAAGTAAATG
>LDAQ01000008.1 GCA_001028025.1 Faecalicatena fissicatena | reverse complement strand
TGCCTGGCACACACATAAAAACGGGACAGAACAATTGCTGTCCCGTTTTCTTGTTCATAATTTGTTCATTTATCATTCAAAAAACTTTCATTTTCTACTCATGCTTTCTTCATTTCTTTTGAATATACTAAATATATCAAATGAAGAACAAAACATTTGATACTAACATTTGACAACAGGTGCAATACTATTTGAATAAACTTTTTCATAATACATGCCGGGAGCCGCGCAAGCGACTACCCGGCATCCTCCCTTTTAGGGGTATTTTTCTGATCTGTCCTTCTGTTTTATCAGCCTTTTCACCACCTATATATAAGCTGTCTCTTCCATTGTGTCCAGGGTAATTTCTTCTGTATTCCCTGTATATGCAAGTGCTTTCCCAGCCCATACCGCCGTCAGAAGCAATACAATGACTGCCGCGATAAGTACGGTCTTTCTTTGCTGCTTTTTCTGCTCCTTATTTTTTATACTGCTCACTTTGGGTAATTCTTTTTGAACTTCTTTCAGACTATGATACTTTTTCTTCGGGTTTTCACCGAGACACTTTTCAATAATTCCAGACAGAAGAAATTCTTCTCTTCTTGAGAGGGTAACATCCGGCTCCGCACGTGCCAGTATAAACTGCATCGTTTTTCCCAGACCGTACAGATCCAGCGAAAGCCGGGTGTTCTCTTTGATATGGATGACCGGTTTGACAAAATGTTCCCGCATGGCGGGCTTCTGCATATTCTGCAGAACAAAACCGTTGCTTTCTGCACTCAAATCCAACAGATAAATTTTATTTTCCCCTGTAACCAATATACTGTACGGATTCAAATACCGGTAGCACTGCTCTCTTTTACACCGGTGGTACTTGTCCAGTTCTCCTGCCAGCATGCCCAGCCAGCCAAATATGATATCCCTGGTGAACCCGCCGCCATCCTGCAGCCTGTATATCAGCAGTCTGCCCGGAATACAATCCATAACAATGCGGCATTTCCCATTATGCTCTACAAATTTAATCACTTCATATTTTCTTTCCTTAATCAATCATACTCCTTTCTGCAACTTTTTCTTACATTGAAAAACTTATCAGAACCGACGGTGAAACAACTTTGAAATGTGAAATCAGACCTATCAGAATACTTGTATATTACTTGATCTGTAAAAAAAATGCAAGCACTTTTGTACCTGCATTTTACCTTTTATTCTTCTTTTCCGTTTTCCAGAAATATCTTTCTGGTGATAAAATTATAAACCATGACAATAGCCGTAGCGCCAATTTTTGAAATCATATAGAATATCTGCAGTTTATCCACACATACCCACATAATTAACTGATTTATCCCCAGTCCGATTACACTCAGGACGATAAATACTGCAAAATCCTGTTTCTGGCTTCTGTCTTCGGTTACATTGAATACCCAGTGTACACTCAGCAGATAATTGTAGATGACAGAAACCGTAAAAGATATTGCACTGGAAATCAGATAATTGATCCCGCACAGTTCTGTCAATAAAATCATGATCCCGTAATCAATGAGAAATGCACTCCCCCCGACTACTGCGAATCTGGTAATCTGCTGCCACAGGCTTGTCTTTTTCTTATCGTTCATCTTTTCCGCCTGCCCTTATATTTCTTCCAGTCTGTTCAAGGCCGCTTCCACCACCTTATCCATATCATAGTACTTGTAATCTCCCAGACGTCCCCCGAATATGACGTTCTGCTCTCCTGCCGCCAGCTCTTTGTACTGTTCAAACAGACTGTTATTCTTCTCATCATTTACGGGATAATACGGATCCATTCCCACTTTCCACTCAGATGAGTACTCCCGGGAGATCACCGTCTTCTCCTGCTTCCCAAATTCAAAATGCTTGTGCTCTATAATTCTCGTATAAGGAACTTCCCTTTCCGTATAATTCACAACTGCGTTGCCCTGATAGTTATCACAGTCCAGCACCTCTGTCTCGAACCGAACGGAACGATACTCAAGGGCTCCCAGCTTATACCCAAAGTATTCATCTATCATACCTGTAAAAATAATGGTCTCTGCAATATCCGGGTTCTCTTCTCTGAATTCAAAGAAGTCTGTTCCGGTTCTGACTTCCATTCCTTCCAGCATCTTCTCAACAACCGCAGTGTAACCGCCCACAGGGATTCCCTGATACCTGTCATTGAAATAGTTATTATCATATGTGTACCGAAACGGCAGCCTCTTAATAATAAATGCCGGAAGATCCTTACAGTCTCTTCCCCACTGCTTCTCCGTATACCCCTTGATCAGCTTTTCATATACATCCCGGCCAGCCAGGGACAGTGCCTGCTCCTCCAGGTTCTGCGGATCTGTAATGTTCGTCTGGGCAACCTGCTTTGCGATCATCTCTTTTGCTTCCTGTGGTGTGCGGATCCCCCACATTTTGCTGAATGTGTTCATGTTAAAAGGCAGATTATACAGCTCCTCCTTGTATACTGCAATGGGAGAGTTAATATAATTATTAAATTCTGCAAACTGATTCATATACTCCCACACCTTTTTATTTGATGTGTGGAAAATATGTGCGCCATATTTGTGTACATGAATTCCCTCTATATCCTCACAGTAGATATTGCCTGCTATGTGGTCACGCCTGTCAATCACAAGACACTTCTTCCCTCTTTTATTCAGTTCGTGTGCCATCACAGCGCCGTACAGCCCGGCTCCCGCTATCAGATAGTCATACTGATGCATTTCGTCATCCTCCTAAAACCAGTCCCTTTTCACAGGGGCTTTTTTCACTTTGTCCAATATTATAGCATTTTTGGGGCATTCTGTACATAGAATGCCTTCATAAACCCGCCTTTTCACATTCACCCATTCAACTTCCAGGGATTGAATTTGGGCATTTTCACCACTTTTTCTTTTTTATCGTTTACAAATTTGTCATTATGCACTAAACTATTAATATGTATCGTTTTCTTCTCAGGAAAACGCAGACGACTATAATTTAAAGACGGAGGTAACAGACATGAAAGGAAACGTAATCGTCGGCCAGTCAGGCGGACCAACAGCAGCAATCAATTCAAGCCTCGCCGGAGTGTACCGCACAGCCAAGGACCGCGGAGCAAACAAAGTATACGGCATGCTGCATGGGATTCAGGGCCTGATGCAGGAAAGATATATAGACATGGCCGATTATATTAAAACCGAACTGGACGCAGAATTACTTAAGAGAACCCCCGCAGCTTTCCTCGGCTCCTGCCGCTTTAAGCTCCCTGAAATCCATGAAAGCATGGACGTATACGAGAAAATTTTCGAGATTCTGGATAAGCTTGATATCGAAGCTTTCATTTATATCGGCGGCAATGACTCTATGGATACCATCAAGAAGCTTTCCGATTACGCCATAGTTACAGGACATCATACCCGTTTTGTGGGCTGTCCGAAAACGATAGACAACGACCTCGCGCTCACTGACCACACTCCCGGATACGGAAGCGCCGCCAAATATATCGGCACATCCGTAAAGGAGATCATCCGTGACAGTTTCTGTCTGGAATACACGAAAGGACTTGTATCCATTGTAGAAATCATGGGACGCAATGCCGGATGGCTGACAGGTGCTTCTGCACTTGCAAAGGGCGAGGACTGTGCAGGCCCTGATCTGATCTATCTTCCGGAACTGTCTTTTGACATTGAAAAGTTCGGCACTAAGGTACGTGAACTTCTGGCTAAAAAGCCCTCTGTTGTTATTGCTGTTTCCGAGGGTATACGGCTGGCTGACGGCCGCTATGTGTGTGAACTGGGACAGAGCATTGATTTTGTAGACGCATTCGGCCACAAACAGCTCTCAGGCACCGCAAACTATCTTGCCAGCTATATTGCAGGCGAGGTTAACTGTAAAACCCGTACAATCGAGCTGAGCAGCCTGCAGCGCTCCGCATCCCACTGTGCTTCCCGTGTGGACATCCTGGAAGCATATCAGGTAGGCGGTGCCGCAGTTAAAGCTGCCGATGAAGGAGATTCCGGCAAGATGGTCGTACTGCAGCGGCTTTCCGATGACCCATACCAGAGCGGAACGGAGGTCAAAGACGTTCATAAAATAGCGAACGATGAAAAACTCGTTCCAAGAAACTGGGTAAACGAAGAGGGAACCTACGTAACTGATGAATTCGTCAATTATGTACGCCCTTTAATACAAGGCGATGTATCACCAATCGTGGTAGACGGAATCCCCCGTCATCTGTTCCGCCCCATTTAATGAGGAACTGGGATGTTTTTAACCGGCAGGATCACGCCGGCCACAAGTGGAATTGGGGAAGGCGTTTAGTGTCTCCCCAATTCTCCATTTTTTTCAAGCAAACCTATTGACAAGCCGGAATTTTTGTTATATACTAATATCTGCTGTGAACGAAATAGTTTCGGTATGTGCGCGTAGCTCAGCTGGATAGAGCGTCTGGCTACGGACCAGAAGGTCGGGAGTTCGAATCTTCTCGCGCACGTTCAAAAGCCTGAAAGCAAATGCTTTCAGGCTTTTTTATTGTCTTTATTTCCTCACAGGAATTCCGCCTGGAACTCATTCGGCGGTACCGCCTTGCCAAAATAGTAACCTTGTATCAGGTCTATTCCTATTTCTTTTGCCACGTTATATTCTTCCTCCGTCTTAACACCTTCCAGGCAGACGGCCTTCCCCACATCATGGCAGAGCTCTGTAATTGAACGGATAAATGTAGAAGTGAATAAATCTGTCGTCAGACCGGTTACAAATCCCTGGTCGATCTTTATGATATCTGCAGGTGTATTTTTCAGTTCGAACAGAGATGAATATCCCATTCCAAAGTCGTCCATTGCCGTCTGTATTCCTTTTTCCTGCAGTTTCTCCATAATATCATGGACGATACCATCCTGCTCGATCAGGTAGGTCTCTGTTAGTTCCAGAATGATATTTTCATATGGCAGCTGATGTGCATCCAGTGTCCCCAGGACAAATGTCACGAAATCCTCTTCCAGCAGCTGCGGATAGGAAAGATTAATGCTCATTCTAAAATCCGGTTTCCGCTTAATCCATTCCCTGCACTGTCTGACTGCCTCTGTGAATATCCATTTTCCGGCATTTATAATCATACCGCTCTGTTCCAGTATCCGGATAAACTCGGAAGGAGGCACATCACCGAACGCTGTGCACTGCCATCTGGCCAGCGCCTCTGCCCCGCATAATGTTTTTGCAGCGGCATCCATCTGAGGCTGATAGTTCAAAGAAAATCCTGCGAAACCTCTTTCGATACTTTCTCTGACCAGTTCCGTCATCTCCAGCTTTCTCCCCCTGCTCTGTAATATCTCAGATGAGAATTCCGTCATCCGGTTTTTACCTTTCAGCTTTGAATATTCCAGTGAATAACTGGCATACTGCAGAAGTTCCTGATAATCATCCGAATCATCCGGATAAGAAGCAAAACCGGCCGACATGGTACAGTAATACTTCCGGCCATTATATTCCTGGAACTTTCGGAAATGCTGCTGTATCCGCCTGAATACCTCCCGGCCTTCCTCTCTGCTTCCATTCAGCAACAAAACTGCAAACTCATCTCCATCCATCCGGTATACCTTTGCATTGGACGGAAGAAATTCTGCTATCTTCTGCGCCGTTATTTTCAGGATAGCGTCCCCGAAAGAGCGGTTATTTAAATCGTTAATATTGCGGAAACTGTCCATATTCAGAAGCATGATTTCCAAATTCTCTGTTCCTTGTTTATCCACCAGATATTTTTTTGCGTCGCCCTCAAACTCAAAACGGTTATACAGGCCTGTCATATGGTCAATCTGGTTATTACGCCCCAGATTGGTTATCATACCTGCAAACAGATTCGGCCGGCCTTTCTCATCCCGGATCATCCTTCCCCGGCAGCGCAGCCAGATCCATTCACCTCTGGCATTTCTGGCGCGGTATTCGATATCATGGGACTCTGTACGGCCATCGGCAATCTCCTGATTGCTCTCCAGAAAGCTTCTTTCATCGTGGGGATGTATCTTTCCGCCCCAAAATGCTGCGGCATTCTCCACCACTTCTCCCGGCAGCCCAAATTCTTCGACCATAGCGGGGGGGTAACGAAATACCCCTGTCTTCATATTGCCGACAAAGATATAATCATCTGTACTGCTCATAAGTGCATCATAGAGATGCTCCTTATCATATACAAACTTCAGGACGCCGGAACTGTCCTGCTGCTCCAGCCTCTGCTTTGCGCGAAGTATATGATAATTCCGTTTCTGGATATACATCCTGCCATCCGCTTTTTCCAGAAGATCCTCCACTGTATAAAATTCTTCCGGATATATTTCAACAAGTCCATAAGAAAAAGAAGTTTCATAAACAACTTTTCTGTACTTCTTTTTTTCGTTCAGATATGCCAGGATGTCCTGCATGCGCCTCTCTGCATTCCTCTGATTCTCATTATAAAAGGCCATAGCAAACTCATCCCCACTCAGCCGGAACAGAATGTCATTTTCTTTCATCTCCCGGGACATCGCAGATGCGACATACCGCAGCATATTATCGCCTTCTCTGTGCCCGTATCTGTCATTGATCTGCTTCAGGTCATTCACATCGCACAGAGACACAACAAGCATTTTTCTCTCGCCCCTTGCCTTTTCAAGCAAATTGTCAAGACGTTCTCTGCCTGCCCTGCGGTTCAGTACCTTTGTCAAATCATCATAGTTGGCACGCGCCAGCAGGCTCTTATATTCTTCAGAGTTTTTTATATCCTGCATATTCAGAACCCCTTTGCTTCTTTACTCCCGGAATTTTTCAGCCTGCGCGTTGATTAACTCCAGGTCTTCAAAATAGTTTATCTTCATCGCTTCCTTTACATCACGTAAAGTCCCGGCAGCTACACTTTCCGCCTTTTCACTTCCCTTTTTGAGTATCTCATATACATATGGGATATCTTTCTGGTACTCTTTTCTTCTGTTCCTGATCGGCTCCAGCTCTGCCTGCAGGACAGAATTCAGGAAGCGTTTCACCTTCATATCTCCGAGTCCGCCCCGCTGATAATGTGCTTTAAGCTCATCCAGATTGGCATAATCCGGTAGAAATTCTTCAAAATATTCCGGTCTGCAGAAAGCATCCAGATACGTAAATACCGTGTTGCCCTCCAGTTTTCCCGGATCTTCCACTTTGATATGAGTCGGATCAGTAAACATACTGAATACCTTCTGTTTGATAGAATCCGGCTCCTCTGAAAGATAGATACAGTTATTCAGAGACTTACTCATCTTCGCCTTCCCGTCGGTTCCGGGAAGCCTCAGGCAGGCCGTATTGTCCGGAAGCAGAATATCCGGCTCCACAAGTGTATCGCCGTAAACTGAATTAAACTTCCTCACGATCTCCTTCGTCTGTTCCAGCATCGGGAGCTGGTCTTCCCCTACCGGTACTGTCGTTGCCTTGAATGCTGTAATATCTGCCGCCTGGCTGATCGGATAAGTGAAGAATCCCACCGGAATGCTTGCCTCAAAGTTCCTCATCTGAATCTCTGATTTAACAGTAGGATTGCGCTGCAAACGGGAAACCGTAACCAGATTCATATAATAAAAAGACAGTTCACATAACTCCGGAATCTGTGACTGGATAAACAGAGTCGACTTTGCCGGATCCAGCCCGCATGCCAGATAGTCCAGTGCTACTTCGATAATATTCTGCCTTACTTTTTCCGGATTATCCGCATTGTCCGTCAGTGCCTGTGCATCCGCTATCATTACAAATATATCATCAAACTCACCTGCATTCTGCAGTTCCACTCTCCGTTTTAAAGAACCGACATAGTGTCCCACATGCAGCCTCCCGGTTGGTCTGTCCCCTGTTAACATTATCTTGCCCATGTCTAATCTCTTTCCTCCTAATTCTTTCATATAATCTTTTCACATTATAACACTTAAGCCGTTGTTTTGGCTATAGGTATAGTAATTCCGGCACTTTTTTTTAAGAGACGGTGAAATGAAACAAAGAGGGACGGCAGCCGTGCCTCTTCCACTCCATAAAATTTCACCCGAAACAGGGGACGTAAAAGGCAGCATAACTTTCCGCCTGTCTTTACATTTTCCATACTGGTACCTGGAAAACATCCTCTTTTTCGGGTGATTTTCATTAAAAGTGTTTTTATTTATCATTTCCCCCAGGTAGCCATCTGATTAGAAAGTCTGGGAGCTTTTTTGCGGTTCGTCTCGTAAACAAACTGGTATAGAGTGTAAGCCATGATGAACGCAGCCATTACATCTATGATCGAGTGCTGCTTCAGGAACATTGTTGCCAAAATGATCAGGGCAGCCAGGATGTAGGCACTCCAACTGATCATCTTATGTTTCTGCAGCGACTTGCTGTTGTAGATTGCTATACAGGCCCCCAGTGAGTTAAATACATGCAGGCTCGGCAGAACATTGGTCGGCGTATCCGTCTGGTACAGCATCTTCACCATATCTATGAAAATATTATCTCTCGTAAAATACACGGGACGCAGATTCAATCCGTTCGGAACTAATGTGGATATTATAAGGAATATTGTCATCCCTGTAAACATCAGCTTAGCCAATCTGTAAAAGCCATCCACATCTGTAAAGAAAAAGTATAAAAATGTGGCGGCTATAAATACAAACCACAGTAAGTATGGCACAATGAAATATTCTATAAATGGTATTTTATCATCAATGACGGAATGTATCACGTGATAATCTGACGTTACATGCTTTTCAAGATACAAGAACCACGGCATGTAAATTAAAATGTACCCAAACACCCAGGCATGCTTATATTTCTTGATAAAACTCGTCGCTTTCGTCTTAAAGTTCATACCGAACGCTCCCTTTTTGAATCCATATTCTCTAGCTGTCCCGATTATAGCACGAATCCTGGAGCACAACAATAAAGTTCATAAAACCTTAACAAAATCTTTCGATTTTGCGGGCTTTAGCAGATATTTGTTACTAATCTGTTAATGAAATCCTCTTTGTTTTACCCGTCTATTTCATGCCTTCAAATATATACATATCGTATTGTCTTTTCGCCTGCTCCATAGCCGCAGCAGTGCGGATCGTCCATACTGCCACCGGCGTAAGCAGCAGGCTGTGGAGTATCCAGAGGCTTATGTTCTGGCTGTCCTTTAACTTGTAGGATATAAAATCAGGCCTGCAGATGCAGTTGCTCACCAAATATTTTACGCAGAACCGAAGCAGATAATGAGGCGAATCATCACTTCTCACCAGATTGGAGGACAGCTGCCCCCTCAGGATATCCTTCCGATGCTTTTTCAGCCAGCGAAGCACCAGACAGTTGAAGGACTGCACCAGATAAGGGCCCCTGTAGCCCCGCAGCTCTTCCGCCAGATGTACACAGATCTCCGTGTTCTGAGAGGGCAGTTTCACCTCAATCAACAGCGGAACACGCCCTTCTATATAGGAAAGAACTGTCGAAAAAAGAGGGATTTTTTCTGAGGTACCGCTGAGATAGCATTTCTGCAGTTCCTCATAGGACATCTCTTCTATCTGCCCCTCTTTCCCGCACACACGTCTCAAAGTATCATCATGAAATACAACCAGCTGGCCATCCTTTGTCAGATGTACATCCAGCTCTATCCCATACCCTTCTTTTACGGCCAGCTTAAATGCAGCCATGGAGTTCTCCGGAATGCCTTCCTCAACGCAATGAAGCCCTCTGTGGGCCCACTCCTGACCCATAAAGAGCTTCATTCGTTTCCGCATCGTCAGACGCGGCATAATCATAAACATATAAACAGCTGCTATTATGACTGCAGCCAGAACCAGTACGTACATAGCCTACTCCTTCTTTCACGCCGTGATAACCCTGATTTGTTCTTCCAGTATCTCCGCCATAATCTCTCTTCTCAGAAATACGGGTTCTCCGTCAGTATGTACAGCAAGAGGACGTTCCATCTTTATGACAGCCTTTTTACATTTGAATACATGGATCCCCGGGAAATGTACATGCCATCCTTTGTATGCCGTCGGCAATAGCAGAAGGACCGCCTGGCGGGGAAGTCCCGATATCACAATCACATCCAGCCGGCCATCATCATTTGCGGCATCCGGACAAAAACGGAAACCGCCGCCCTCGTAAGGATTATTCATGGCAGCCGCAAAATATACCTTCCGGAACCTTTTTGTCTCGTTACCGTCCAACGTAATCTCTGCATTTACCGGTTTGTCATGAAACAGCCTGTTCAGTGCGATTCCCACATATGTCAGTTTTCCCAGTTTCAGATGATTTAACAATACCTTGAGCCTGGATACGGCGGCCTGATGGCAGATTGCCGCATCAAACCCGATCCCCGTGCTCACTGCAAACCGCCGTTTTTTTCCGGCACGGGTTAACAGTCCGACATCCATCCGCTGAATTCTGCGGGGCTTCAATATCATATCCAGCGCCTTGAGCGGCTCCGTTGGAAGTTTCATCCCCCTCGCAAAGTCATTGCTGGAACCGGTAGGAATATATCCCAGAATTACCTTGTCAAGGTCTGTGATTCCATTCATCACTTCATTGACGGTTCCGTCCCCGCCGAGCACTACAAGGGTATGTTCTTTCCCATCCGATGTGATACCGCCGATGATCCTGGCTGCATGTCCCGTACAGGCCGTATGGAAGCACTCATATTCCACCTGCCGTTTTTTCAGTTCCGGTTCAATCATATCCCAGATCATGCCGCCCATTCCGGAACGGGAATTGGGATTCACTATAAAGCTGTATCTCATACTGTATACCTCCTCGGCTTATGCAGATCTGGTTTAAGAAATGGTGCTGTCCAGGTATTTGCCCAGTGAACGGCGCATATTGCCCTCAAAATCAGCCTCCCCGCCGCGCAGACACCACTCAAATACATTACCGATCACGATCATCCTGATGTCTGTCGTAAAAGCTTCAATCCCGACATTCAGTCTGATAATTCCCTCCTGCATGGCTTTTTCTACATAAGTCTGTACCGTCACAATGGGATACGGTCTCTCAGCGCGGCTGGCGGGATTCAGCGCCTGATTCTTTGTATCGTAGTATCCCGACATAAACTCTACGCCAAGCTCCCTGCAGTACTCTACATAATTCAGGTATACATGGATAATGGCGATTTTCGCTTCGTCTGCATTCCTCGGCAAATCAAGCAGATCCGGGTTAATGCTGGGCTGATCCTCTATATAATAAGAAAGCAGATCATCCTTTGTCTTAAAATGATGATAAAAACTTCCATTAGATACCCCTGCCTCTTCGCAGATATTCTTGATGGAAAGCTCTTCATAACCATTCTTTTGCAGAATCCTCTTTGCAGCACGGAAAATGCGTTCTTTTGTTTCCTTTGATTTCTGCTGCTGCCTTGACAGCTCAATCTTATCACCCATAAATGTACACTCCTTTTATCCCGCTCGTTATATACCGAGTATACCATAAATCAGCATGGGATTCAAGAAAACAGAGCGGACTCTAAAACAACTCCCCGATATGCCTCAAAAGCGGAGGGAATCGGATATTTATCCTCGATTTCCGCCCGGTTGACAAACAGCATGTCTTCGCTGCAGTTTTTCTCCAGTCCGTCCACTTTGATCTCGTAACCCGTCATATGCCATTCCACATGGCTGAAAATATGTTTCGCATTCTGCACTTTTTTCACATGCAGCGGCGATAGTCCAATTGAATTACAGTACTCTATTACTTCTTTCCTGCTCATCTGTCCTTCCAGATTGGGCAGCTCATACAGACCGGCCAGAAGCCCTTTGGGCGGACGTTTTTTTATAGCCAGTGTATCTCCATCCTCCAGAATCAGAACCGTTCTCTTCTCGATCCGCCTTGCCTTCGCCTTAGACCGCACCGGCAGCTCCGTCTCAATCCCCAGTTTTTTAGCCATGCAGAGTCCGGCCAGGGGACATTCCGTACATTTAGGCCCGCCGTTTGGCACACAGACAATAGCCCCCAGCTCGATCAGTCCCTGGTTAAAGTCGGACGGAGCATCTGCCGGTATCACTTCCTCTATTTCCTGCTCAATGCGCGTCCGAACCCCTGCTTTCATGATATCTTCATCCCGCGCCATAAGCCTTGCCGCTACCCGCAGAACATTTCCATCCACCGCGGGCTTGGGAATCCCGAACGCAAACGAACTCACCGCCCCCGCCGTATAGCTTCCGATCCCCGTAAGCGACAGAATCTCATCGTATGTATCAGGAAACTCCCCGTGATGCTGCTCCATAATCTGGCGGGCCGCCTTCTGCATATTCCGGACCCTATTATAATAACCCAGCCCTTCCCACAGCTTCAGGAGCCGGTCCTCCTCCACCTCGGCCAGATCCTTCACCGTGGGCAGTTCCTTTAAAAATCTTTCAAAATACGGTTTTACGGCCTCCACCCGCGTCTGCTGAAGCATGATCTCCGAAATCCACACCCGGTATGCACTGATCTCATGCCGCCAGGGAAGATCCCTCTTATGCTCCTGATACCAGCTTACAAGAGGAACCACAGCCTCTTTCAGTACGGGGCTTCCCAGCACCACCGGCACAGGCTCATCCAGCACGATACTCTCTGCAGTCACTTTACAGTCATAAGCCAGTACATGTACCCCCGCCGCCTTTGCCTTACTCAGCGCCTCTCCAAACGCCGGATGTGTATCCACATTTGGAGTAAAATAACGGATCCCCTTCATCTGGATCACGAACAAAATATACGCCTCATACCCGTCCTTCACCGCCCTGCAGAGTTCTTCCACATGCTTGACCGCACGTTCACTGGGCGCATCCGGAAAACGAGCCACCCCATTCTCCTCCAGTGTCACTCCCTTCACCTCAATAAAACACTTGCGTCCCATTGCTTCCACATAAAGGTCAAACCGCGAATTCCCATAAGTTGTCTCAGGCCTGACATAAGGTTCTTCCCCCATTAAATTGCCAGCCTCAATCCACTCCTGTGCCACCCTGTTCGGAATCTGGGAGTCCATATTAACCATAACCTCCCCCTTCTCCACAGCAATCAAATCCCACTTCGTCTTCCGCTCCGCCTTAAGACTTTCCTGTACATAAATAACAGCCCCCGGCCTCAAAAGCTCCGCGCACCGCCCCGTATTCTTCACATGAATAATCTCTTTCTGCCCCTGAATCATAGCATAAGCAATAAACCTGTTCGGCCTCTCCAAAAACACTGCCTTTTCAATACGTTCATATCTCATATATCAATCCCTTTTCCATCCCGGATTCAAATTTATTAGTAAAATCAAAAAATCATTTAATATAACATCCTACTAAGAATAACACAGAACCCTCCAAAAATAAATGGGGTTGGATATGGAGATTTTTGGCTGGTAGGGGGGCACTGTGCGGAATTGGAATATTTCACTTTCTTCCACTGCCACATCCGTTACACCAATCCACCTCCATCCGCTACCCCCGCCAAGACGCCCCACAACCTCGGTCCCGCCCCGCCTTCTCTCTCCCGATTTGCAGCTGCCCAGCCTGATGGAAGCGGGACGCACCGACAGCGCCGGGGGAGGTTTCTGCTGATTTTGGAAGCCTCTAGCGTGCCTTAGAAGAGCTAACTGCGAAACAGCCGCATTTTATGGGGAATAATTGATTCCGAATCAATTATTCAGAGCGTCTGAGCTTAGAAAGCATCAGCTTTCTAAGTGAATACGCTCGATCCCATAAAATGCGGCTGTTTCGCAGTTAGCTCTTCTTAGGCAACGCGGCCGGTTTCCAAAATCAGCAGAAACCTCCCCCGGCGCTGTCGGTGCGTCCCGCTTCCATCAGGCGTCCCCTCTGCCTACAAAATCTTCGAAAGAAATTCCCGTAACCGAGGTTCCTCCGGATTATTAAAGAATTCTTCAGGTGCACCCTGTTCTTTTATTTTTCCTTCATCCATGAATATGACTCTTGTTGCAACTTCCCGTGCGAATCCCATTTCATGTGTGACAACTACCATTGTCATGCCGTCATGGGCAAGCTTTTTCATAAGTTCCAGTACTTCCCCTACCATCTCGGGATCGAGAGCGGAAGTTGGTTCATCAAAAAGCATAACCTCCGGGTCCATTGCCAGGGCACGGATAATTGCAATACGCTGCTTCTGTCCGCCTGACAACTGGGAAGGATAGGAATGTGCCTTTTCTTCCAGCCCGACCAGCTTCAGCAGTTCCATCGCCTGCTTTTCGGCATCGGCTTTGCTCTTCTTCAGAACCTTAATCGGTGCAAGCGTGATATTCTCTATAATCGTTTTATGCGGGAAAAGATTAAAATGCTGGAACACCATTCCCATCTTCTGGCGATGGCGGTCAATGTCTGTTTCCTTGCTTGTGATGTCCGTTCCTTCAAAAAATACATGCCCCGTCGTTGGTGTCTCCAGAAGGTTCAGGGAGCGGAGGAACGTAGACTTGCCGGAGCCTGACGGCCCGACAATTACAACCACCTCGCCTTTGCGGATCTCTTCTGTTACTCCATCCAGCGCATGAAGTCTGTTATTGAAAACCTTATGCAGGTCTTCCACCTTTATCAATACATCTCCATTAATGATCACTGTTTCTCAGCCTCCTCTCCAGCATATTTACAAGCTTTGTAAATATCATTACCATAACAAGGTAAATCAAAGCTACAGCAATAAGAGGCATGAATGCATCATATGTACGGCTTCGTATGATATCGCCGCCTTTGGTAAGATCCTGCAGCGCGATATAGCCGGAAACAGATGTCTCCTTTAACAGTACGATAAACTCATTGCCAAGCGCCGGCAGAACATTCTTAAAAGCCTGCGGCATAATGATATGAATCATTGTCTGTACGTAGTTAAACCCGAGACTGCGCCCGGCCTCAAACTGTCCGTTATCTATGGACATAATACCGGAACGGAATATCTCGGCAACATATGCCCCGGAATTAAACCCGAATGCCATGATTGCCACCAGAACTTTGCTGATGTCTGCGCTTCCGAATATCACGAAATAGATAATCAAAAGCTGGACAACAACCGGAGTTCCTCTGATTACAGTCAGATATATCTTACAGATAAAATTGAGTATCTTCAGTTTTCCTGTCTTATCGTAAGTGGAACGTATAATCGCAATCAGAAAGCCAATTACTATACCAATTATTACAGCAAAGAAGGTCACCTGCAAAGTGACCCCCAGTCCATCTAAAATGTATTCCCAGCGGTTATCTTCTATAAAATTCCCGTAAAACTTATCCTGCAACGTCTGCAACATAATCGTATCCTCTTTTATTCTGCACTGTCAGCGCTGATATATTTAGCTACGATTTCATCCAGTTTTCCGGAATCTTTCAGATTAGCCAGTGCATCATTAATCTTTTCTTTCAGTTCGTCATTTCCCTTTTTAACTGCGATTGCATACTCTTCTTCAGTAAATGCTTCGTCCAGGATCTTCAGGCCCTCTGCTTCTTTTACAAATTCCTTTGCAGGCTCTCCGTCAATAACTACCGCATCAATCTTGCCCTGCTGCAGTGCCTGAACAGCCTCAAATCCTTTGTTGTAACGTTCTACAGTTGCGTCTTCGATATCATCAGCATAGATATCGCCTGTTGTTCCGAGCTGCACACCGATTTTCTTTCCATTCAGCTCGTCCGGCCCTGTAATGGCGCTGTCCTCTTTTACGATAATAACCTGTGTTGCAGTTGCATATGTATCAGTAAAATCTACGTTCTCCAGACGGTCTTCTGTTACGGTCATGCCTGCCGCACCGATATCTGCCTTTCCGCTTGTTACTGCTGTAATGATAGAGTCAAATGCCATATCCTCAATCTCCAGCTCCATGCCCATCTCCTCAGCTACTGCAGCCGCGATATCGGCATCAATACCTACAACATCTTTCCCCTCATAAAATTCATACGGCGGGAACTCTGCATTTGTAGCCATAACCAGTTTTTCCTTCTTAGTGGCATCTCCTGAATCCCCCGTGCTGCTGTCTTCCTTCTTAGATCCGCATGCAGCCATTGAAAATACGCATACTGCGACTAATAATAAGCTAATAACTTTCTTTTTCATTTTTTCGTTTCCTCCCAATTTACATTGTTATGCATAATCATACACATTATTTTTATATTTTATCATGTTTTCTGTAAAAAACAAGACTATGCGCCGTATTTCCCTTAATATTCCATAAAGAAATTTGTATATAGCAAACGGGGATGGCTCTTACAGCCCTCCCCGTATTAAATCTCTGTTCTTTCCGGTAAAATCCGAACCACTGCGCTTTTGTTTTTATGCAAATAGTGCAGTCATTCCAAAGTAGAGCAGTACGATGATTCCAAGTACAATTCTATAATATCCAAAAACCTTAAAGTCATGGTTCTTTATGTACTGCATCAGGAACTTAATTGCAAATATGGATACCACAAAGGAGATCACACATCCAAGCAGCAGCAGGAACACCTCCATGCCGGTAAAATGGAAACCAAACTTTATAATCTTTAAGAAACTTGCACCGAACATGACCGGAATGGCCAGGAAAAATGTAAATTCCGCCGCTACGCCTCTTGCAGCTCCAATCAGCAGTCCGCCGATGATCGTGGCACCCGACCGTGAGGTTCCCGGTATCAGTGCAAGCACCTGAAAGCAGCCAATAATCAGGACCATCGGGATCGTCAGATCAGACAGCCTCTTTACTGCCGGTTTGACATGTTCGTGCCTTTTTTCCACCACGATAAACGCTACACCATACAGGATCAGTGTAATAGCCACTACTACATAATTCATCAAATGTGCATCAATAAAATCATCAAACAAAAGTCCTATAATCGCCGCCGGAACCGATGCAATCAGTACCTTGACCCACAGTTGGAGAGTCAGCATCTTCTGTTTATGCGTCTTAGTATCTGAAAAAGGATTCAGTTTGTGGAAATAGATGACAACAACCGCCAGGATTGCCCCCAGCTGGATGACCACATTGAACATAGACATAAAATCGTCTGTCATCTTCAGTTTTACAAACTCTTCTACAAGTATCAAATGTCCCGTGCTGCTGATCGGCAGCCATTCGGTAATACCTTCTACAATCCCCAGTACAATTACCTTTAAAGCTTCTAACATACGTATCCTCCTCTTAGAGCAAATCTTTCAATGGCCTTCGCCGCCCCCTCTTCTTCATTCGAAAGTGTTATGTAATCCGCAGCGGCCTTTACCTCGTCTTCTGCATTGCCCATTGCAACGCCAAATCCGGCTTCTTTTACCATCTCAATGTCATTGTCACCGTCACCGCACGCCATAATCTCTTCGCGCCTGATTCCAAGCATCCCGCCCAGTTCAACCAGCGCGGTCCCCTTGTTGACTCCGGCAGCATTTATTTCTATATTATATCCCAGTGAACTGACCAGTACGATTCCCTCCTGCTGTTCCAGATCACTCCATGCGGCTGCTTTGTCTTCCATATTGGCAAACAGCGCCTGCATCTTATCCATATCCCTGTACCTTTCCAGTGTAAGCGCCATAACATCCGGCACTGCTTTTCTGGTTTTACGCACATAGTCCCACATATGCGGATTATGGTGGTAACGGCTGATAGCATTCAGCTTATCCTCATCTGCATACCCCTGTCCATCGAAGTACACTTCTTGTAATGTATCATATTTTCGCAGAGTTTCCAATGCTTTCTTTGCTTTTTCTATTGGAAGAAGGCGTTCTATCAATATTCTCTCTTCCTGTACATCAATCACTCTTGCCCCATTCGCCGTAAGCGCATAACGGATGCCCGGAAAATATCTTAACTCCTCCGGAATTCCCGTAAATGGTCTTCCTGTAGCCATCAGTACGACAATTCCTTTATCAACCGCTTCCTCCAATACCTGTTTTGTATATGGCAGCAGCTCTTTTTTATCATTCAAAAGCGTACCGTCCAAATCCAGACCAATCATTTTTATCTGCTGTTTCATCACCTGCCAGCTCCTCACGTTTCTCTTAATTTTTTATAACTTATTCTATCAAAATTTGCTTAATAAAGCAATTTATAGTATAATATCAGGGCAAATCAATTGAGAAAGGAATTGTAGAATATGAGATTGCGCTTAAAACGCAGAGGACAGGCCATTGCAGTATTTATCTGTTCTCTTGTACTGGTGCTTTCTGTTTTTCCAGCGCACGCTGAAGATGCAGAAAGTCTCGAAAGCAAAACTTCTGATCTGCAATCCCAGCTTGAAGGTATCAACCAGGAGCTTGTGGCAATAAGTGATGAGATATCTACAACTGAGATGCAGGTTGAAATTACCAACGGTGAGATCCAGAGGACAAAAGATTCCTTAGCTGAAGCAGAGGCAAACGAAGCACAACAATACGAAGATATGAAATCCCGTATTAAGTATATGTATGAAACCGGCAACGCAACACTCCTGGAGATGCTTTTTTCAGCGGACAACCTGACCGACTTTCTGAATAAAGCGGACTTTATACAGAACATCAGTAAATATGACCGCAGCATGCTCCAGACTCTGCAGGACACGCAAAAGGAGATTTCTGACAGGAAAGTTACGCTGGAGGCTCAGCAGGATTCCATGAAGGACCTCCAGAAAAGCCTGGAAAACCGCAGGGAAGAACTAGTCCTGAAGGCAGATGCAACATCAACCGATCTGAATGCCTTTCATGAACAGCTTAAAAAACTGAGGGAGGAGGAAGCCGCAAAACTGGCCGCAGAGGCCGCAGCGAAAGTCGCAGCAAACAACGCTTCCACTCAGACTCCCAACAGCGGTAATAACAGCACAAATGACAATAATAATCCCGGAAATACTCCATCCGGAGGCAATGATTCCGGAGGCAATGATTCCGGAGGCGGAAGCGACGGTGGCGGCTATGACGATACCGTAGTAAACGGCGGTGCCACCAATGCATCAGGAAGTGATCTGGACGTATTTGCCGCAATACTGGACTGTGAAGCCATGCACGATTACGATTCCATGCTCGCCGTAGCAACAGTAATCATGAACCGTGTAAACAGCCCGATCTTCCCAAATTCCATCACAGATGTCGTCTACGCCGGCGGACAGTTCGAGCCTGTATGGTCAGGCCGTCTGGATGCCGTACTTGAGCGCGGAGCAAGTGACCTGGCATACACTGTAGCCCAGGATGCCATCAACGGAGCACGCCTGGCCGCAGTCTCAGACTGCTACTACTTCCTCTACGCAGGAACAGCGGGGAGGCCGGGAGTCAACATCGGAAACAACCTCTTCTTCCCAAGCTGGTAGCGGTTTGTAATCGGTGTTAGCTGGTGATTAGGTAAGGTCCGCCTGACGGAAATGGGGAGGAGATCGGAGCGGGAGAACAGAAGACGGGGGCAGGATGTAACCCACTTACGGAGAAGTCCTAACGCACAAGGAGCTGTCCATGAGGGCACGTGCAACAAGCAACGAGAAAGCCTGATGCTTTCTCGTTTAAGTTGTACTGGAAAGTGATTTGGAAAATCACTTTCCATCCCTCATGGACAGCTCCTTCTGCGTAAGGACTTCTAAACCGTGCGTTCTATACATCCAGCCCCCGTCTTCTGTTCTCCCGCTCCGATCCCCTCCCCATTTCCGTCAGGCTGGGCTTCATCCAGTCGGCAGGTAAAATCGAATACGTGAGGAACCTCGGCGGTGACAGCGGATTGAGCTGGATATGCGGAAGTATACTTTCCCCAGTACGTATTGGGAAAAAGTATGGACAGCTATTGTGCCGCTCGCGGCATGCATTGCTTAGGGGCTGGCGGCTGCAAGTAGCCCTAAGGACAGGCCGCAACGTAATACTTTAATAATTGCTAAGATTGAATCAAAGTTTAATGGAGGGGTCACCAAACGCCTTCAAAGTGATTCCTTACGCCTATCATCTCCCTCCCATCCAGCCCGATCCACCGCCACCGTCCGGATTCCTCCCCGGTAGGGGTTTTTAATTTCCGGCCGGATGCGTCCAGCTAAGTGAAAGGTGTGTCTGTTTCCCCCGCAGGGGATGTGCATGCCGTTTCGAAACTCCATAGAACGCGCGCTAGAATCCGTAAGAGAAAAAACAGGGAACAGGGAGGGCAGAATTTGTTTTCAAAACAAATTCTGTTGCCGCCGGCGGCGCGAATGCATCGGCATTCGGGCCAACTGCGGCAAGCACCCTCCCTGTTCCCTGTTTTTTCTCTTACGGATTCTCAGCAAGTGGACAGGAGTTTGAAACGGCATGCACATTCCCTGCGGGGGAAACAGACACACCTTTTACTTAGCGCCCCCTCCTGAACACCCCCTACTGATAATCAATCACATCGATCCATTTCATTAGGAATTCTTTTTCGAGTTCGTTATCTTTCGTGAGCTGTGCCGCCGCTACGATCGGCAGCCACTGCTGTACGTATTGTTTTGCGGTGTCGCTCTTTTTGCAGAAAAGCTTCAGGTACAGGTCTGCTGCATTCTGGTCTTTTAATGCAAATAAGAGATAGGTCATGGCAGCGTCTGCGCTGGCGTTGCCCTGGGTTGCGTGTGCCCAGTCCACGACTGTCATCTTGCCGTTCTTTCCTACGATTACGTTGCTTGGGTTGAAGTCGCCGTGGCAGACTTTGTTGTGCTTCGGCATGCTTTCCAGCCTTGTGAGCAGTTCGTATCTTGTTGTGGCATCCAGATCTTTCAGACCGTTAATCTGACGGGACAGTTTATCTTTCAGTTTATTCAGCAGAGGGGCGGTCTTTGCGTGCACTGTAAGCTGCAGGTCTACGAAGTCTTCCATGTATTTTTCCAGGTTGCTGCTGTCCGCTTCCATCATGTCTTCCAGAGTCTTTCCTGCTTTGTATTCAATTGCAAGCGCCCATTTGCCGTCAACCTGTGTTACTTCTTTTACTTTTGGAATATCCAGGCCGGTCTCTTCTACCCTGGCTGTATTCAGTGCCTCGTTAAATATGTCTGATTTGGGGTGCGTCGGTTCAAATACTTTAACAACACTGTCATCACATTTGTAAACTTTCTTATAAGGACGTTCTACGATTAAACTCTTTTCTTCCAGTTTCATATGCTATACCTCCTGATTTTGTTGCCGCTCTTTTTAAGTTGGTTTTATTATACTACAACTTTTTGGGCAATGTAAGACCTCCAGAAGAATTTTGTGCATTTTTTAACTATCTTTTTTTCGCTCATTTTATTGTTAATCATTTGACAATTATTGTAATACTACAGAATCCGGGTTTTATTGGGGTTTCTTCCGCATGATCACTCCCCACTTGGCTTCAATCAAGCAAAAAAGCCTAGGAGTTTTCCGGGACTTTATTAATTTTAAGAGCGTGGCGCTAATGCACCACGCTCTTAATAGTGAGAAAAAATTTATATCCAAAAGGTACACCTTGTTCTGCTGCTTTGCTGCAGAACCGCCGCAGGGCATGTGTTACGTGGCGCCCTTTGGGTATACCTTATTGCTATATCCACGGACCCGCATGATACGGAGTCTGTCAGTAAAAGTTTGAAAGGCTTATTTGCCGTAGTAGCACTTCAGATAGATTTCCTTAATTTCCTTCAGTAAAGGATATCTCGGGTTAGCCCCTGTACACTGATCGTTGAATGCCTGCTCTACCATGTCATCCAGTGTATCGAGGAAGTACTTCTCATCAATGCCGTAATCTTTGATGGTTTTCTTAATTCCGATCTGCTCTTTTAATACTTCCAGTTTTGCAACAAAGTTGTCGAATACTTCCTGGTCGTCTTTCCCTGTGCATCCTGCAAAACGTCCTAATTCAGCGTATCTTTCAAGTGCATGTGGGTACTGGTACTGTGAGAATGTACCCATCTTTGTCGGAGCCTCAACTGCGTTATATTTCATAACCTCTGTCAGGAGAACAGCATTTGCAACACCGTGTGGAAGGTGATGGAAAGCTCCCAGTTTATGTGCCATGGAGTGGTTCAGTCCGAGGAACGCATTTGCAAAGGCCATACCTGCCATACAGGAAGCGTTTGCCATCATCTCACGTGCATAAGGATCGTTTGCTCCATTCTCATATGCTGACGGAAGGTAATCAAACACTCTCTTAACAGCCTTCATTGCCAGGCCATCTGTGTAATCTGTTGCCATGATGGATACGTATGCCTCGATCGCATGTGTCATAACATCGATACCGGAAGCACTTGTCAGGCCTTTTGGCTGGGTCATCATATTGTCAACATCCACAATTGCCATGTTCGGAAGCAGTTCGTAGTCTGCAAGCGGCCATTTAACGCCTGTCTCTGCATCTGTAATAATTGCGAATGGTGTTACCTCGGAACCTGTTCCTGAAGAGGTCGGGATTGCTACAAAATAAGCTTTCTCTCCCATTTTCGGGAATGTATATACTCTCTTGCGGATATCCATGAAATCCATTGCCATATCTTCGAAGTTTGCTTCCGGGTGTTCGTACATTACCCACATGATCTTTGCTGCATCCATTGCGGAACCGCCGCCCAGAGCGATAATGGTATCAGGCTCGAATTCTCTCATCTGATCTGCACCTTTTTGTGCACACTGCAGAGTCGGATCCGGAGCTACTTCGTAGAAGCATGTATGCTGAATTCCCATTTCATCCAGTTTTGCTTCGATCGGAGCTACATAGCCGTTTTTGTAAAGGAAGGAGTCTGTCACGATAAACGCTTTTTTCTTGTGCATAATCGTTCCAAGCTCATCCAGTGCTACCGGCATACAGCCTTTCTTGAAGTAAACCTTTTCAGGTGTTCGAAACCAAAGCATATTCTCTCTCCTCTCAGCAACTGTCTTAACGTTCAGTAAGTGTTTTACCCCAACATTTTCAGAAACGGAGTTCCCGCCCCATGAGCCGCATCCCAGTGTAAGAGACGGAGCCATCTTGAAGTTGTAAAGGTCGCCGATACCGCCGTGAGAAGAAGGTGTGTTGATCAGTACACGGCATGTTTTCATAGCTGCTGCATGTTTTGCAATTTTCTCTGCCTGTGCCGGATGGATATACAGAGAAGCTGTGTGTCCATATCCTCCGTCTGCCACGAGCTGAGCCGCTTTTTCCAGAGCTTCATCAAAAGTTTTTGCTTTATACATACCAAGTACGGGAGATAATTTTTCATGTGCAAATTCTTCTGAGATGTCGACTGATTCTACTTCACCAATCAGGATCTTTGTATTTTCCGGAACATCCACTCCGGCCATTTTTGCAATTTCATAAGCTGATCTGCCCGGAATCTTGCTGTTCAATGCTCCATTGATAATGATCGTCTTGCGAACTTTATCCAGCTCTGCTCCCTTTTTCAGGAAGTAGCATCCGCGGTAAGCGAATTCTTTTTTGACTTCCTCATAAATGCTGTCCAGAACTGTTACAGACTGCTCAGAGGCGCAGATCATACCGTTGTCAAATGTTTTGGAATGGATGATGGAATTTACTGCCATCTTAACATCAGCTGTCTCGTCGATAATAACAGGTGTGTTTCCAGGTCCTACTCCGAGTGCCGGCTTGCCTGAAGAGTAAGCTGCTTTTACCATTCCTGGTCCGCCTGTTGCAAGAATGATATCCGAATCCTTCATAACTGTATTTGTAAGTTCAAGAGAAGGTACATCAATCCATCCGATAATTCCTTCCGGAGCTCCTGCTTTTACGGCTGCATCCAGAACAACTTTTGCCGCTTCTATTGTACATGCTTTTGCAGCCGGATGAGGGCTGATGATGATTGCATTTCTGGTCTTCAGACAGATCAGTGTTTTGAAGATCGCTGTTGAGGTCGGGTTGGTTGTCGGGATAACTGCAGCTACCAGACCAATCGGTTCTGCAATTTTCTTTATTCCAAATGCAGCATCCTCTTCGATCACGCCGCATGTTTTTGTATCTTTATAGGCATTGTAAATGTACTCTGCCGCATAGTGATTCTTTATGACTTTATCTTCTACGATACCTCTCTGTGTCTCTTCAACTGCCATTTTCGCAAGCGGAATACGCATCTTGTTTGCGGCCAGGGCTGACTCGTAGAATATCTTATCTACCTGTTCCTGGGTGAAAGTAGCAAATACTTTCTGTGCTTCACGCATAGCTTTCATTTTTGCTTCGAGTGTTTCCACGCTGTCTACAATCTCAGGTACTACGACCTTTTCCTTCTTTGCCATTTCAATTTTTCCTCCCGTAATTGAATTGTTTTTCTTAATTACAGGTTTTAGTTTACTCTATCGTTAAATAATTGTCAATATAGCTTTTGTCAAAGTTTTAACGTTATTTTTTTAACATTTGTTGTGTAAATTGCACAAAAACAAGTACAATCTGCAATTTTTCGGTTTTCAATTACCGCTTTTTTCCATTCTATTCCTGATCATTCACAGGCATTTAAAAAACAAAAACCGGCGGCTGCAGAAAGCATTTTAATAAAAATTACTTTCTGCGGCCGCCGGACCGTATCATTATTTATGAAAATTTATAATCTCTATAAACTTTTTTCCGGAATTATACTAATTCAATCAGCACTTCCATAGCTGCATCACCTTTACGCTGGCCAATCTTTACAATTCTTGTGTAACCACCGTTGCGGTCTGTATACTTAGGAGCGATCTCTGAGAACAGCTTCTCCGGCAGATCAACTTCTTTTGTATTTCTTTTCTTGCCTGCAGCAGCTGCCGGAACTTCCTTTACAGGATAAAGAACCTTCAGCATCTCTCTTCTTGCGTGAAGTCTGCTTGGCATATCTTTCTTAATCTTCTTGTCTACTTCATCGTATACAGTAACTTTTTTTCCGTCAACTACTTCTTTGACTCTCTTGCCGTCTTTGTCTTTACGTGCAACCTTTGCTTTTACTGTAACTTCTTCGTAATTGTCTTTTTCTTTAACAGCCATAGCAATTAATCCCTCTGCTACTTTGCGGATTTCTTTTGCTTTAGCTTCTGTTGTAACGATTCTGCCGTTGTTCAGCAGTGCTGTTACCTGATTTCTGATTAAGGCTTTTCTCTGGCTGGATGTTCTGCCGAGTTTTCTATACTTTGCCATTGTTTTAATCCTCCATTTTCAAACATTTGGTTATGCATCTTCGGGCTTATTAATCAAATGCTCCTGCCATACTCTTCGGGCTTACTGACAGGATAATTCAAATAATAATCAATATGGTACGGTGATTATTCATCACCCTGGTTGAGCTCAAGATCTAATTCCTTCAGCTTGGCCAGCACTTCTTCCAGTGATTTACGTCCAAGGTTACGCACCTTCATCATATCTTCCGGTGTCTTGTTGGTAAGTTCCTCAACGGTGTTGATGCCGGCTCTCTTCAGACAGTTATATGAACGCACGGAGAGTTCTAATTCATCAATGCTCATCTCCAGTACTTTCTCTTTTTCGTCATCTTCTTTTTCAATCATGACTTCCGCAGCCTGAGCAACTTCTGAAAGGTCAATAAACAGCTTCAGATGCTCGCTGAGTACTTTCGCAGCAAGGCTGACAGCCTCGTCCGGGAGCAGTGTTCCTTTTGTCCATACGTCCAGTGTCAGTTTGTCATAGTCAGTAATCTGGCCGACACGTGTATTCTCTACTGTGAGGTTCACACGTTCTACCGGAGTATATATGGAATCAATTGGAATTACGCCAATCGGTAAGTCTTCATTTTTATTCTTGTCTGCGCTTACGTATCCTCTGCCTTTTGTAATGGTAAGTTCCATATACAGCTTGCTGTCTTTGCCACCGCTTAAGGTAGCAATGACCTGATCAGGATTCATAATCTCGATATCGGAATCCGCCTGGATATCAGCGCCTGTTACAACGCCTTCTCCTTCAAATTCGATATATGCGGTCTTGACTTCGTCTGATTCTGATGTATTCTTGATTGCCAGTGATTTCAGATTCATGATAATCTCGGTTACATCTTCTTTTACACCCGGAATGGAACTGAATTCGTGCAGGACTCCGTCGATTTTAACAGAACTGATGGCTGCTCCCGGAAGGGAAGAAAGCATGATTCTTCTCAGAGAATTGCCCAATGTGGTTCCATATCCTCTTTCCAGAGGCTCCACAACAAATCTTCCATATTTTTTATCTTCTGAAATTTCGGTAATCTCAATATTTGGTTTATTAAAATCAAACACTACACAGACCCTCCTTATGGGTTTAAATATGTTGAGGGGTACGATGCTTATGCCGCGCGAAGGCTGGTCTTCCCAAGCCTCACGCGACAAAGTACATCCTGCCGCCCTGGATTCGGTTTTCCGGACTCTCAGGTGACAAGGATGCAACTATCTTGCTATACTCAGGGATTATTTAGAATATAACTCGACAATAAGCATCTCATCAACAGGAACATCAATTGCCTCACGTGCAGGAAGTTCTTTTACTGTAGCTTTCAGGTTCTCAGCATCTACTTCCAGCCAGTCAGGAATCATATTTCCGCCTGTCATTTCCAGAATATCTTTATATCTCTGGCTTCCTTTGTGCTTTTCTTTGATTTCAATTGTATCTCCGGCCTTTACAAGGTAAGATGGAATGTTTACCTGCTTGCCGTTTACCATTACATGCTTGTGATCAACAATTTGTCTTGCTTCTTTTCTGGTTCTTGCAAGTCCCATACGGAACATTACATTGTCAAGTCTGGATTCCAGAAGAATCATCAGATTCTCACCTGTCATGCCTTCCATCTTCTTTGCTTTTGCATAGTAGTTTCTGAAAGGTTTCTCCAATACACCATAGATAAATTTAGCTTTCTGCTTCTCGCGTAACTGAAGGCCGTACTCGCTCATTTTTCTATTAGATCTCTTTAACTGTCTGTTAGACTTTTTATTAATTCCTAAATAGATTGGGTCCATCCCTAATGAACGGCATCTCTTAAGAACTGCAACTCTATTTACTGCCATTTTAGCTTCCTCCTATATATACTAGACTCTTCTGCGTTTCGGTGGACGGCATCCGTTGTGTGGTACCGGTGTTACGTCTTTGATGCTTGTTACATCAATCCCGCATGCCTGGAGCGCACGGATTGCTGCTTCTCTTCCTGATCCTGGACCCTTTACAAAAACGTCTACCGTTTTAAGACCATGTACTAATGCTGCTTTTGCTGCTGTTTCAGCTGCCATCTGAGCTGCGTATGGAGTAGATTTCCTTGAACCTCTAAATCCCAGACCGCCTGCACTTGCCCATGAAAGAGCATTTCCCTGTGCATCTGTTAATGTTACGATTGTATTATTAAAAGATGACTGGATGTGTGCTTGTCCTCGTTCAACGTTTTTCTTGACACGTTTCTTTGTCACTTTTTTGGTAACTTTCTTCGCCATTTAAACTAACCTACTTTCTTGAATTCTTAATTATTTTTTCTTATTAGCTACAGTTCTCTTAGGACCTTTGCATGTTCTTGCATTCGTCTTAGTCTTCTGTCCACGTACCGGAAGTCCTTTTCTGTGACGGATTCCGCGGTAACAGCCGATTTCTTTCAGTCTCTTGATATTCAGCTGGATCTCTCTTCTCAGATCACCTTCTACAGTCTGAGACTGTTCGATCACTTCACTGATTTTCTTTACTTCTTCACTTGTCAGATCTCTGACACGAGTGTCAGGATTTACTCCTGCCTCTGTCAAGATACGGCTGGCACTTGTTCTACCAATTCCATAGATATAAGTCAAGCCGATTTCTACACGTTTGTCTCTTGGTAAGTCTACACCTGCAATACGAGCCATGTGTCTTTCCTCCATTTCAAATCTGTTATCATATTGTCCCTAACTGGGATGTCTCCTGGCATCCGGAAAGGTGCTTCCTTCTCCCAAAAACATCCAGGCATACCTTATTCCGCTGCTTGCTGTGGATCCGTCCGCAGGGCATGTGTTACGGGGTGCCCTTTGGGTATTCCTTATTCCGCAACTTTAAGCCGCAGGATGCCCTTTCCCGACACGGAATCTAACCGTAAATGATCGCCGGGTATTATAAGCAATATACAAAAGACCACCAACCCTTCGGTAACTGCTGATTCAGCAGTGTGGTGTATCCTTACTGTATATTAAACAGCTCTACACACTTCCTGGTGTGTCGCGCTGTCAGCCGCCTAATTAATTCACAAATCCCAACATTCTTTACTGAATCAGTAATTAGCCCTGTCTTTGTTTGTGTTTCGGATTCTCACAGATTACTCTGATGCTTCCTTTTCTTTTAATGATTTTACATTTTTCACAAATTGGTTTTACTGATGATCTAACCTTCATGTCAAATCCTCCTTCCATCCTTTGCTTGGTAATACGCTGCCAGCTATTTTTGGACACACCTATCCAAAAACAGCCATTTCATAGTATAACACTAATCTCCAGGCAAAGTCAATACTTTTTTACTTATCTCTCCAGACAATTCTCCCCTTACTCAGGTCATATGGAGACATTTCCAACGTCACTTTGTCACCTGGTAAAATCTTAATAAAATTCATACGCAGTTTTCCGCTGATGTGGGCCAGTACAACATGGCCGTTTTCCAGCTCTACCTTAAACATCGCGTTTGGCAGTTTTTCAACCACGACTCCTTCAATTTCGATTACGTCAGTCTTTGACATACTTAATCCTCCTGCACGTTTGGCACTTTACTATTCTCATTCGTGTCCAAACGAGAATATCTGTTTATAACATTTCTGATTGCTTCATCATCTGCAGCGGAAGGACAATATCCCTTCTTTATTACCTGCAGATGCTTTTGATTCTTTCGTTTTGTCCGGCGGACGGTTCTTGACGCCCCATCCGCCAGATATATATATTCAGCATTGACATCAATTATGACATATATACAGCCTTTATCTCTGCCTGCTTTAGATTTTGCAAGCATTCCCGGTTCGAATACCATCTTATTCTCCAAGGATTTTTACAATCTCAGCGAATACATCATTAATATCGATGGTTCCGTCTACCTCTTTGAGAATTCCAGCCGTTGTATAGTAGTCGATAAGCGGCTGTGTCTGCTCGTGATAAACACCAAGGCGCTTCTGAACCGTCTCCGGCTTGTCATCATCTCTCAGAATCAGGGTTCCTCCGCAGTTATCACAGACTCCTTCTTCTTTGGTCGGTGCATATTCCAGATGATAAGTAGCGCCGCAGTCTACACATGCTCTTCTTCCGGACATACGACGGATAATGTTCTCATCCGGCACCTCTACATTGATGGCGCAGTCAACTTTCTGGTCCAGTTCAGCCAGCGCTTTATCCAAAGCTTCTGCCTGCGGGATTGTTCTCGGGAACCCGTCCAGAACATAGCCTGATGCACAGTCTTCCTGATTTACCCTGTCTACGACAAGATCTACAACCAGCTCATCCGGAACAAGAAGTCCCTGATCCATATAGGTCTTTGCTTTCTGTCCCAGTTCTGTACCGTTCTTGATGTTCGCCCTGAAGATATCTCCTGTGGAAATATGAGGAATTCCATATTTCGCTGCGATCTTCTTAGCCTGTGTTCCTTTGCCTGCTCCGGGAGCCCCTAACATAATAATTTTCATATACATGTTCCTCCATATTTACACCGCCATATGATTCCCGGACGGTGATATATCCATATAGCACATTAACCCGCCGGTTCTATCCCTCACAGGACAAAACTTGGCGAGCTAAGTAGTTTCAGTGAAATCCCCGAGGACAGCCGCCATCTATACATGCAGACATGCACATCCGGCTTGTTGCACTCGCGCGAATTAATAACCGAGGAAACTGTTCTTCATGGAGTTTCCTTTATTATTCAAAAAGCCTGTGTAATTACGTACAAGCATCTGTGCTTCAATCTGTTTGATCGTCTCTAATACGACACCTACAATAATGATCAGGGATGTTCCGCCGAAGGAAACATTGGCCTTGAATACACCATTGAAGAAATACGGTATTACCTGAACGATCACAAGTCCGCATGCACCAATAAAGATAATGTAATTCAATATCTTCTGTAAGTACTCTACGGTTGGCTTGCCAGGACGGATACCCGGAATAAAGCCGCCGCTCTTTTTCATATTGTTTGCTATCTCCAACGGATTGAATGTAATAGACGTATAGAAATAAGCAAAGAATATAGTAAGCACGATATACACAATCAGCCCCCATGAATAAATTAAATTGCCCGGGTTACACCAGTTATTGGAATTCAGCCCTTTCAAGATCTGGCTTCCGATTCCTGTACCGTTACCCTTTCCAAGAAAGGACGCGATAACTACAGGGAACTGCATCAGTGAAGATGCAAAAATAATCGGGATAACACCTGCTGTATTTACTTTTAACGGGATATGTGTGGACTGTCCGCCATATGTCTTTCTTCCCTGTACCTTCTGTGAATACTGGACTGCGATTTTTCTCTCGCCTCCCTGCAGAATGATAACAAACACGACAACTACCAACAGAACCGCAAGAATCACGATTGCTGCAAGACCGCCCTTCGCGAGGCTTTTGCCTTTTACAAACTGTTCAAACAGTGTAAGGAAGTCATCCGGTACACGGGAAATAATGTTAATAAGCAGGACGATGGAGATTCCATTTCCCACACCTTTTTCTGTAATACGTTCACCAATCCACATCAGGAATGCAGAACCTGCTGTAAGTGTACATACTACAATAGCAGCATTTACGAAATTATATTCAACAAGAAGTCCCTGACGTCCAAATCCTACCGCCATAGCGATGGATTCGATCAATGCGAGAGCTACTGTGACATAACGGGTAATCGCTGCAATTTTCTTTCTTCCGTCTTCTCCTTCTTTCTGCATCTCTTCCAGTTTTGGAATTGCGATCGTAAGAAGCTGCATGATAATGGAAGATGTGATGTATGGTGTAATGCTCAGCGCAAACACAGACATCTGTGTAAAGGAACCGCCGGTGAATGCATCAAAAAAATTGAATGCATCACCGGTCTGATTCGCGAAAAACTCCTGAATATAGGTTGGATCCACACCAGGCGTCGGCAGCTGGGAACCAAGTCTAACAACGACCAGCATTAAAAAGGTATAGAATAATCTTTTGCGGATATCTTCTATTTGAAATGCTCTCCGTACTGTACCTAGCATTAGATCACCTCTGCTTTTCCACCAAGGGCCTCTATTTTTTCAGCTGCTTTTGCACTAAATGCATTTGCCTGAACAGTAAGCTTCTTAGTTAACTCTCCATTTCCAAGAATTTTAACACCGTCTTTTGGATTTTTAACGATACCGCTCTCAATTAATGTCTCTACGGAAACTGTAGCGCCATCTTCAAATGCTTCTAAAGCACTTAAGTTAATACCAATAATTTCTTTAGAGTTTCTGCATGTGAAACCTCTCTTTGGTATTCTTCTGTATAAAGGCATCTGACCACCTTCAAAGCCTGGTCTTGGTGCTCCTGAACGAGCTTTCTGACCTTTGTGTCCCTTACCGGCTGTCTTACCATTTCCAGAACCGTGTCCACGGCCTCTTCTGAAATTATCACTCTGCTTTGAACCGTCTGCTGGTCTCAAATTTGATAAGTCCATGATATTACCTCCTTATCGTTTTTTTATTTACGCTTCTTCTTCAACTTTCACTAAGTGTCTAACCTGCTGTACCATACCTCTGGTAGCCGCATTATCCGGCAGTACTACTGTTTTGTTGAGCTTTTTAAGACCCAGCGCTTCAACAGTTTTTTTATGCTTTGGCACAGCACCGATTGTAGACTTTACCAGTGTAATTTTTAAATTTGCCATTATAATTTACCTCCTATACGACAGCCCGAAGCTCTGTTTTTTTTAACAACAGAGCAAAGCGCTGTCTTACTAGCCTACGATCTCTTCTACTGATTTGCCGCGAAGTTTTGCAACCTCTTCCGGAGTTTTAACTCCTCTGAGCCCCTCAATAGTAGCAAGAACTACGTTCTGCTTATTATTGGATCCTAAAGATTTTGTACGGATGTTCTTGATTCCTGCCATTTCAATTACGGCACGGGCCGGACCTCCGGCAATAACACCTGTACCATCCGGAGCTTTCTTCAGTAATACAGAAGCACTCCCGAATTTTCCGATAACATCATGTGTTACACTATCATTATCATCCAAAGCAACAGTGATTAATTTCTTTGCTGCATCTTCTTTACCCTTGCGGATCGCCTCCGGAATTTCGGTAGCTTTTCCTAAACCTGCACCAACATGGCCTTTACCATCGCCAACAACTACTAAAGCTGTGAATCTGAAGTTACGACCACCTTTAACAACTTTGGTAACACGTTTGATTGATACCACTTTTTCTGTTAATTCCATCTGACTAGCATCAATACGTTCCTGTTTCATATGTGTTCTCCCTTCTTAGAAATTCAGCCCAGCTTCTCTGGCTGCGTCTGCTAATGCTTTAACTTTACCCTGATATATAAAGCCGCCTCTGTCAAAGACTACCTCTGTGATGCCTTTTTCTTTTGCTTTCTCAGCAATCACTTTACCTAACTGTGCTGCCGCCTCAACGTTGTTGGTTTTTTCTAATTCCGCTTTCACATCTTTCTGAAGAGTGGAAGCTGCAACCAGAGTGTTTCCAACTGTATCGTCGATAATCTGAGCATACATATGATTATTACTTCTAAACACAGCTAAACGTGGTCTCTCAGCAGTACCGCTGAAACGGTTACGTAATTTCATGTGTTTTTTTCTACGAACTTCGCTTCTTGATTTCTTACCAACCATTTTCACACTCTCCTTAATTATTTCTTACCAGTCTTACCAACTTTACGTCTGATCACTTCATCAGCATACTTAATACCTTTGCCCTTGTAAGGTTCAGGTCTTCTCTTATCTCTGATTTCAGCTGCATATTGGCCTACTTTTTCTTTATCGATACCTTTTACAGTAATTTTGTTCTGGCCTTCCAGAACGGATTCGATACCTTCCGGGTCGATCATCTCAACTGGATGAGAGTATCCTAAGCTTAATGTCAGTTTATTTCCGGACTTAGCTGCTCTGTAACCAACACCGTTTATTTCCAGAACTTTCTGATATCCATCTGTTACACCAACAACCATGTTGTTGACCAGTGTTCTTGTAAGACCATGTAAAGATTTCATTTTCTTTAAATCACTTGGCCTTGTGACGATAATTTCTTCGCCTTCTTTTTTGATTTCCATTTCAACCGGAAGCTCTTTTTTCAGAGTTCCTTTAGGACCTGTTACAGTCACTACGTTGTTCTCTGCAATCTCAACAGTTACACCTGCCGGGACTGCGATTGGCAGTCTTCCTATACGTGACATACCGTACCTCCTATAACTTAAATTCTCGGAGAAGCTGCTATGGCTTCTCTGTTTTCAGTTGCTCTAAAGTTCTTCGCCCAAAGGCCAAAGAACGGCATATTCACTTTACCCGTGCGATACATCAGTAAAGTGTCCAGTGCCTACCAAACGAAGCACAGTACCTCGCCGCCTACGCCCTGTTTTCTTGCTTCTTTGTCTGTGATTACACCTTTATTTGTAGAGATGATAGCTGTTCCAAGTCCACCCAGTACTTTCGGGATGTCTGCGCTGTTAGCGTAAACACGAAGACCTGGTTTAGAGATTCTCTTCAGACCTGAAATAACTTTTTCGTTCTTATCTGCACCATACTTTAATGTGATGTGGATTGTGTTGAAGTTTCCGTCTGCTACGATGTCATATTTTGCAATATAACCTTCGTTCAACAGAATCTCAGCAATCGCGGTCTTCATCTTAGATGCAGGAACATCAACTGTATCATGTTTAGCAGTATTTGCGTTACGGATTCTTGTAAGCATATCTGCGATTGGATCACTCATAGTCATTGATTATTGACCTCCTTATTTCTTTGAAGTTAATGGTTTTCCCTTATATCCATCCATTGTGTTTATAAAGGAAGTTCTTCGTGCCTTGCCCGAAGAACGACTGATTTTCTAAGTGTGTGCACAGCACGCACTAAGAAACTCATGTCTACCAGCTTGCTTTTCTAACGCCTGGGATTTGTCCTTTATATGCCAGTTCACGGAAGCAAATACGGCAGATTCCATATTTTCTCAAATATGCATGTGGACGTCCGCAGATTCTGCAGCGGCTGTACTCTCTTGTAGAGTATTTCGGTGCGCGCTGCTGTTTGATTTTCATTGATGTCTTAGCCATGAATTTCCCTCCTTTACTTAGTGAATGGCATATTGAACTGTGTCAATAATTCACGAGCTTCTTCGTCAGATTTTGCAGTTGTAACGAAAATTACATCCATACCTCTGACTTTATCTACTTTATCGTACTCGATTTCAGGGAAAATCAGCTGCTCCTTGATACCAAGGGCGTAGTTGCCTCTTCCGTCGAATGCATTCGGGTTAACACCTCTGAAGTCACGTACACGAGGTAATGCAAGGTTGATCAGACGATCAACAAATTCATACATTCTTTCGCCCCTTAAAGTAACTTTACATCCGATTGCCATGCCTTCTCTGAGCTTAAAGTTCGCGATAGAGTTCTTAGCTCTTGTAAGAACTGCTTTCTGTCCTGAAATCTTCTCAAGATCAGCGACCGCTGACTCTAATACTTTAGCATTTTCTTTTGCTTCGCCGACACCCATGTTGATAACAACTTTGTCAAGCTTCGGCACTTCCATAATATTTTTATATCCAAATTTTTTGATCATTGCATCAACGATCTCATTCTGATATGTTTCTTTCAGTCTACTCAAAGTTCTGGACCTCCTTCCTTGAATTAATCAATTACGTCTCCTGTTGACTTCGCAACACGTACCTTTTTGTCTCCGTCCATCTTGAATCCGATCCTTGTAGCTGTTCCTTTGTGTACATACATAACATTGGAAATATCGATCGGTCCTTCCTGATGAATGATACCGCCATTCTGATTGGTAGCGCTTGGTTTTGTGTGCTTCGTCAGCATGTTGACACCTTCGACCAGAACTTTTCCATCTTTTTTATTTACAGCAATTACTTTGCCTTCTTTGTCTTTATCTTTTCCAGCGATTACTTTTACAGTGTCGCCTTTTTTGATTTTCATAGTTGACATTCTCGGCACCTCCCTATAGTACTTCCGGAGCTAAAGAAACAATCTTCATAAACTTCTTGTCTCTAAGCTCTCTGGCTACTGGTCCAAAAATACGTGTTCCACGTGGGTTCATATCGTCTTTTATAATAACAGCAGCATTTTCGTCGAATCTGATATAGGAACCGTCTTTACGACGAGCACCTTTTACAGTACGGACAACTACAGCTTTTACAACGTCACCTTTTTTTACAACGCCGCCTGGTGTTGCATCTTTAACAGTCGCAACGATCACGTCTCCGATATTGGCATATCTTCTTGTAGAACCGCCAAGTACACGGATACACAGTAACTCTTTAGCACCTGTGTTGTCTGCTACTTTAAGTCTGCTTTCTTGTTGTATCATGCAGGTAAACCTCCTTTAAATATACTTGCAAAATATGCGATATAATTATTTCGCTTTTATCATAACCTCTACAAGTCTCCATCTTTTATCTTTAGACAGCGGCCTTGTTTCCATAACTTTAACTGTATCTCCAACGTTGCACTCATTCTTCTCATCATGAGCTTTCAATTTATAAGTTCTTTTTACAATTTTCTTATAAAGTGGATGCTTAACGTGGTCTTCAACTGCAACAACGATTGTTTTGTCCATTTTGTCACTAACAACCTTGCCTGTACGGGTTTTTCTAAGATTTCTTTCTTCCACAGTACGACCTCCTACTCAGCTTTAGAAGCTTCAGTTATCGCTGTCTGAATTCTTGCGATATTCTTTCTGACTTCTTTGATTCTGCTTGTATTATCTAATTGATTAGTTGCATTCTGGAATCTCAAATTAAAAAGTTCCTTCTTAGCAGCTACTAATTCTTCATTTAACTCTTCTACAGATTTTCCTCTTAATTCTTGTACAAATGTATTAATTTTCACTGTTATCACCGCCTTCTAAGTCTGCGCGAGAAACGATTTTGCATTTGCAAGGTAACTTATGCATTGCAAGACGAAGTGCCTCTCTGGCTATTTCCTCAGGTACTCCTGCAATTTCAAACATAACACGGCCTGGTTTTACTACTGCTACCCAGTACTCCAATGCGCCTTTTCCTTTACCCATACGAGTTTCTGCTGGTTTTGCTGTTACCGGTTTGTCTGGGAAGATTTTGATCCAGACCTTACCACCACGCTTGATATAACGTGTCATAGCAACACGGGCCGCCTCAATCTGGTTGGAACGAATCCAGCAGGGTTCCATTGCAACAATACCATATTCACCGTATGAAATGGTGTTGCCTCTTAAGGCTTTACCTTTCATGTTACCACGGAACTGTTTACGACGTTTTACTCTTTTTGGCATTAACATTATTTATCGCTCCCTTCCTTATCTGCTTTCGTCGGAAGAACTTCACCTTTGTAAATCCAAACCTTTACACCGACTTTTCCGTAAGTTGTGTCAGCTTCTGCGAATCCATAATCAATGTCAGCTCTCAGTGTCTGAAGCGGAATTGTACCCTCACTGTAGAACTCTGTACGAGCCATATCAGCACCGCCGAGACGTCCTGAAACAGATGTCTTCACACCGAGTGCTCCGGACTTCATTGTTCTTGACATGCAGGATTTCATAGCACGTCTGAATGAAATACGGTTTTCAAGCTGCTGAGCAATGTTCTCAGCTACTAACTGAGCATCTTTGTCAGGTCTCTTAACTTCTTTAATATCAACAATAAGCTTCTTGTTTGTATACTGAGTCAATTCAGCTTTCACTTTTTCAATCTCAGAACCGCCTTTTCCGATTACTACTCCAGGCTTAGCTGTATAGATGATGATTTTAATACGTTCAGATGCTCTTTCGATCTCGATTCTGGAAACACCTGCGCTGTATAATTTCTTTTTAAGGAATTTTCTGATTTCATGGTCTTCTACCAGGTTATCAGCGAAATCTTTTTCTGCATACCATTTAGAATCCCAGTCTTTGATAACGCCGACTCTTAAACCATGAGGATTAACTTTCTGTCCCATTATTGCCCTCCTTATTATCTTTCATTAAGCACGATTGTGATGTGGCTCATTCTCTTCTCGATTCTATAAGCTCTGCCCTGTGCTCTTGGTTTGATTCTCTTCATTGTCGGTCCTTTATTTGCAAAACACTCTTCAATATAAAGGTTTTCAACATTCATACCGTTGTTGTTCTCAGCATTTGCGATTGCTGATTTTAATAATTTTTCTATAACACTTGAAGCATATCTTGGGTTGTAAGCTAAAATACCAAGTGCTGTCTGTACATCCTTACCTCTGATGGCATCCAATACAAAGCAAGCCTTCTGAACTGACACTCTAGCGTAAGAAATCTTAGCTGATGGTCTTGTATCTTTCTGCTCGTTTCTTTCTCGTTTGATTTGGGATCTATGTCCTTTAGCCATGGATGAACCCTCCTTTCGAATATCTTATGATTTATCTGACTTTTGACTTTTTCTCGTCTTTTCCATGTCCTCTGTACGTTCTTGTTGCTACAAACTCTCCGAGTTTGTGACCAACCATGTCTTCTGTAACATATACAGGCACATGTTTTCTTCCGTCATGGACAGCAAAGGTGTGTCCAATGAATGACGGGAAGATTGTAGAACGACGTGACCATGTCTTAACAACTGATTTATCACCTGCAGCGTTCATAGCGTCTACTTTTTTCAGTAAGCTTTCGTCTGCAAATGGTCCTTTTTTAAGTGAGCGAGCCATAGGTTCTAACCTCCTTGTAATCTGAATTATTTAATCGCTTTTCCATCTCTTCTTCTTACAATCATCTTGTTAGAAGCTTTATTTTTCTTACGTGTCTTAAGACCGAGTGCCGGTTTGCCCCAAGGTGTACATGGACCTGGACGTCCGATACCTGTCTTACCTTCACCACCACCATGAGGATGGTCGTTCGGGTTCATAACGGAACCACGTACTGTAGGCCGGAAGCCCATGTGACGTGTACGGCCGGCTTTACCTACGTTGATCAGGTTGTGCTCTCCGTTTCCTACGACACCAATAGATGCTCTGCAAATGATTGGAACCATTCTCATCTCACCAGATGGGAGTCTTAATGTTGCATATTTTCCTTCTTTAGCCATCAGCTGTGCGCTGTTTCCTGCTGAACGAACAAGCTGTCCGCCTTTTCCTGGGTATAACTCGATATTGTGGATCTGCGTACCAACCGGGATCTCAGAGAGAGGCATGCAGTTTCCTACTCTTACTTCTGCTTCTGGTCCGTTCATGATTTTCATTCCATCCTTTAATCCTTCCGGAGCAAGGATGTATGCTTTTTCGCCGTCTGCATAGCAGATCAGTGCGATGTTTGCTGATCTGTTAGGATCATATTCGATTCCGATAACTGTTGCCGGAACCCCATCTTTCTTTCTCTTGAAATCTACGATTCTATATTTTTTCTTAGCTCCGCCTCCGCGGTGTCTAACTGTAATTTTGCCCTGATTGTTGCGGCCGGCTTTTCTGCTTTTGGAATCCAACAGTGATTTCTCAGGAGTTGTTTTTGTAATCTCAGAGAAATCAGAGCCAGTCATCTGTCTTCTGGAAGGTGTATATGGGTTATATGTTTTGATTCCCATTACTATCTCTCCTTTCGTTTTGCCTGATTATTAGTTTCACGGAATTGCACCGTATATTGTAAGCTTTCACGAGGTTCTTCCGAACCCGGACCGTTTTACAGTCCCTCGAAAATCTCGATATCAGCACTGTCCTCAGTAAGCTGAACGATAGCTTTCTTTGTCTTAGCTGTCTTTCCGTATGTCATACCACGTCTTTTTGTTTTTCCGTCAAGATTCATAGTATTTACGCTTTTTACCTTTGTTCCTGTGAACATTTTTTCAACAGCTTCTTTGACCTGAGTCTTTGTAGCTTCTGTGTGAACAAGGAATGTGTATTTCTTGTCAGCCATCAGCTCCATTGTCTTCTCAGTAACAACTGGTTTAAGGATTACATCATAATATTGAATGTTAGCCATTATGCGTACACCTCCTCGATCGTTGCAACAGCAGCTTTCGTAACGATTACTGTGTTGTATTTTAAGATATCAAATACGTTGATTGTATTTGTATGAGCTGTCTTCACCTCTTTGATGTTTCTTGCAGAAATCTCCACGTTTTTGTTGCCGTCTTCCAGAACAACCAGTGCTTTGTTCACGTTCAGGTTGTTTAAAACTTCCTGGAATTTCTTTGTTTTGATCTCGTCGAAGTTCAGTTCATCGATTACGATAAATTTGTTTTCCTCTACTCTGGAAGTAAGAGCGGATTTGAGAGCTGCTCTCTTTTCCTTCTTATTCATCTTGAATGAGTAGTCTCTCGGTACCGGAGCGAATACAACTCCGCCGCCTGTCCACTGAGGTGATCTTGTTGAGCCCTGTCTTGCGTGTCCAGTTCCCTTTTGTCTCCATGGTTTTCTTCCGCCTCCGGAAACTTCAGCGCGTGTTTTCGCTTTCTGTGTTCCCTGACGGTTGTTTGCAAGCTGGCTTACAACTGCCATGTGTACAAGATGTTCATTTACATCAACACCAAATACGGCATCGTTCAGATCGATTGTACCAACTTCTTTACCTTCGATATTATAAACAGATACGTTTGCCATCTGTGTGTTCCTCCTTTCTTCGTCAGACTAGTTAGCCTTTACAGTTTCTTTAAGTGTCACGAGACATTTCTTCGGTCCCGGAACTGAGCCTTTTACTAAAAGCAGATTGTTTTCAGCGTCAACTCTGACAACTTCAAGATTCTGAACTGTAATTTTCTTGTTACCCATCTGACCTGGCATCTTTTTGCCCTTGAATACTTTACTCGGGTCAGATGCCGAACCATTGGAACCAGCGTGACGATGGAACTTAGAACCGTGAGTCATTGGTCCTCTGCTCTGATTGTGACGCTTGATCGCTCCCTGGAAACCTTTACCTTTTGAAACTGCAGTAGCATCAATCTTATCTCCTGCTTCAAAAATGTCGGCTTTGATTTCCTGAGCAAGTGTATATTCTTCAGCATTTTCAAATCTGAATTCTTTTACATATCTCTTTCCAGAAACACCGGCTTTGTCAAAGTGTCCTTTTTCAGCCTTTGTAACACCGTTTCTGTGTGCGATTTCTTTCTTGCCGCTCTTGTCTTTTGTGACAATCTTTTCTTTCTTGTCAGCAAAACCAACCTGAACTGCGCTGTAACCGTCATTATCTGCTGTCTTAACCTGTGTTACTACACATGGTCCAGCCTGAAGTACAGTTACCGGAGTTAACACTCCATCTTCGTTGAAGATTTGAGTCATTCCGACTTTAGTAGCTAAAATAGCTTTCTTCATTATAATTACCTCCTGTGATTTACAGCGGAGCGCTTATGCGCTCATCCTAAACTTTAGGAATACTGCTTACTTATTTTTCATTTTGATATCAATGTAAACACCGGCCGGCATTTCCAGTCTGGATAATGCGTCCACAGTCTTCTGTGTCGGTGTGATGATATCGATGAGTCTCTTATGAGTTCTCTGTTCGAACTGCTCTCTGGAGTCTTTGTACTTGTGTACCGCTCTTAAGATTGTTACTACTTCCTTCTTAGTCGGAAGTGGCACTGGTCCACTCACTTGTGATCCGTTCTTTTTTACAGTTTCGATGATTTTCTTTGCAGATGCATCTACCAGCTGGTGATCATATGCCTTCAATGTGATTCTCATTACTTGACTTGCCATAAAAAAAGTCGCCTCCTTTTCGTACTATTCCATCAGTACGACAAGCGGTGACTGTACACTCTCCCGTGTGTGTCGTGAGAAACTCACACGTTGTTTCATACTTCTTATCCTTTGATAATCAGTAATCAGTTTTGATTCGTACAGTGACTTGTCGCCAGTTTCCTAACTTGACATTCGCTCCACGGAAAACCTGCCATCCTGCTCTTCGCAGCCGGCAGCAACCTCACGCTTCCACGCTATCATGCCACAGCTCTCTTAGTATAGCGGATTCATCCATATATTTCAAGAGGTTTTTTTGAATTATTGTATTTTTTTTGATACAATCCAATTTATTTTCACCTTTTGTTTATTTCCCCGGATTCTGAAACATATTTATATAGAAGAAACTAATTTTCTTGTCCTTCCGAAATATACGCTTTTCCACTTACATCTTATTGCAGTATACAGCACATCTTATAAAAACTGCAATATTTTTATGTGGATTTTCCCCATGTTGCGATCATTTTCTACAATTTTCTACAAATTCTGCTTTTTTTAATTTTCTGCGCTTGACATCACCGTGGTAAAGTGATATAGTGAATTCAACTTATAGGATTGTAACCAAAGGCGGTTTCCCTAATACTAGGAAAGCGCCTTTTTATAAAAGAATAAGCCTTATCTTTAGGCGGATAATCTAACCATACTTATGGTTGCTGTTGCAGTTATGCCAACGCCGATTGTTTCCCCCAAGAACGATCTTGCGCTGGTAAACTCCAATTAAATATATACATCCTCATTGTAGGACATTCCCCAGATTTGTATATAATACAGACTGCAAAGCAACGAGGAAAAACCTCTCAATGACATACCAAAAGCGAAAAGCACGACCTCGGTCGTGCTTTTCGCTTGCCCGCTTATCCTGTCGTTTACTTGTCAGCCGGCGAATTCCTGCGCATCTTTAATTTCAGAAGTGCAGTCACGGTCCGTGCATCCAATTCTGTGGCATTATTTTCCCCCACTATACAGCTTTCAATCCCCTCTGCATTTTTACAGATGTCTTTAATCCCGTCCAGATACTTATTTTCTACGACAAACCCACCGTTTTTGCCGCTGAATTTAAGACCTGTGACAGGAATTCCACGGATACCAAGCTGTTCGCACGTATTTGCATAGTCTACATCACTGTTTCCCCATCCATCCGATGTCATAATTACGCCATCGGCCCGCATGCATTCTGCCATAGCGGCAGCACGGGTGCCTACCAGCATTTTATCTGCATGATCGTCAGGTGTTCCTACAACCAGCACTCCGAGCAGATCCAGTTCTTCATCCGAAGACACCACATCAAGCAGCGGATCTCTGAAATGATGAAGTGTCGTTTCTTTGGTAGACGGCCCTATTCCCATAAAATCAGCCTCCTTGCAGTTTTATTATACCGACGTTGGATTATTGCATTGAACGTATCGCTCCATCCCGGTATTCGTTAGGAGTAAGAAGCACGGGCATGTTTCCCAGATCAATGATCGAATGCCCGCCGTCCACTCCAGACGGCTCCTTCGGAAACAGCCATGTATCATACATAGCCCCCTGCCCGGCCACCTGTTTGACTATCAGCACCTTCTTTTTGCCAGGCCTGACAATATCGTGATATTCGTGCCGCTCTGAACACATTTCTCCCTTCAGCTTCTTGAGTTTCTCCCTGTATATCTGAACAAACCGGTCACACGCCCGGTGTGCCGCCAAAGGTCCTGGCCGTTCCTGGCCCATGCCGGCCTTCAAAGTGACATGAAAGGATATGATATAATCCCTTTCTGATGGTGTACCCGCACGGTTCAGGCAAAGCTGCTCCGCGAGAATGCCCTCCGATGATCCGAACTCATGAGTCTGCTTCCCTTCCGTGTCGACTCCGGTCAGCATAACATATACACCAGTCAGCGTATGTGTGATTCCCTCTCCCAGTTTCCCCAGTACCTTCGTTGAAATTGGGATAATATCCATGATCGTATCGGTTCTGATGTTATGCTCCCCGGGCGGGATAATCGTTATACCGGCGTTTTCAATCAGAGGCTCTCCGGACAGAATATCATGCAGGCAGGATTCCTCCACTGTCAGCACGCCTTCATTTGTGATGTCATTTGTGCCGCGGTTCACAACGCTGTTTATATGAAACGACCTGATCACCAAACGCCTCAGATCTTTTTCATCAGTTTTCAATTCAAACACCTCCAGTAATCGGATGAGAAGGGCAAGGGGGTCAGACCCCTCTGCAGAGGGGTCTGACCCCCTTGCCCTTGGTTTTTCGATTTGTTTGACAAAAAAGGGACAATTCCATCGGAACGTCCCCTTTTGTATCATTATTTTACACTTTTGCTACATATTCGAATGGCAACGGGACAATTTTACCCGGTGTCTCGATCTTGATGAGCTGTTCAAGTGTTGCTTTCACGATATCCGTCTGCATTTCTACATCATTCGGCGCACCTGCGTTAGCACCCATAGGTACTAACGGAGCTACGGCACGAGGTGTACCGGTCTGACGGACAACCGGGGGAAGAGCTGCAATAATAATTGTAGGTATTCCAGCTTCTTCAATCGCTCTCTGCACCAATACTGCAGAGCGGTGACAGGTACCTCAGCCAGCGGTCAGGACGACTGCATCCACATCTTCATCTTTGAACATCTGTGCAATTGCAGGTCCTGTTTCATGTTTGAATTTGTCCTGGTTTCCGCCGCCGCCCATGAATCCGGCATGTACCGGAGCACAGGCTCTGATAAACCCTTCTGCTGCCAGTTCATGGATCCTGTCGATCGGGAACATGCAGTTGATGTCTTTATTGACATCTCCATTATCGTATCCGCCGTGGGATACCATTAACTCGCTTGACGGAGTTTCGTTCGTTATCTTTCTCCAACTCGAGTCACCGGCCAGATTAAACCGTTCCTGACTCTTGCAGTGTACGCCCGCTGCTGTAGCAAGGGCGATGGACATATCCTTCAGCTCTTTTGTCACAGGTGTCCAGACTGCCGGAGGAGTGATCGGAACGTAAATCTCTGACTGTAAACCTTTTGTGGTTGTCAAACTCATTCTTCTGCCTCCTTATTTTCCGCATTTGTCTTGCGCATCTCTTTTTGATTTCTGTTATATGTGTCCAGATTGCTTACGTACTTATCATTCACTTCCGGCCCAAGCTGTTCCACGAAACTCATGTTCCACGCAACTTCCTGCCCCACAGCCAGCGGATAGTCCGTAATCAGCATACGCATCGGCACTTTCAGATAACCGAGCCTGCCTTTCAGATCAATTCCGGCACACCCGTCATGAACTTCAATGATTACGCCTTCCATACGTATAATCTTATCACCATACTTCAATTCTTTCATCTTAGTCGTATTTCTCTTTCCTCTTCTGACTCATGGGCAGTGACTGCTCATTTTTCGCCAGCTCAATCGGCTTGCCTGTTACATTGGAAATTAATTCCACATTTGTCCCTTTGACATTTGGATTCCATTTTCTTTCTGCTGTTTTCACTTCTTCGCCTGCCATTGCATTTTTCAGCATGGCCAGAGCACGAATCGCATCTTCGTGGCAAAGTGTGTTGCAGGCAAGCACTTCATTCTCAATGCCTGACTCGGATTTATTGTTGTCAACCATATTGGTCATGTATTTGTTACCAACGACCAGGGCCCCCTGAACTGCGCAGAAAGACATACCAACAACGGGGATTCCGCGCATTCCAATCTGTTCGTGGTGACTTGCAAAATCAATATGGTTATTTCCGAAGCCTTCTGTTGTGACAAACGCGCCATCCACATCCATCATTTCAACCATCATACCAACCCGTTTAGACACATAGAACTTCTCTGAATTGATCTGAGGACTTCCCACAAAGATGACACCGCACAGATCCACTTCCGGATCGTGAAGTGCTTCGAGAACCAACGGTTCTCTCCAGTAATGTCTGGACATCTCCTTAGACGCAGGTCCGATGCAGGTCAGGGCATGAATACATCCGTCCAGAACCTCCAGCGGTGATACACAGACAGGCACATTGCCAAGGTCAACATTCGGCTTAGCCCCAAGCACGCCGACCGGCTCTACCGGAAGAATCAGGTTGTCATGCATGGCACCCTGTCCCATGATCTCTTTTACAATAACCACTTTCTTTTTGCCAGGTCTTCTGACCTGGTCAAATGTCTCTGTATCAACAACCAGTGAGTCGTTCTCCAATTCTTTTAACGCCTCTCTGATCTCCTGTGTAATATGATCTGTAGCCGTGTGAGCCGCAAGAGGTCCCGGTCTTTCCATGTTCGTTCCCTCTTTGATTGTCACCTGGGTCTTAATGAAAATTTCACCTTTGTCAGGTGCCCCAGGGCGGTTCCACATAATATTTTCATCCAGATAACCTTCTGATGAGCCAAATTCCCCAATCTGCACTCCGTTGGCATCTGTCCCTGTTACCATCATGATCACGCCGTCCAGCACTCTTGTTGTACCGCTGCCGACCTCATCTTCGCCTTCCTTGCAGGCAATCGGCTGTACATCCATAATTGTCTCGGAATATGTGTGATAGTCTTCCGGTGTAATGATATCGATTTTAAGATCAAATACCAGTTCCTGAGAATCCACACATTCTTTTTCAATTCCTTCACGGATGTACAATGTGGTCCCTTCGATCTTTGTCTCAGGTCCGCGTTTTACTTCTGTAATCTTATAATGCTTTCTGGTCAGAGTCCTGACGATCTTTTCTTCATTCGTCTCCTGTACCTCTGTATCGGCTGCCAGTGCCGGAATTACTCCCGGTACCCCTGCCGGTGTGGGCGCGGATATATTTGCCAGCCCAACAGGAAGTTCAATATCAATATCTTTCCCTTCCCCAATGTGTATTCTGAGCACCTGTCCGGGTCCAACAGCAGCTTGCGGTGCGGCCGGCACAGCCGGTGCCGGCTCTGCAGCCTCTTCAGCCGCCTTCTCAGGAGCAGCAGCGGCTTTTGCCCCTTCAACCACATCTGCAGTCAAAGGGCACAGGGAATCACAGGTCTTTGTCAGCGTTGCACCTAATACCTGTTCAATCGTCAATGCGCCTTCCAGATCCAGAAGCCCTGAATCTACCAGATCGTCAAATATTGCCGGATCTTCCAGATTGGATGCCTGAATTGTAATGCCTTCCTCTGCTCTGCAGCAGAGCACCGCAGGGTCATTCGCATGTTCTTTCGCTGTTTCAGCTGTAATTGACATACTTTCTTTCCTCCTTTTATTTTATACGAAGCGGCATGCATACCAGCTTCATATAGTAACTATTGTCATCTATTTTCCATCAGGAATGCGCTACTTGCCCTCGGGCAGCTGCTCTACCTGCTTAGAAACTTTTAATCTCCTGTAAAGTGGATGGTTGATCGTCCTCATCACATGGTCTGTCTGGTGGAACACCTTAAGATTCATCTTCGGTGCAGAACCCATAACCGTATTTGAACAATCCGAACAGTTGCCCATAATGACATATTCTGATCCATCCTTTTTAAACTGCAGGCACTTTTGGGCCTGTCCCGGACAGTTGCCGGGATTCTCACACTTCAGCGTCCCGTTTTTCATCTCAACGGCCTGTTTGCAGCGGGCCACGGAGACAACATTTCCATGCATCTTCTCACAGACATCCCGCATACGCGCCTCGTCACCGCCGCAGGCACATACCAGCAGCCCAACCGGTGCACCGTGAAGATCAGGAAGATCGATTGTCACAATAATACCGCCCGTAGTTTTTGTAACAGGAGCATCCTTGCCAACGGCTTTCCCCGTAAATGGTCCGCCCATGATGATCTCTCCGTACACACCGTCAATTCCACCGGCACGCTCGATCAAATCCCCCACACTGATTCCCACCGGAACATCCATATAGACATGGGGCTCATTGCCGCCTTTAAGCTTACCAACTACTGTCATGTTCTTGCTGAAGCATGGTTTTCTAAAATCTATCGCTTCCGCAACACGCAGCACCGTCTCTACATTAATCACAATAGAGTCTGCTGCCGAAGGAAGCTGCGTTGGGTCCAGAAGCTTTCCAAGCGTCTCACGCACTACTGCCCGCTCTTCTCCCATCGGATAAATATCCGGAAGCAGATGGATTGAAATATTCTCTTCATCACGGACAGCTTTTCTCAAAACTTCCACAGCCTTCTCGTTCTTAGACTTAATAGCGAAGATTGCTTTTCCGGCATTGGATATCTCCATGCAGTACTTTACACCTTTCAGGGTCATCTCTATATTATCCTCAATCTGACGGATATTATGATAAAGTCCAGGTTCACATTCCACGGCATTCACAAGTATAAAGCCGCCTTTCAAATCTGTCCCAAGCTTCACCCCTGTCGGAAATCCCGCACCGCCCATGCCAACCACTCCGGCTTCTTTCACCATCTCCAGCCAGCTGCCTTCGTGAATCGGTACAAACTCTTCCTTTTGCTCTTCATCCGGAGCAATCACAATTCGGTCTTCGAGAACAGACTGTACAGACCCATAGATGCTGGAAAATATATTCGCGCCCAGTCCGGCCGGAACGGCAATCAACGTTCCCTTTTCCACTCTGTCACCGGCTTTGACAACCGGCTCACACGGAGCGCCAACGTGCTGTCTCAGCAAAAACTGTAAATTTTCCATGACCCGTTTTCTCCTTTTATAAGTTCTCTTCTTGCAAATGTTCAGTACAGGACTGTGCATTTACTGCACAATCCGTACGAAAACGTTGAATCTGCGATAGCAAGTCCCATCGCCAAGGCGATATTCATGGGCTTGCGGCGTAACTGTTCATGGTTCCGAACAGCTGCCTCTTCTTTATTATTAGTCTGCAGAAAAAAATTCCTGCAGGTCTTGTTTTTGGCGGAGGCATGTGGGAATCGAACCCACCCAGGACGCTACGAACGCCCAACACTGGTTTTGAAGACCAGGAGGCACACCAGTTACCCTTCTACCCCCTCACTTATTTAGTTCTTCTATATCATTGCCACATTTACTGCAGGATATGATAAATGACGATAATTTTCAGAAAATACATACACTGTTAAATTGTTTATTTTTTATTTATCATGTTTATATATTAACAAATAATCGTTGACTTTTCAAGGGTTTTCGTACATAATAATTCATATAAAATATACTTCGTACTAGAATGCAGTCTATTTGTGGATTTTTTATCAATTTTTACCTGTTTAATCATCGGATTACTCTCCATAATACTCTGTAAAGGAATCTTTTAAACAACTTATAGACACATTCTATAAACCAACAATTAGGAGGAAGGGTTATGAATTACAATCCCAAAATCAATCTGGATGCATTTGAAGCATCGTTTAAAGCAATTGATACACATACGGTAGGAGAATTTACCCGTATTATTATGTCCGGTTTTCCAGAGCTGAAAGGTGACTCCATGATGGAGCGCAAACAGTATCTTGCAAATAATTTCGATAAATACCGTCAGGCACTGATGTTTGAACCGCGCGGACATCATGACATGTTTGGAGCCCTGGTGACGGAACCGGTAAATCCGGAAGCCGATTTCGGTGTTATTTTTATGGATACCGGAGAATATCTGAACATGTGCGGCCACGGTACAATCGGAACAACAACGGCACTTATTGAATCAGGCCTCGTTCCAGCGATAGAACCTTATACAGAAGTAGTATTGGACGCTCCGGCCGGACTTATTCGTGTAAAAGCAGAAGTTAAAAATGGAAAAGTCCAAAATGTGACTCTGACCAATGTTCCGGCTTTCCTGTATAAAGAGAATCTTACTACCGTAGTTGACGGCAAAGAAATCAAATATGATATCGCATTTGGCGGAAGTTTTTTCGCACTTATAGATATCGAGCAGCTTGGCTGGACAGTTGACAAGAAATCCATACCAAAGCTTACAGATTTTGGCATGAAAGTTATAAAGCAGGTAAACGCAGAAGTAGAGATCAAACATCCCTATCTTGACATCACCTCCGTTGATCTGGCTGAACTTTACTGCCACACCGAGACCGAAGGCTGCAATTACCGAAACGTAGTAATATTCGGAGACTATATGTCCGACCGCTCCCCCTGTGGAACCGGAACAAGCGCAAAGCTTGCGGCACTGTATTCACGCGGTAAAATTAAAATCGGAGAGCCCTTTGTATACGAAAGCTTTATCGGTTCCCAGTTTAAAGGGGTAATCAAAGAAGAAGCCACTGTTGGTGAGTTCAAGGCAGTCATTCCTCAGATTACCGGAAGCGCTTATGTTACCGGAGAAGCGACCTATGTGATCGATCCGGAAGACCCGTTAAAATATGGTTTTAAGGTCGCAAGAGGAGAATAATGCTCCTCTGATACCAACTGCATACAGCATATCCATAAAAAATCGGTGGCGGAAGCAATTCCCACCGATTTTTCTATATTTTTTCCATAGTCGTAATTTTAAACTTATGCTATACTAATAAACGAAACACAATGTAAAAAAGTTAGGAAAGAGAGCTTGTTATGCCTAGGAAGAAACAAACTACCAAGAGCCGTATCGTAAAGGCTGCCTGGAATTTATTTTATAAAAACGGATATGACAACACCACGGTAGAGGACATTATCAAACTGTCCAAAACCTCCAAAGGGACATTTTATCATTATTTCAAAGGAAAAGACGCACTTCTCTCTACTCTGTCAGACCTGTTTGACCAAAAGTATGAGGAGATCAACAATACCCTGGATCCATCTATGTCAGCCAGAGAAAAACTGCTGCTTTTGAATCACGAATTATTTTATATGATTGAGACAAGTATTGACCTCAACCTGCTTGCATCCCTGTATTCATCTCAGCTTATTACAAGAGACAACCGATCTCTTCTGGATGATGACCGTTATTATTTTCAGCTGGTTACAGAAATCATTACTGCGGGACTTAAATCCGAAGAATTCCGCAGCACCTCCTCGGCAGGGGAGCTTGTAAAGATTTATACGATGTATGAGCGCGCCCTGCTCTATGACTGGGCGCTGTGCGAAGGAAAGTACTCCCTGTCAGTGTACAGCGACAAACTGCTGCCCCATGTCCTGGATAACTTTGAGAGGGGAATCTGACAGGATTTGAGCGTATGTTCCGTGCAGTAAATGCGCAGACCTGACTGAACTGTTACCACAAACATACAGTTTATTGTATTTTTCAGCAAAAACTGATATGATTAAGAAAAATCGATATGGAGGTATTATCTGTGTCCGAAGAATTAATTTTTGTAAAAGAAAAAACTGCCAGTAACTCAACAGGGAACCCCTCGGCTGTCCCTTCGGTTGATACAGATGTTTCAAATATTGTACCATTTGCATCAGAAACGCCAGGCGCCCCTGCAAATATCACGGAAACTGCCGCAAAAGAGGCTGCTGCAGAGAATTCCTCCGTGCCTTCTCCTGCAGTTTCCGCAGAACCTGCCACCCAAAGCGCATCAGCAGAGAATGTCGCCAGAACACCGCAGGAGCCCGTCACCACACCGGAAAGCAATCCGGCCATTCCTGCTGCCGAACCAGTGAATCATGTCGAACCTGCCGTCGAATCCCGCAGTACGGTTTCAGAGCCCTCGCATTCTGAAAGCATTGCCACAGACTCTCAGCCGTCACAAAAGGCTTACGAATTCAGGGATATGGCCTCCAGCTTTGCAGATAAGGCTTCCGAGTTAACTGACAAAGCATCCGAACTCACTGGAAAGGCAACCGAACTCACCGACAAGGCATTCAAAAAAGTGGCTTCCCGGCCTGAGACCAGTACCGATGACGAGATGCCCGATGATGATCCTGCTGATAAAAAGCGTTTTCATTTCAAAAAGGAAGACAAAGAGTTCTACCGTGATAAATGGATCCTCTCCCGCATAAGCGATGAGAATCTTATGGATTATCTTACTCTGGAACAAAAACGCAATGAAATGCAGCAGCAGGCACGGGATATTAAAGAAAAACGGATTATGAAAGGGTTTGAACTGACGATTTCCCTGGCGGCAATCGTGGCGGTTATCTACCTGCTTAAAGATAATCCTACTATACTGGTTAATATATTGTACATAACGGGAATCCTGGTAGCTTTTTGGTTTTGGAAGAATCCTCGTGATAAGTGAGTAGAAGGTCCGCCTGACCGTGAGGGTGTGGGCGGTGAAGCAGGGGAAGTACGGCGGTGCTTGCTGATACCGGCCGTTTAGCCTGGTTTCCGTAGGGATAAAATTAAAAAATCTGATGGAACCGGCGACAAGCGGCCCTAAATTTGATAATTTGGGGCCTGAGTCGCCTCAGACTTTGCTTTGGAGAGCAAAGTCTGTCCATCAGATTTTTTAATTTTATCCCAACGGAAACACGGCACACTATGAGGCATCAGCAAGCACCGCCGTACCTCCCCTGCTTCACCGCCCACACCCTCACGGCCAGGCTGCTTGCATCCGGGCTGTACTTATATAACTTATACGGGGGGAGATGTCTGGCGGGGGAGGCGGATGGGATTGGCTGACGCGTAATGTGGTTCATACGTATCCTTTCTCACATAGCTTATACCATGCATTCCTGGATTGCTTCTTCTTCGATTCCTGCCAGTTGTACTGCTTTTTTGACTAACTCTATTTCTGACAGTTCGGCACACCATGAAAGGCCGCAGCCTGCGGATAAAACGCGGGGTACGGGGATGAGTCTGCCGGGGATGTTTTGATTACGGCATAGTTTTTCCATCGCCATGGCGTCTGCGGTTGTATGAAATGTTACTACTAATTTTAGCTCTTTTTTTCTCATTTTATTCTATCATTACTGCAAATCCGTCTTCTGTCTCAGATGATGCGACTTTTCTGCCGTGATCTCTGGCATACTTTTCTACGTTCATCTTCTGGTGCGGCTCGGTAACCAGGACTTTTACCGGCTCTTTGAACTTTTTTAGTGCCTCTGCGGTCAGCATCAGCGGCTCTGGACAGGAGAGACCTCTTGCATCTACTTCCTTCATAATATAATACCTTCTTTCATAGAATACTACTTTATACTTCGGGCTTCAAGGGGACAATCTCCCTGAAACCCCTTATTTTAATTTTCTGGCATTATGTATGTCTATGCTTTTTCCCTTTTATTTGTAAACGCGATTAAAAAGCATACTGCAATACAGATTATAAGCGCTACTTTCCCGTAGAAGGGCACCGCTCCGGCCACCAGTTCTTTTGTTTCCGGGTTTACTGCTGTTCCGCTTGCGGCAAGGCCGAAGTTATGGCAGGCCGCTGCCCCGGCGAACATTCCCAGCACTGTCACTGCGGAATCCGAGGATCCCTGACCGGCTAAAATCAGCTGTCTTAATGGGCATCCTCCGGCCAGCACTGCTGCAAAACCTACTGCATACATTCCGAGAATGTTCCATAGATGCTCGGAGTGTGCGATAATACCCGGTGTATTAAATCCTAATACAAATCTGCCTGTTGCAATATTGAATATTAACATGACTACGAACAGACTGCCAATTACTGTTAACAGATCAAAATTCTTCATTAATATGACATCGCGGATCCCTCCGGCAAAACACATCCTTGACTTCTGTGCCATTGCTCCAAATATCAGACCGCCGATGAGGGACATTATAAGAGGCGCATGCATACTTCCGGGGCCGGCCTCGCTTGCCTTCAGCAAAGTTGTCACCGCCTCGAGGATCAATACTCCAAGCATAAGCGCCGGAAGTACCGCACCGCTCATTTTATTTGTAATGTGTGCCCTTCCAAGACTGAAGCCTTTTTTGAGGGCAAATACGCCGGTTCCTACACCAAGTACAAATCCGATAAGGGCCACCCATGCATTCAGATCTCCTGCGGACATACGGATTACCATCCTGAGCGGGCATCCCAAAAACACAAGCGATCCGATCATGATGACCATTCCCAGGATAAAACGTATCATAGGCGATGATCCTGCCGTCGAACGGTATTCTTTTGTAGCCGCTGAAATAATAAATGCTCCCAACACAAGCCCTATGATTTCAGGACGCGCATACTGTACGGCTTCTGCCTGATGCATTCCCAGAGCTCCTGCAGTGTCCCTGATAAAACACGCAATACAAAATGCCATGTTTGCAGGATTTCCAAAATATGCCAGACACGCCGCTACGAGTCCGCATACCACCCCTGCGATTGCTAATTTCTTTTTTGAATCCGATAAATTCACTATTTGTTTCCCTCCTACTCTGCTGCTAATGCTCTCACTGCCTGGATTGCTAAATCAACTTCCTCTTCTGTATTGTAATGTGAGAAACTGAATCTCACGGCTCCCTGGCATTCAGTCCCCAATGCTTTGTGCATCAGTGGTGCACAGTGTGCACCAGGTCTGGTGGCAATATGATATGTCACATATAATTCGTCGCTTACATCAGAAGAATCATAGTCCCCAATGTTAAAGGAAACGATCGGACACCGCTCTTTTGCTTCAAAGTCGCCGTAAACTGTCACCTGCGGGATCATGGAAATTCCTTTATAGAATTGACGCATATAAGCCAATTCTTTTTTCCGTATCCAGTCAATCCCTTTTTCCTCCAGATACTCCATTGCTGCATTTAAACCGGCAATTCCATGGCCATTTAAGGTTCCGGCCTCCAGCGCTGTCGGCATCTCCTGCGGATGATGGGTATTATACGTATCCACACCGCTGCCGCCGCTTAGAAGCGGGCGTACTAAAAGACCCTCTCTGACATACAGGCCTCCGGTTCCCTGTGGCCCCAGCAGGCCCTTATGGCCGGTAAAACACAGAATATCAATGTGCATTTTTTGTACATCGATGGGAAACACGCCGGCAGTCTGGGAAGCATCTGCAATCAGCAGTATTCCGTATCGCCTGGCAATCAGACCCACTCTCCCAATATCGATCATATTGCCGGTCAGATTCGATCCATGCGTACATACAATCGCTTTCGTATTGTTTTTGACCGCTTTTTCCATCTCTTCATAGGAAATGTTACCCTTTTCATCACATCCTAGAATCGTAAGTTCTGTTCCTTTTTCCTGGCATTCGTATAGCGGGCGGAGAACCGAATTGTGTTCCAGTACCGTTGTGATTACATGATCACCGGGATTCAGTGTTCCCTTGATGGCTATGTTCAGGCTTTCTGTAGAATTCGCTGTAAAGGCAATTCTCCTGGGATTTTCTGCATTAAAAAAGCGGCTGAGCTTTTCCCGCGTGTCATAAATAATCCTGGATGCACTGAGAGATGCCTCCGTTGCGCCTCTCCCCGCATTTCCAATGGAATTCATAGCCCTGACTACGGCCTCTGCCACTTCTTCCGGCTTCTGCATTGTTGTTGCCGCATTATCCATGTAAATCATAACTCCCCCTCCATTTCCATACATACCCAGTATAACCTGCCGTTTCCTCAGAGTCTAATTGAAAACCCTCATAAATCAAAGCCACTATAGATATCTTCTATAGCGGCTCAGACTGCGAAGGGCATGAATTACGGGGTGCTCTTCGGGTATACCTTATTCACCACCCGCAGGAAACTTTCTGCCAGAGCGGATAATTGGAAATTCTTATTATAGACAACATTTATATAACGTTTCCCCGCCTCCACATCCAAAGGAAAGCAAAGGACCTCGCCTGCCCCGATCTCGTCTTCCGCCGCCAGACGTGAAATTATGGAAATTCCCACGCCCCGGCTGACCGAACGCTTGATTGTCTCCTGATTTTCCATGCTTGCCACGACCTTCAGTGCATCCGTATGAATCCCCATTTTTTTCAGGAGACGTTCCGCCTCCTTGCGGGTTCCTGATCCTTCTTCGCGCATAATCAAAGGTTCATCCTGAATCCACATTTTTTCTGCCTGTCTCTTCGTTCCGCCCTTCTCATGCAGATTTTTAAACTTTTCCGTATTTGGAGTTATAATGACCAGCTCATCCTGATAAAACGGAATATACCTGCAGTATTTTTTCTCCAGCACGGTCCCGGTAAATCCGATGTCGGCATTCCCGTTTATCACCTGCTCGACCACCTTCGCGCTGTCCGTCTCCATAATCTTAAAACGTTCCCTGGGATACAGCTCGCTGAACTTTGCCAGTATCTGAGGGAGCAGATACTGGGAAGGGACACTGGATGCGGCAATATAGATACAGTGGCTGCTCTCTTTTCTAGTCCGGTCAAAGACGGTTTCAATTTCCCGCTGAAGCACAATCATCTGTTTTGCATAGCCGTGCAGCTTCTTTCCATCCTCCGACAGGCTGACCTCTTTTGTGTTTCTTACAAACAGGCAGACCCCCAGTTCCTGTTCCAGGGAGGAGACATGGGCACTCACGGTAGGCTGGGTCAGAAACAGGTGCTTCGCCGCTTTTGAGAAACTGCCTTCCTCTGCAACCGACACAAAGGCCTCTAATTGTTTCAGATTCATAGATTTGATATCCTTTCACTTTCTGCACCCGTTTTGCGGGTCACCTTGATACTGTCCATGTATTCCAGAATCGGCTTGGCACTCTTCCGGCTTGTGCCAAACATATCCCGGATCTCGGCAATCGTAATTTTCCCATCCGCTTTCAGCTTTTCCAGAATCTTTTCCCGGGCTTCCTCCATATAGGAACCAAGTGTATACATTCCGTCTGCAACTTTTACAACTTCTCCGCTGTCCGTCATCAAAAGCAGGATATCCTCCACCGTGCGGTCCGGTATATCGCCAAAACTGATGTCCGCAAACCGGACAAAATCATATCCGGCAGGCTTCAGCACGCCGAGCAGCTTTCGCCGTACCTTATCAAATAACGCATCCCTGGCTACTTCATAGCCCGCAGGAGCCAGGTATTCTTCATGGCGTTTCAGACTGTTCTGTGCTTCCAGATACTCAATATATTTGTCAAAAATATTCGGTTTTACCTTTTTCATAAAGGTACTGTGAACCTCCGCTTTTGCCATTCCATAGCGATACGGATACTTCACCACATACGCCTTAAGGGCGCTCAGTATTTTTTCTCTGCAGGCATGTTCATCCGCGGTATGCCATACATAGGTATCTTTTTTCATCGGAAAAACGCAGACGAGTCCTTCATCCCCAAGTGCAGTCACCGCACTTTCTGTTTCTTCTCTGGATAATGCAGTGAGTTTGGCAAGTTCTGACACCGCTGCCATGGTCTCCGAATAATCTTTTACATGCAGCTCTATGACATCCTCTGCGGATCCGGATTCCTTCTGCTTCAGGCTTTTTTGGACCTCCTCAGAAAACCGTTTCTTTTTCCCCGCATTGGGCTCCAGTATTACGCCGCCGCCGATGGTTTCCATGGGAGAATAAAAACGTACGACAAATCTGTCGCCTCTTCGGAAAGCCACATCCTCTTCCATTCTGAGCTGGACATAGCCGCTCTCGCCGGGTCCGAGTGTTTCATCCCCCAGCAGAACGGCACGGCACAGCACTTCGCTTGTACCGCTGAAGAAATGTAGTCTTGTGTTATTTGCCAGAACACGCACCGAAGAGTCCAACATCTCCAGTTTTACATCCATAAGCCGGGATTCCTTCATGCTGCCGGGCGGTGCAAGAACGCAGCCCCTCTGCAGTTCCTTTTTCTTCATATTGGAGATATTGATTGCCACACGCTGCCCTGCGCAGCATTTTTCTACATCCTTGCCATGCACCTGGATATTGCGGATCTTGCACTCCTTGCCGTTTGGAAACATTTCCAGCGCATCTTCTTTTGAAATCGTTCCACTGACGAGCGTGCCGGTTACTACTGTACCGAACCCGGAAAGAGAAAACACCCGGTCCACGGGAAGACGTGGAATGGTATAAATATCCTTCTCCTCCACTTCCTCCTCACTCAGCCGCTCAATGGTCTCCACCAGTCCCGGAATTCCCTCGCCGGTGGCGGCAGATACCCTGACCACAGGAGCATGTTCCAAAAATGTTCCCTGCAGCTCTTCCCGAATCTCCTCTTCTACCAGCTCCAGCCATTCTTCATCCACCAGATCACATTTATTCAGAACCAGAATACTTTTCCGGACTCCGAGCATTTCCAGAATATCCATGTGTTCCCTTGTCTGGGGCATGATTCCCTCATCGGCCGCGATTACCAGAAGCACCAGGTCCATTCCCACGACACCGGCAACCATATTATTGATAAACTTTTCATGTCCCGGCACGTCTATGATCCCGGCACGGTTTCCGTTCTTCAAATCAAACCAGGTGAAGCCCAGATCGATGGTGATGCCTCTGCGCTGTTCCTCCTCCCAGCGGTCCGTATTGCGCCCCGTGAGAGCCTTTATCAGCGTTGTCTTACCATGGTCAATATGGCCCGCTGTTCCGATAATAATATGCTTCATATCGATTTCCTTCCTTTTCCAGGACATTCTGTTCCTTTAAAATTCTGGTGAAATAATTCATGAAATTTCCCTCAAATGTCCGCATGTCCAGAAAGATTTTGTCATTCATGATACGTCCCACCACCGGCACCGGCATATGGCGGAGCCTTTCCTCCAGCTCCGGCGTGCTGATATCCAAAGGACGGATTGTCACTGCCGTGCTGGGAATGCGTTCCAGCGGCAGTGAACCTCCGCCGATCTGTGCTTCGCAGCTTTCAACGCCGAATTCTGCCTTAAGCTTCCCACGCCTGAGCATCCTGCAGAACTTTTTAGCATCCTGCTCTACTTCCTCCGGTTTCCGCGTGATCATATATAAGGCAGGAATATTCTGCACTGCTTTTTGTTCCGATAGATATTCCCGCAGAACAATTTCCAGCGCTGAGGCGGTAAATTTATCGATCCTCAGGGCGCGCGTCAGCTGGTTTTTCTTCATCCTGTCTATATATTTCTTTTTGCCTACAATGATTCCTGCCTGCGGACCGCCCAACAACTTGTCCCCGCTGAAGCAGACCACATCGGCGCCATTTCTGACTGAATCCTGCACCGTCGGCTCATAGGTAAGGCCATATTTGCTCAAATCTATCAGAACACCGCTGCCCAGGTCTTCAATCAGCGGCAGATCAAACTTTTCTTTCAGTGCCGCCAGGTCTGCGGCGGGAACGGATTCTGTAAAACCCACAATCCGGTAATTGCTGGTGTGAACTTTCATGAGAGCTTTTGTATCTTCAGTAACCGCATCCTCATAGTCTGAAATATGTGTTTTGTTGGTACTGCCCACTTCTTTCAGCACTGCACCGCTCTGCTCCATAACATCGGGGATTCTGAACTTGCCGCCGACCTCTACCAGCTCCCCTCTGGATACGATGACCTCCCCGCCTTTCGCCAGGGAACTTAAGCTCAGCATCACTGCAGCTGCATTATTGTTCACCGCCATAGCAGCTTCTGCCCCTGTGATCCTGCACAGAAGCCTTTCAAAATGTGAATACCTTTCGCCTCTTTTTCCTTCTTCCAGGTCGTATTCGAGGTTGGAATAACCACCTGCAATGTATGTTATCTGCTTCAGATGTTCGATGCCAAGGGGCGCGCGGCCCAGATTGGTATGCAGGATGGTTCCCGTACCATTTAATACACGGGTCATATTGGGCCGGTGCATATCCGCCGCTGTAAGCTCAATCCGCACCATAAGATCCTCTATCTGCTTCTGTGCCTCTTTCTCGTCTTCACAGGACGCAATATATGCCCGCAGCCGGTCCAGCTCCAGGCGGACGGCTTCCAGTACGCCGTCATAGCTGTACAGTTCCGTCATTTGCTCTATGATATCGTTTTCCATCAGAACGTCCACTTTGGGAATTCTACGGTATAAAAGGTTCTTATCCATTACCTGCTCCTTTATGCTTCATTTTATGTGCGGTACTAGTACATCGTATAATCATTAACTGTCTGCTAAACTGACCTTATTTTACGATGTACCAGGTAATCCAGGCCCTCCGGACGCATTTTTGCTCTGCAGGGTATGGGTCTGATTTTTCATTATGGTACGAGCCGAATCAGCTTTTTCTCTCTTTCCAGCACCCGGCCGATCACGGATACTTTCGTGTCCAGCTCTGCGTGTTTTAGCTCACTGATGAAATTCTCCGAATACTCTTGTGGCAGGCTGAACAGAAGTCCTCCCGACGTCTGCGGGTCGTACATGAGGTCTGTAACATATTCGTCCACCTGTTCTGCATCTACCAGATTCTCGCAGTGTTCACGGTTTTTGTAAGCTCCGGCAGGGATCAGACCCATTTTTGCATATTCTGCTGCATCCCGGATGAACTGCACATGACCGGCCTGAATCTCCAGTGTTACATCACTGGCTTTTGCCATCTCCGCGCAGTGGCCCAGAAGGCCAAATCCGGTAATGTCAGTGCAGGCGCTGACAGGATAGCCTGCCGCCGCTTCTTTTGCTTTTCTATTCAGGGAGGACATGACTGTAATTGCTTCTTTCTCGGCCTGTTCTGAAGCCATTTCTGCTTTTACCGCGGTATTGATGATACCACTTCCGATCTGCTTGGTCAGAATCAGCACATCCCCCGGTTTGCAGCCATAATTTTTATAAATCTTATCCGGGTGTACAAAGCCCGACACGCTCAGACCGTACTTCGGTTCGTCATCCTGGACGGAATGTCCACCCACGAGTACGGCACCGGCTTCTTTCACTTTATCTGCACCGCCTTTTAATATTTCCCCCAGAATCTCCGGGTTCAGACAGTTCGGAAATCCAACAATATTCAGAGCTACCTTCGGCTCTCCTCCCATCGCGTAGACATCGCTCAGGGAATTGGCAGCTGCGATCTGTCCGAAGGTATACGGATCATCCACAATTGGGGTAAAGAAGTCAACGGTCTGAATCATGGCAATCTCATCCGTTACTTTGTAGATCGCAGCATCATCTGATGTTTCAATTCCAACCATGAGATTCTCATCCTGGAATTTTGGCAGCCTGCCCAGAACCTGGGCAAGGGTCTCAGGACCTATTTTGGCCGCTCACCCGGCTGTTTTTGCCATCTGGGTAAGACGCACGTCTTTGCCTGTATTCATATCGTTTCCCTCCTTGCTTATGCTACTAAGGCTCGGTCTTTTCGAGCCTTAGCTGCAAAGCACATCCTGTTGACTTAGGTTTGGTTCTTTCAAACCTTAGTAACATGGATGTTACCTTGCTGTATATTTTTATGGGCGTATCACTTTCCTGGCACCGTTCATGGTCTCTACAATACTATACATATTGGTGACACTTCCTACCTGAAGCTTTTCTTTCAGCCCGTAATAGTCAAGGCATGTACCACAGGTCATGATCTGCACTCCCTGGGCCTCCATCTCTTTTAAATCCGCCAGGGAATCGGAGCCTTCTGCTGTAAGTCTGGCTCCCCCGTTGTAAAACAGCATTGTCTTAGGCAGTTCTTCCAGCTGTGATACTGCAAAAATAAAACCTTTCATCAAAACTGCTCCCAGCTCATCATTTCCTTCCCCCATCCGGTCAGATGAAATCACAATAACAGTATCTTTTCTTCTGTCCGGGCGGCACACCATTGCTTCCTCCATTGCCTGCGTTTCCTGCCGGGGCATGGCACGGTCTGTTCGGATTACAATCCGGAATTCCTTTTCTCCAAGCTTCTCCGAGCTCACCTCTTTGCCGAAACTGGATGCCATCTTCGCTACATTCTGCACGGCAATCTCATTATCAACCAATACCTCTAAAACTTCCGGGCCTTCCAGTTCCTGAAGGGCCTTTTTTGTCTTAATTACCGGGATCGGGCATGCGTCCCCTATCGCATTCACTGTTACCATATCATTTCTCCTTTCAACCTCATAGGGGTCTGACCCCCCTGGCAAAGGGGTCAGACCCCTTTGAAATCAGTTATAGATATATTCTATCACTGACTCTGCCTCCAGTAAACATAATTTATTCGCATTATCTCTTCTGTATAACTGATTACTTCTGTAATATCCCCAAATCCATATTGAAAATTTTATTTATATATGAGATGATATGTGTAGTTTTCCGCCTGTTTTATATTTTTAAACAGGCAGTTTCCGAAAGAAAGGATAAGAATATGTGGATTGCAGATAACTGGAAAGATTACGAAGTCATAGATTGTTCCGCGGGAGAAAAGCTGGAGCGTTGGGGAGAGTATCTTTTAATACGCCCGGACCCGCAGGTCATCTGGGACACGCCTAAAACGCAGAGAGGCTGGAAGAAGCCTAATGGACATTATCACCGCAGTACAAAGGGCGGCGGGGAATGGGAATTTTTCGACCTGCCCCATCAATGGCAGATTCATTATGGGGAGCTGACGTTTAACCTGAAACCTTTTAATTTTAAGCATACGGGGCTTTTTCCTGAACAGGCTGTTAACTGGGACTGGTTTTCCGAAAAGATAAAAAAAGCCGGCCGGCCGGTGAAGGTACTGAATATGTTTGCTTACACGGGCGGCGCGACTCTGGCCGCTGCTGCTGCGGGTGCGCAGGTTACCCACGTGGATGCCTCGAAAGGTATGGTAGGCTGGGCAAAGGAAAATGCAGTATCTTCCGGACTGGGGGATGCCCCGATCCGCTGGCTTGTGGACGACTGTGTCAAGTTTGTGGAAAGAGAGATCCGCCGGGGAAATACTTACGATGCCATTATTATGGATCCTCCTTCCTATGGAAGAGGTCCCAAAGGTGAGGTATGGAAGATCGAGGATATGATTCATCCGCTGATCAGACTCTGTACCCAGATCTTATCCCCGGATGCCCTCTTTTTTCTTGTCAACTCATATACCACGGGCCTTGCTCCTGCCGTTTTGACTTATATGATTTCTACCGAACTCAGAGCCTGGAACGGAAATGTGGATTCCCAGGAAATCGGTCTCCCGGTAAGCTCTAACGGACTGGTTCTGCCTTGCGGCGCGTCCGGAAGATGGGAAAGTAAATAAAACAAAAGCCGGCATATGAACTATCAACAGGTCTCAGTTCCTGTTGATAAGGCGGTTCAGACAGAATGCATTTTGCATACTTATGTCTGCCGCCGATGTTCATTATGCTGGCTTTTATTTTTATACAGTAGCAGTTATCGCCTGCTTACAAATCCAGGAGCACACTGTCTTACTTCTATTTCGTGTACTCTTTTCATCATCGAACCTGAATTCGCTCCAAAATCTGCCCAATGGGCGCAGATATACTCAGTTCTGCCCTGACGGCCTTCGCTGTCTCGGATTTGTTAATTACCACAAGGTGTCTTCCCCTGAAGTAATCAATGAATCCCGCCGCCGGGTAAACGACCAGAGACGTCCCGCCAATGATAAGGGTATCCGCTTCTGCAATTGCATTAACCGCCCCCTGGATGGTCTCTGAATCGAGCCCTTCCTCATACAGCACCACATCCGGCTTAATGATCCCACCACACTCACATCGAGGAATACCGTCAGATGCTTTCACGAACTGTGCATCGTAAAACCGATGGCACTTCATACAGTAACTGCGGTGAATACTGCCGTGCAGCTCATACACGTTTTTGCTGCCGGCGGCCTGGTGAAGCCCATCAATATTCTGCGTGATAACGGCTTTCAGTTTTCCGGCCCGTTCCAGCTCTGCCAGCTTGAGATGCGCCGGGTTTGGCTTGGCATCCAGTATCATCATCTTTTCTTTATAGAAGTCGTAAAATGCTTCCGTATACTGCATAAAGAAGCTGTGGCTCACGACCTGCTCCGGCGAGTATTTATATTTCTGATGATAAATACCGTCTGCGCTTCTGAAATCCGGAATATTACTCTCTGTAGATACTCCCGCCCCGCCGAAAAATACAATATGACTGCTCTCATCAATCATGTTCTGAAGCAGTTCTGTTTCCTTTTCGTACATTCTTCTACCTCCTGACTCCTGCAGAAATACTTGCCTGCCACATTTTCTTCCGTATCCTGGTATATCCTCAGTTTTTATGGACCCAGGCCACTGTTATCCACTAACCGTCTATAATATTTCCTTTGTTTATATGCTCCTGCACAATGGCCTGCATACATGCCCATATATCCTCTGATGTTTCCTCTATCTTCTTATTTCGCTTATAGATCTGTGACTTTTTCACCTTGTGCTCCGCCCAGCTTTTTCCGCCAGATGCATCGTTCAGCAGCAGCGGCTGGAAATTGTCCAGCAGGTGGGCAAACTTTGCGTCCGGTGTCTGATACTCTTCAAATTCTTCCCACAGCATGCGGAACTCCTGTCCCTGTTCCTTCGGAAGCAGTCCGAAAATACGGTCGGCCGCCGCTGCTTCTCTGGCACGTTTTGTCTCGGCTCCTGCCGAATCATAGGCATAGGTATCTCCTGCATCGATCTCCACCAGATCATGAATCAGCACCATGGTCATAACTTTTGCCGCATCCGCATCCGGCACGTACTCCTGTAAAAGTACCGCCATCAGTGCAATATGCCAGGAATGCTCCGCATCGTTTTCCTTCCTCTGTCCATCCGCAAGGTAGGTCTGCCGGTAAATACTTTTCACCTTGTCGATCTCCCTGATGAACTGAATCTGCTGTTCTAATCTTGTCATTCTTCCAACCTCTTTCCTATTATATTTACTTCATGTAAATTCTAAATCTCCAGAAATTCATCCAGGGAATCCATACCGTACTCACCAAGCAGCTGTTTGATTCCCTCATTGATTTCGGTCCTCGTATAATCGTTTTTCGCCAGAAATTCATCCTCGTATTCGTTGATATGATCATAAAATCCAATTCCCATCTCCAGATACGTCTGATCTGCCTGATCCATTTCCTGGTAGAGCATATTCTCTGCTTTATTAATCGCCCCCGCATCTGCCATTCTCAAAAGACGGCCATACAGATCATCTGCTACCGTATACTTATTCTCTTCCGGCAGCTCATACTGCGGGCTTGTTTTGCGAAATATGATGCGTGCAAGGGCCGCTGTTTCTCCCTTTATCATTCTCATAATATAATCCTGTTCAAATTCCAAATCAGCACCTCTTTTCTCTGCTGCCTGCCGAACTTCCATGGATGCCCCTGCTGCAGCATCGGTTTTGTTTATTGTTGTCTGTTTTTTTCCCTTTTGGATATTCCAAGAAATAGTCCGATGAAGAAATAGATTACAAAACATAAACCCACTAATGCATTGACTAAATAAGTTGCATTCGTCGGGCGGAACATTAATACAAAAGTTTTTACGAGATTATCATTTCCGCTGAGCACAGCATCAATCCATATATTCAGTGTGGTGATCAGCACACCAGCCAGCAATGAAATAACCGCAGATTTAAAGTACCAGCTGATTCCTTTTATCTTCGCTGTAAGAATCATAAGCCAGGCCGCAATTACCGGAAGTGCCGCAATCGGAAAGGCATAACGGTATAGCCAGTCCCCGCCTGTATAACGGTTGCACGCATACAGCAGCAGAAACATAAAAAGCGTAACTCCAAGTGCCGATAGAATGACCCGGTGCTTTTTTACCAGCACCGGCAGGATTGTTACGGAAAAAGCGATCCCAATGGAAAACAGTACGATGTAAAACCATGACAGTGTATGCTGGATCACCAGATTGCAGATCAGACATGTAAGGACCGCAATGCCGTATGCCCCCAGCATAACCCCCAGATATAATTTAACTGCCGGATGTCTTCCTTTTGTGCTGTCTTCGCTGTTTACTGCTTCCATTACCTTTTCCTCCTGAGTTCTACAGATCTTTTGTATAGCTATGAGCACTGAATGACCATTCTTTGGTCATTTACGTGCGATGCATGAAAAATAGTTGGCGAGGTAGTTTCGGGCCTTACTATTTTTTATATTATTACTCCTTTTGAAGCCTCTGTTGTTTCATTTCTTCTCACTGCAATTCTACCACAATCTTGCTAAGATTGCCATTCACAATAACAAACCTGCGGCCGCAATGCAGATGCCCGTTACTGTTCAGACCGTGCCGTGCACTCCGCTGCACGGCATCGGAGCCAATAAAGTGATGGCCTCGGGGCATCTGCCCCTCGCCGAAGGCGACTTTAAATGGGCAGATGCCGTTACTGTGCACGCCCAGAGGGTGTGAACAGTAACAGATGCCCGTTACTCTTCTATAAGATAAAAAGACTCCTGATACGGAAAATTTCCACAATCCCGTATCCGGAGTCTTTTTATTATGCACGGCACTTCTATAAGTCTACTTTTCCGGTTGTATCGCCGTTGATTACATAATATGCCGCAAATTCTTCTGGTTTCAGATAGATCTTTACGTCTTTCATATCGCCCACTTTATTCTTCAGCTCCTTGGTCCATACCTCTTTCACTTTCTGAAGTACTTCTTTTTCTGAATATTCTTTTCCTGAAAACTGAAGGAATAACTCTGTCTTCAACTCTGCCTTTTTTGTAGTTCTCTTCACAGCAGTTGTTTTTGCAGTGGTCTTCTTAGGTGCAGCCTTTTTTGCCGCCGTTTTCTTCGGTTCTTCTGCAGCAGGTTCAGGATCCTTGAGAACAGCCGCTCTTGTCTCAATTGCTTTTGTCGTGTCCTTTTTGGTCTCGATTGCCTTTGCCTTACCTGCTTTTGTCTCGATCGCTTCGGTTTTGACAGCTGCTTTTGTAGCCTCAGCATTTGCAGTCGCTGTCCCGGCTGCTTCTACAGATATCTCTGCAGCCTCTTCTGCCGCTGGTTTTGTGGTTACTGGTTTCTTTGTTGTTTTCCTTGGTGCCATACTTGCTCCCTCCTGCTAAAACAATCAAGTATTTAGACTTCAACATGAACGTTATTTTTGCTACAAGGCATATTGTACCTCATTTTATTTGAAACGTCAAAAAAACTTTTCCATAGTCACTGAAAAGTTATATTTCTGCTTTGTATCCGCGGAAAAATTTTGAAAGGCCTTCCAGCGTTTTTAAAAGGACCGGAATTTCATTTTCATCGAGGCTCTGTATTACGGCATCCGTCATCTGTGTATGGAAATCCTTATGGTGATAAAATGCTTTTTTACCTTTTTCCGTGAGCCTGATATAGACTACACGCCTGTCGGATTCGCTTCTCTCACGCACCACGTATTTTTTGTTCACGAGGCTGTTGACGGACGTAGTAAGAGACCCGGCAGTAATACCGAGTTTCTTGGCTACCGCAGACATGGTGCTGTCCTCTCCAAGTCCAATGGCCTCTATGATATGCATATCATTATTGCTGATATCCTTGTATTCATCTGTTATGATTGCCTCTTCCTCTAATTCCCAGATTTCATTGAACAAATGAACCAGTATATCATTGATGGTCTCGTGTGCATTCACGGATGCTGTGCTCCTTTCTCTGCTTCCTGTATCGCTGAACCCTCTTCACTTAAAAAAGGGAGTCTATTACCTCTTTTACGGTTTCCATGCGCTCTGCCCGGTATGCATCGGCTCCGCAGAATAATAAGGCTTCCTCCACGTCTCCTCTGGCTGCCCGTATCAGGCTGTCAGTGATACAGTATGGAATCTCTGCCGGATTACACCTTGCAAGGCACCTGTGGCATGGGGTATGTTCGATCTTCTCCCCTAGCATAACACGTTTCATAAAGGGATTCAAGATGGCGCGTCCCGGCATGCCTACAGGACTTTTCACGATCACAATATCTTCCCTGGATGCATTAAGATAAGCCTCTTTATAGCGGATATCCGCATCGCATTCCTGTGTGGTTACAAATCTTGATGCAACCTGTACTCCCTCTGCGCCTAAAGCCATTGCCCGCTGTACATCTCCGGCATCATATATGCCGCCGGCTATAACAACGGGGATTTCTGTTTGATACTCATCGGCAAATCCTCGGACAGTTTCTATAATTTTCTTGATTTCCTGTTCGTATATTTCCGGAGAATAGTGCTCCAGCTCCTCCTCTTTAAATCCCAGGTGCCCGCCGGCCTTCGGGCCTTCGATTACGACAAGGTCCGCAGTCCTGTGATATTTTCTGCTCCAGTACTTCAATATCACTTTGGCTGACTTTTCTGTGGAGACAATGGGTGCAATCTTCGTCGGGCTTCCCGCAGTCAGGCCCGGCAGTTCGGTGGGCAGTCCCGCACCGGATATGATCAGGTCCGCTCCGGCTTCCACGGCTGCGGCAACATGCTGTTTATAATCTTTCAGAGCTACCATGATGTTATATCCGATCAGACCGTCAGGAGAAATGGCCCTGGCCTTCTCCATTTCTTTCCGGATAGCCCTCAGATTGGCCTCTGACGGGTGCGCGTCAAAATCCGGCTCCCGAAACCCGATCTGGGCCGTAGAAATGATCCCGATTCCGCCCTGCTGTGCAACTGTCCCCGCCAGATTGCCGAGGCTGATTCCGACTCCCATCCCCCCCTGTATCAGGGGAACTCTGGCAGTCTTATCACCTATTTTAAGTGGATTCATGTTTATATGACCTCTCTTTTCATTTACATCCTTCTGAACCTTCCGTAACGTTTTTCAATCAGATCGCTTTCGGAAATAGCTGTGTATTTTTCCAGGAAATCCCTGATCTGCTGTTCCAGTACGTCACAGACATTATTAAGATTCTCCGTTGTGTAGTGTTCCGGCTCCGGTATGACCCTTTCGATGATCTGCAGATGCAGCAGGTCATCGGCTGTCAGCCGCATGACTTCTGCGGCCTCGCTGGCACGTTTGCTGTCTTTCCATAATATGCTGGAAAATCCTTCCGGAGAGAGGATGGAGTATACGGAATTTTCCAGCATCCATACCTCATCGGCAACCGCCATTGCAAGCGCGCCGCCGCTTCCGCCCTCTCCGATCACAATCGACAGAATCGGGGTTCTCATGCCGGACATTTCGAACAGGTTTCTGGCAATTGCTTCTCCCTGCCCCCGCTCCTCAGCCTCCAGACCACAGAATGCACCGGGGGTATCCACAAAACAGATAACAGGGCGGCCGAATTTCTCCGCCTGTTTCATCAGGCGCAGTGCTTTTCTGTAGCCGTCAGGGGACGGCATTCCAAAGTTGCGCTCAATATTTTCCTTCGTGGTTCTTCCTTTTGCCTGGGCAATCACCGTCACCGGCATGCCTTTAAAATATGCAATGCCGCCCGTAATTGCTTTATCATCTTTGAAGCAGCGATCTCCGTGGAATTCCATAAAACTTTCGAAGAGATTTTCAATGTAATTGGAGCCTACCGGACGGTCTTTTCTCCTGGAAATCTGGATGCGGTCCCACGCACTGCGTACTTTCTTGACTTTTTCCTCCAGTTCTGTGTGTACCTGCTGTTCGTCAGGAGTACGCAGAACACGTTCCGTGTTGCAATGCAGCCGTAATATTTCCGCCAGCTCCTGCCTCATGTTTTCACGCTCTACTATGCGGTCGATAAAACCATGCTCCAGTAAAAATTCTGAACGCTGGAAGCCTTTGGGCAGCTTCTCCCCGATCGTCTGCTCGATGACCCGGGGCCCCGCAAAGCCGATCAGTGCGTGGGGTTCAGCCAGAATCACGTCTCCCAGCATGGCAAAACTGGCAGTTACACCACCGGTGGTCGGATCTGTCAGAACGGATATATAGAGCTGCCCGGCATCGCTGTGCCGCTTCAGAGCCGCCGAAGTCTTAGCCATCTGCATCAGGGACACGATCCCCTCCTGCATTCTTGCACCGCCGGAACAGGCGAATATGATAACAGGGAGCTTTTCCTCTGTAGCACGCTCCACCGCCCGGACAATTTTTTCGCCGACTGCCTCTCCCATACTGGCCATCAGAAACCGTCCGTCACATACTCCGATAACTACCGGCATGCCTTCTATACTGGCTTTTCCTGTGACAATCGCCTCCTCCAGATTTGTTTTCTCCTGAAGTGCTTCTATCTTCTCCTCATATCCCTTAAAATCCAGGGGATTTTTGGTTGTCATTCCACGGTCCCACTCTTCAAAAGAACCCTCATCTGTCAGCATCTCTATCCTTCTGTACGCATGGACACGGAAGTAGCCGTGGCACTTCGGACAGATATAGAAGCCCTGTTTGACGTCCTCTGCAATAATAGCCGCGCCGCATTTATTACATTTTCTGAGAAGTCCCTCCGGGACCTCGGGCTTAGACTCTTTCAGAGAAATATAACTCTTTCTGCTCGTCTTCTTAAACATATTCTGTAACTTCATAAACAGCTCCTAACTTCAAAGGGGTCTGACCCCTTTGCGCTCCTTTTTCTGACTATTCTGACAATTTCTATATGCCACTCTACATTTTTTCTATAAATTCTATGTCAATATCTCCGGATTCGAAATCAGGATGGTGTAGTATTTCATATTGATAATCTACATTTGTTTCGATACCCTCGATGATGATCTCTCCCAAGGCGCTGCGCATTTTGCGGATTGCTTCTTTCCGGCTTCCGGCGTGTACGATCAGCTTTGCCAGCATGGAATCGTAATATGGTGTAACGGTGTATCCGCTGTAAATTGCGGCATCAATACGTACGCCTTTTCCTCCCGGCAGATACATGTCTGTGATCATTCCCGGTGACGGACGGAAGTTCTTTTTCGGGTTTTCCGCATTGATCCGGCATTCTATTGCGTGGCCGGTTATTTTGACGTCTTCCTGAGAATAACTCAGCTTCCTGCCGTCCGCGATGCGGATCTGTTCTTTTATCAAATCAATTCCAGTCACCCACTCTGTAACAGGATGTTCTACCTGGATCCTTGTATTCATTTCCATAAAATAGAAATTCCCACTCTTTTCCAGCAGAAATTCTATTGTACCTGCATTGGTATAGTCTGCGGCTTTGGCCGCTTTGACTGCTGCATCCCCCATTTTTTTGCGCATTTCTTCTGAAAGCGCGATGGACGGGGATTCTTCTATCATTTTCTGATGGTTTCTCTGGACGGAGCAGTCACGTTCTCCAAGGTGGATGACGTTTCCATGCTTATCCGCCAGTATCTGGAACTCGATGTGCCGCGGATGCTGTACAAAATGCTCAATATACATAGTGCCGTCACCAAAAGCCATCTGTGCTTCCTTCTGTGCTGTGTTGAAACTGTTCTCAAAATCTTCCGGTTTTTCTGCCACCCGCATGCCTTTTCCACCACCGCCAAGAGCAGCTTTTACGATCACAGGATAGCCAATTTCCTCTGCTGTGACTGCGCCTGTTTTTGCATCGTAAATCGGTTCAGTGCTTCCTGGAATGACCGGCACTCCGGCAGCCACCATCGTATTTCTGGCTTCCTGCTTATTCCCCATTTTTCTAATCACTTTGGATTCTGGTCCGATAAACGTAATATTGCACTGTTCACATAGTTCTGCAAATTTACTGTTTTCAGACAGGAATCCGAATCCCGGATGGATGGCGTCCGCGCCTGATACAAGCGTAGCGCTTATGATACGCTCCATACTCAGATAGCTTTCTGTGGAAGGAGCGGGACCGATACAGATCGCCTCATCTGCCAGCTGTGTATGCAAAGCTTCCCTGTCAGCCTCAGAATAGACGGCCACTGTCTCAATTCCCATTTCCCGGCAGGCACGGATAATGCGCACTGCAATCTCGCCCCGGTTTGCAATCAATACCTTTTCAATCATAACCTGCACATCTCCTTAATTTCCAACCATGAATGTCAATTCTGCGGTAACTACGACTTTGCCGTCCACAGAAGCAACGGCCTGGCCTACTCCCACAGGACCTTTTTGCTTGATAATCGTTGTCTCCAGCTTTAACTTATCTCCAGGGTGTACCATGCCTTTGAACTTGCATTTCTGAACGCCGCCAAAGAATGCGATTTTCCCTTTATTTTCCTCTATGCTCAGTATGGCAACCGCACCCGCCTGTGCCAGAGCCTCCAGCGTCAGCACCCCCGGCATAACCGGATGTTCCGGGAAGTGGCCCTTGAAGAAATCCTCACGGTAAGTCACACATTTGTAGCCAACCGCATACTTGCCCGGCTCATAATCTTCAATATAATCCAACAGAAGAAACGGATGTCTGTGCGGGATAATTTCCTGGATCTGTTTAATATCTAATCTGTTCACTATTAACCTTCTTTCTCAAAGGGGTCAGACCCCTACGGCAGAGGGGTCTGACCCCTTTGCCCCTGATTGACTATTTTATAACAAACAATGGCTGGCCATACTCTACGGTATCCCCATTTCCTACCAGTACTTCTGCCACGGTTCCTGTATAATCGCTCTCGATATCATTCATTAATTTCATAGCCTCTACGATTGCCAGTATCTGGCCTTCTTTTATGCTGTCCCCTACGCTTACGAAGGGAGCTGCATCTTCTGACGGTGCCGAATAGAATGTTCCAACAAGCGGTGATTTCACTACTTTGCCTTCTGTAACAGCTGCGGGGGCCGAACCTGTTTCCGCTTCTAACAAAACCGCATGCGCCGCTGGAACCGCTGCCGGAGCTTGAACTGTCGTTACCTGCCTCGCCTCTGCTTCAGCCGGAACGGTTTTTATTGTTTTTTTGAGGGAAAGCCTCACTGCGCCTTCCTCGTATTTAAATTCTGTCAGCGCGGATTTTGATACCGCATCCACCAACTGTAATATTTCTTCTATCTTCATGCTGCCTCCTTGATGTGCGCCGCACTATGCTTCATATTTCTTTACTAATAAAGTTGCATTATGTCCGCCAAATCCGAGGGAATTGGTCAGTACGTAATTTACTTCTTTTTCTGCAGGCGCCCCTACTGCATAGTTAAGGTCGCACTCTGCGTCTGTCTCCACGGTTCCGACCGTCTGGTGGATAAATCCATCCAGTATGCTTTTTACACACACAATGAATTCCACACCGCCTGCCGCGCCGAGCAGATGCCCGATCATGGATTTGGTAGAGTTAATAACAACGTCTTTTGCAGCGTCGCCCAGCGCGTATTTGATCGCCCGGGTCTCGAACAAATCGTTGTGGTGGGTGCTTGTTCCGTGAGCATTGATATAATCAATCTGCTCCGGTTCCACACCGGCCTCTTTCATCGCCAGTTTCATGGCCATACCTGCCCCCTCGCCGTCTTCCTGAGGGGATGTGATATGATAGGCATCTCCCGTTGAGCCATATCCTGCCAGTTCCGCATAGATTTTGGCGCCTCTGGCTTTTGCATGCTCCAGTTCTTCCAGCACTACGATCCCGGCGCCCTCTCCGAGGACAAAACCGTTTCTGTCTTTATCAAAAGGAATGGAGGCCCGCTTCGGGTCTGCCGAGGTTGATAATGCAGTCAATCCGGCAAATCCGGCTACTCCCGTAGGACAGATACAGCTTTCCGTTCCTCCCGCCACCATAACATCGGCATCGTCATACTGAATGGCCCTTAAGGCATCTCCAATGCAGTTCGTGCCCGACGCACAGGCCGTCACAACATTCGTACACTTTCCTTTCAGCCCCAGTTGGATTGACACATTTCCGGCAGCCATATTGGAAATCATAAGCGGAACCATCAGCGGGTTCACCCTGCTCGGTCCTTTTTCCACAATCTTCGTATAATTCTGCTCCACTGCCTGCAGGCTCCCGATTCCGGAACCCACGATCACACCCGCACGGTACGCATCCTCCTGCTCCATGTCTATCCCGGCATCCTCAAACGCCTCTTTCGCCGCAGCGACCGCATACTGGGAAAATGTTTCCATCCGCTTTGCCGCTTTAAAATCCATGCGCTCCTTTGCCACGAAATCTTTTACTTCCGCCGCAATCTGTACTTTATACTCAGACGCGTCAAACCTCGTAATCGGGCCGATACCGACCTTTCCACTGCGAATGCCGCCCCAGAATTCCTCTACTGTATTCCCGATCGGAGTTACTGCCCCCATCCCGGTCACTACCACTCTTCTTTTCATGCTGTTCTCCTTTTACATTGCCATTCCGCCGTCCACACACAGAACCTGCCCTGTGATATATCCGGCATTTTCGGAAGCCAGAAATCCAACCGCTTCCGCAATATCCTCCGGTTCCCCGAAGCTTCCCAGGGGAATCTGCGCAGCAGCCCCTTCTTTCACTTTTTCAGAAAGCTCTGCCGTCATCTCTGTATTGATAAATCCCGGTGCCACCGCATTCACCGTCACACCTCTGGATGCCAGTTCCCTGGCCGTAGCTTTTGTCAGGCCGATCACCCCTGCCTTGGAGGCAGAATAATTCGCCTGGCCCGCATTTCCCATCACTCCTGAAACAGAGGACAGATTGATAATGCGTCCGCTTCTCTGCTTCATCATCTGCCTGGAAGCAAAACGAATACAGTTAAACGTGCCTTTCAAATTCGTATCCAGCACTGCATCAAAGTCCTCCTCGGACATTCTCATCAGCAGCCCGTCACGCGTAATCCCTGCATTGTTCACAAGAATATCAAGCCTGCCAAACTTTGCGATGACTTCTTTTATAAAATTCTCACAGGCCCCAAAGTCGGATACATCGCACTGCATCGTCTCGGCCTGGCCGCCCGTCTTTTCGATTTCTTCTTTCACTTCGGCCGCACGTCCTGCAGAACCATTGTAATTGATCACAACCACGGCTCCCTGAGAAGCCAGCTTCATGGCAACAGCCCTTCCGATTCCTCTGGATGCCCCTGTAACAACCGCTACTTTTCCTTCTAACATAATTCCCGAACCACCTTCTCTACATCTTCCCACGTTCCTACGTTATATACCGTTACTTCTTTATTGATCTTCCGCATAAAACCTGCCAGAGTCCTGCCCGGCCCGATTTCCACAAAACGGTCCACACCGTCTGCAATCATAGCCTCCACGCTTTGCTGCCAGCGCACGGAGGATGCAACCTGTTTTGATAAAAGAGCTTTCGTCAGGCCGCTGTCACGGACATACTCTGCTGTGACATTCGTTACATAGGGAATCTGCAGCGGGTGCATTACTACCGACTCCAGCACTTCCGCCAGCTCTGCTCCTGCCTCCTCAAGCATAGGAGAATGAAAAGGCCCGCTCACGTTCAACGGAAGCACTCTCTTCGCCCCGGCTCCTTTCAGAGCCTCGCACGCCTGATCCACGCTTTCCTTCCATCCGGTAATTACAATCTGCCCGGGGCAGTTATAATTTGCAATGCTGACGCCTTCCATACCGGCGAGTACCGCTTCAATATCCGACGCAGATAATCCCAGCACAGCCGCCATAGCGCCTTTTCCGTCCGGAACCGCATTCTGCATCAGGATGCCCCGCTTTCTGACTGTAGTTATGGCATCCTCCGCCGACATTCCGCCTGCACAAGCAACTGCACAGTATTCGCCAAGGCTTAACCCTGCCGTTACATCGGGCTTCAGTCCCCGCTCTTCCAGCACTCTTTCCATCGCCAGGCAGACTGTCACCAGCGCCGCCTGGGTATATTCCGTCTGATCCAGCAGATCATTTTCCTCAAAGCATAAAGCTTTCATATCTATATCCAGCAATTCCGATGCTCTGTCGATCATCATCCCTGCCGTTTCACTATGTTCATAAAAATCTTTTCCCATTCCGGCCTTCTGCGCGCCCTGTCCGGGAAATATAAATGCAGTCTTACTCATAAAACCCTTTTCCTCCAATCAGGCTGTCAGTCTCTCTTACCAGCTTCTGAATCAGCTCCGCGCAGGACATTTCTTCCTTCACCATACCTGCAATCTGACCTGACATCACGCTGCCGTTTATCACATCACCTTCCACAACTGCTTTGCGCAGTCCGCCCAGTGTCAGCAGTTCCAGCTCTTCGAGAGAAGCGCCCTCCTGTTCCTTCTGAAGGTAGACCTTCGTCATCTGGTTGCGCAGGGCGCGAACCGGATGTCCGGTTGTACGTCCCGTAACACGGGAATCAATATCCCTTGCCTTTAAAATGCATTTCTTATAATTTTCATGAACAACAGATTCATTCGTAACCACAAAATGAGTTCCCATCTGCACGGCCTGTGCGCCCAGCATAAATGCCGCCGCAATTCCTCTGCCGTCCGCGATACCGCCTGCCGCGATCACCGGGATACTCACCGCATCCACCACCTGCGGAACCAGAACCATGGTCGTATTCTCACCAATGTGTCCGCCGGCTTCTGTACCTTCCGCTACCAGAGCATCCGCCCCGCAGCGTTCCATTCGTTTTGCAAGTGCAACAGAGGCAACAACAGGTATCACCTTCACCCCTGCTTCTTTCCACATCTTCATATATTTTTCAGGAGAACCGGCGCCGGTTGTCACAACTTTAACGCCTTCCTCTACGATTACTTCTGCCACTTCGTCCGCATAAGGACTCATCAGCATAATATTTACGCCAAAAGGCTTGTCGGTCAGCTTTTTCGCTGCCCTGATTTGTTCCCGTACCCAGTCGGCCGGCGCACTCGCCGCTCCAATCAGTCCGAGCCCGCCAGCTTCTGATACGGCGGCTGCAAGATGATGTTCAGCAACCCATGCCATTCCACCCTGGATAATCGGATATTCAATTCCTAATATTTCGGTTACTTTTGTCTTCATACTAACAACCTTTCTTACAAGCAATTCTTATTTATGAGCCTCCAGATATTTCACAACATCGCCGATTGTTGCAATCTGTTCCAGATCCTCAGACGGAATCTCCACGTCAAATTCTTCCTCAAATGCCATAACCACTTCAAACAGATCCAGAGAGTCTGCTCCCAGGTCATCCTTGAATGAACTTGCCTCTGTAAGTGTACTGATTTCTGCTCCTAATGAATCTGCTACGATTTCTTTTACTTTTTCTAACATAGTTTTAAATTCCTTTCCTGCTCTTTTTCATTTATTCTTTTATTTTGTAATCCGGCCCAGCCGGCAATTACCTGTATTAAAATCTTTCTACCACTCCAGATAGGCGGCTCCCCAGGAAAGTCCTGCACCAAAGCCCGACATCACCAGTCTCTGCCCCTTTTTGAGCATCCCTTTTCTGTTCATCTCATCTAATAAAATGGGAATGCTGGCCGATGATGTATTCCCATACTCTTCCATATTCATAGGGAATTTGCCGATATCCTGCCTCAGCCGTTTGGCCACGGCCTCCACAATCCTCTTATTTGCCTGATGAAGAATAAAATAATCCACCTCATCCGCAGTATGGTCCGCCTTCTCCAGAACTTCCCGGATCACCTCAGGCACCTTTTTAACCGCAAACTTAAACACCGCCTGGCCGTCCATCTTCATATAGGAGTCCAGATCCATGTCCCCGTCTGTCCAATCCCTGCGGTGCCTGCTCTTACAGGTCAGTGCATCGCCCTTCCCACCATCGGAATACGTTACCGGCAGATAAAGCGTCCCTTCCTCAGCCTTGAGCACAGCCGCCCCTGCTCCGTCTCCAAACAGAATGCAGGTCCCTCTGTCTTCCCAGTTTACCGTATTCGATAAGCTCTCCGCCCCGATCACCAGTATCGTCCGATACATCCCGGAAGCAATATAAGCCTGTGCAGTATTATAAGCAAAAAGAAATCCCGTACAGGCCGCGTTCATGTCAAACCCCGTTGCATTTACAGCCCCCAGCTCTCTCTGCACCTCACAGGCCGCACAGGGAAGCATCACCTCAGAAGTAAACGTAGAAACCAGAATCAGATCCAGCTCCTCCGGTGCCACACTCCCATTTTCCAAAGCGATCCTGGATGCCTTCACGGCCATGGAGACGGTTGTGTCATCCTCAATAATATGCCGCCTGACAACGCCGGTTCTCTCCCGTATCCATTCATCGCTGGTATCTACCATCCTGGATAAATCATTATTATCCAGAAAATGCTCCGGCACATAGGAGCCTGTTCCGCAAATCTTTCCTATCATATTCTATCTCCATGTTCGAATTAGTGAGTTAATTTTGTATTCAAATACTTTTATAGCAAAATACTTTGATTACCAAAGTATAATAACAATCTCCCCATTTGTCAAGAAGGAAATTTTGGGGGATGGTGGGTGTTGGCAGGAGGTCCGCCCTGCGGGAGGCTGATATG
>LDAQ01000079.1 GCA_001028025.1 Faecalicatena fissicatena | reverse complement strand
CATATCAGCCTCCCGCAGGGCTGCGTGCATCCAATCGGTAATAAAACCTCCATCCATGGGGGAATTTCAACCGGAGCAGTGGATCGATTCGTGATGCTGCGCATAAATATCCCCAGCCATTCCTTTTCCGCATCCTCGATTCAATCCGCCGCTCCCGTCCCGCCCGGGTGCGCCCAGCCTGATGAGGACGGACGGGAAGAAGAGTGTACGCCTGCCGGGGGCAAACTGAATGGAGGGGCTGCGGGGAGGCTTATGCTGATTTTGGAAGCCTCCTAGCGTGCCTTAGAAGTTCTTGCCGTGAAATAGCCGCGTTTTATGGGGGATAATTGATTCCGAATCAATTATCCAGAGCGTCTGAGCTTAGAAAGCATCGGCTTTCTAAGTGAATACGCTCGGTCCCATAAAACGCGGCTATTTCACGGCTAGAACTTCTTGGCTAAGCGGCCGGTTTCCAAAATCAGCATAAGCCTCCCCGCAGCCCCTCCATTCAGTTTGCCCCCGGCAGGCGTACACTCTTCTTCCGGTCCGTCCTCATCAGGCGTCCCCCCTCCCATACTTTCTGATTAGGTGATCTACGCGGGCTATTCTTTTGGCTGTCGCCCCTGGCACTACCTGGTCGGCGACTCCCAATACGAAGCGGGGGTGTTCTTTCATATAGGTTATGACATGGATGACATATTCATCGAATTCTGCATCTGACAGCTGGTCCGTAAAGTATCCTCCGGGCAGGCCTCCCCAGATTACGGTGTTTTCTTCCACCATGTTCCTGAGGTCTTCCAGTGCGGCATCCCCCACAGGTTTGGGCGTTACTGCTTCTATCACATCGAAACCTGCTTTGGATAGCTTTGTCAGAAGAGGGATTAATGTGCCGTCCAGATGGACAAAAGAAAACTTTCCTGATTTTCTTATTTCCTCTGTCCATTTTTCATGAATTGGCCGGATATAATCATCGTAGAGAGAACCGCCTACCAGTTCACTGGACAGGTTGTCCGGAACCATGATGCAGTCTGCGGGGCAGTTAAGGGCGAGTTCCAGCGCTTCTTCATGCTTTTTCTGCATGACCTCCAGCAGCTCCTCGAATTCCTCCTGGGTATCCATACTAAGCTCTACTACTGTTTCTATTCCCGCACGCAGAGCCACCAGTTCCATCAGAGGAGATTTGGGCGCGTAGACGAGTACCAGACCGTTTTCACCAATCCCGGTTTTTCTTTTGACCGCCAGCTCGTAATCCGACTCATATCTGGTATGCTCATAGACATATTTCAGGGCCGGGATATCCTCTTCATTCTTTAACAGCATTTCGATGGGCGCCCAGCTATGAGTTTCCTTCATGTATTTCCATATTTCCTGCAGGTTCCCGTATGGCGTATGAAACTTTGTCACACGGGTGCTGCCATCATCTTCTGCAGTATACTCCACACCTTCATATATGGTCTGAAACGGGAAATACCCCTGCAGATAGAAACCGACTCCCAGATCTCTGTGCATCTGCTGCAGTCCCTCTTCGCAAAATGAACCTGCAAGCCCCTGGCTGACGGCGCTCCGCCCGCCTGAACTGCTGCCAGTCTCATCCGCATCTGTGTGACTCTCCTTTGCCGTACCGGTGTCACCGGATTCTGCCTCTTTGTACTTTTCTTCAATCAGCCCTTCATCCTTCAGATAATCAATCCAGTAGGCCAGGTCTCCAAACCATGGAACATATTCCGGCTGCTTTCCCTGAAGCACATCCAATACATCCTGTCTCTTGCTCATTTTCCTTTCTCCTTTCGGCTCCTGGCGGCTACAACGTCCGTACCACACGGTCCACCACAAGCTGCCTGAACTGCGGCGACAAACTTGCAAAATATGCACTGAACCCGGTGACCCTGACAATCAGGTCGGGATACTTCTCCGGATTTTCATTTGCTTCCAGTATCTTCTCTGCATTGAGTATGTTGAGATTGATCAGCGTACCGCCCCGCCGGCAGTGGTCTGCCAGGAGCTCTGCGATCAGCTCCACGCCGCCTTCCTCTTTTGCCACACCCGGTTCCAGTTCCAGCTGCATCGGAGCCGTATTGCCGAAGCCCGGCTGGACAGATGCAATCGCACACGAAATGGCGGTAGCGGCCCCGTCCTCCCTGAATCCCGGATTGGGATTGGCCCCATGGGAGATGGGTTCTTGGGCCTTTCTTCCATTTGGGGAGGCTCCCAGAATCTTTCCCATTGGTATTGTATTTGCCCAGGAAAAGATGCCCGGTATCATACGATGTCCGTCCGGGGTTGCCGCGCGGGTTATCTCCTGCGTAAAGCATTGAGACAGCTTTACTGCATACCGGTCTGCGGCACTGACACCCTGTCCGTATTTGCCGCAGTTTGAAAAGTACTGTCTGGCCTTCTCGCCCTCAGGCCCTGACCAGTCTGCATCCAGCAGTTCGACCATTTCAGCAAAGCTGTATCTCCCCTTTTCAAATACCATTTCCTCCATCGCCGCCAGGCTGTCCGCAACGACCGCCAGCGCCGAGGCATCGACGCCGAAGTTATAGTACTCCAGTCCTCCGTTTGACGCGTCGATTCCCTTTTCTACCGGGCCATAGCACAGCAGGTCCAGAAATAATTCCGGAAACGTGTCGTACATATGCTTATACTGTATATCAATACTCGCAGCAATTCCCGCAGCAGCAGCCCTTAAATGCTTTTCAAAATACGCCCAGATCACATTCATATCCGGGTCTGGTTCTGAATCCCTGACATCATGTATTGCCACGTCCAGGATCGTCGCCAGATTAATTTTGATGCAGTCCTGCAGAGAATATTCTCTTCCCGGAATGGACATCCAGTGGCAGCCCGCATTGATCCGCCCGGCGGCTGTTCCATAATCATACCCGTTTTTCATAAAGCCCTGTATCAGGGAATCCACGCCTACAAAGCGGGGATTGCCGCACTTATCTCCGAACTGGATCTCCACGCCCCTGCGCAGCAGATTCCGGTCAATTCCTTCTCCGATTGCCAGTCCGATATTGGACGGAATCTTCAGCCTGTGGGCAGCCTCCAGAATCAGGTAGGACAACCTGTTTGTATTGTCTTTTCCATCCGGGCCGTAACCCCCGATCTGAATATATCCCGTATCCCGCACCAGCATAGACGCCAGATAGTATACCGCTTCTTCGTCATCCAGACAGCCTGCCGCCCGGTCTTTCTCATAGTAAGGCTGCAGATATATATCCAGCCTGCCAAGGGAGCCGCTTCCGTTATACATGCGTGCCCCGAGCTGATACCAGAGAATCCACTGGCATGCCTCACGGAAAGTCTCCGGGGGCTGCGATACCAGCCTGGTGTTGATCCGATACAGCTGCTCCAGATTCTCTTTCAATTCGGAATCAGATTCCTCCTGGCTTTTTTTCTTACATTCTTCCGCGGTCCGCCCGATCCAGTCCTGCATTCCCCGGATAATCGCGAGACAGCCCTCATAAAAATCCTGCTGCTTTTTGGTATCCCGGTTCACCTGCTGATACTTAAGCAGTTTTTCCTTCAGACCGCCGAACCCCAGCTCCAGCCCGATTGTAAAGTCCTGGCAGAAATGCTGGGACGCTCCGATTGCGTGTACAAGCTGGTACTTTTCCAGAACCGGCATCAACTCTGTATAGGGATGTTTCGGGTTCCACTGTGTTTTCCGGTATGAGTTAAAGTTTGTCATAAACGCTCCGGCCAGTCCACTGGCCCGATCCACGAAGACCGGATGCATTTTCAGAAGCCGCTCATAGTTCTCTCCGCACTCCCTCAGTCCGAAGAATCCTTCCTCACTTGCGGACACCGGCTGGAAATCCGGAAAAATCATGTCAGTAACCGGCATTCCCGAGGAACTGATGGTCTCAATCTTTCTGCGCTTTTCGGGCGGCGGAAGAATCATCCCTGAGTCATCCGAATCTATGTAACCTATGGCCTGACGTTTTTCTTCTGTAAACTGCAGTTTCTGACGGTATAAATGTTTGATTCTTTCGTCATAATTCATGATAGATACTGACCTCCTTTTTTTATCTGAACCTGATCTTAACGGACGGAAGCCTTACCTGAAGGAAGGCCTGTACCTCTTCCAGCTCTTCTTTTTTGGGCTGCCGTATTTTAAAGTCCTTCTGATGACCGTCGAATTGGAATACTTTGGATAGCCCCAGCGGATGATATCCCAATAACATTACTTCTTCCACCATTTCCATATCACTCAGTATTTCAGATATTCTTTCAAAATTATCCCGGCTGTCATTCATCCCAGGTATCACCGGGATTCTGATCTGTATCTTTTTGCCCATACCGTTCAGATAAGCAAGATTTTCCATAATCAGCCAATTGTCCGTCCCTGTAAGCTCCTTATGCCTGTCTGCATCGCTGTGTTTTATATCAAACAGGCATAAGTCCATCTCTTTTACTACTTTGCGAAAAATTTCCGGTTTGCAATACCCGCACGTATCCAGCGCAAGATGAAGGTTTTCCCGTTTCAGTCTGGACGCAAGGGAAATCACAAATTCGCTCTGCAGTGTCGCCTCTCCCCCCGAAAATGTTACACCGCCTCCGCTGCTTTTATATAATCCTTTATCCAGCAGGATTTCTTCCGCGGTCTCCTCCACACTCCTGCTTTCCCCGCAAACAAAGAGTGCCCTGGAAGGGCAGTTTTGTGCACAATGAAAGCAATGGATACAGCTGGCTTTTGTATACCGCAGCCCGTCCGTTCCCGCAGACAGTGCACCCTGACTGCATTCCTCCACACACTGGCCGCATGCAATGCACTGACTTTTTTTATAGCACAGCTCCCTCTCTCCTGCGTATGTTTCCGGGTTATGACACCACAGGCAGCGCAGGGGACAGCCTTTGAAAAATACGGTCGTGCGGATACCCGGACCATCATGCAGGCTGAATCTCTGGATATTTGTTATAATTCCTCTCGGCTTCATACTGTTTCTCCTTCTCTGCCCCGGCCGCTGCACCTGCCTGAACGGCTGTAATGGCCGCCACACCCGCGATGTCATCGGCGGAACAGCCTCTGGACAGATCGTTTACCGGCTTTTTTAACCCCTGCAGAATTGGCCCGTACATTCTGGCCTTTCCGAGACGTTCAACCAGTTTGCACGCTGCATTTCCCACGTCCAGATTAGGGAACACCAGAATGTTCGCTCTGCCGGCTACCCGGCTCCCTTTCATTTTCGAAAGTCCGATTTCAGGTACAATGGCCGCGTCCACCTGCATTTCCCCATCCAACAGAAGCTTTGGCCACCGCTCTTTTGCGGTCTGGGACGCCAGCCTTACTTTATCCACCAGCTCGTGGTGCGCGCTTCCGTCTGTGGAATGTGAAATCATGGCCACCACCGGTTCACAGCCCAGCAGCTGCTCAAAACTTCTCCCGCAGCTGTGGGCGATCTCCGCCAGCTCCTGAGAATCCGGATTCTGGTTGAGTCCGCAGTCCGCAAAGAAGAAAACCCCGTCCAGGCCATAACTGCAGTCCGGTACATCCATGATGCAGAAGCTCGATACAAATGCCCCCGGCATTTTCAGAACCTGGAGCGCAGGCCGCAGGACCTCCGCCGTCTGATGGGCTGCGCCTGCCACCATGCCGTCTGCCTCTCCCATCTCAACCATGACCGCGCCGCAGGTGATCGGGTCTGCCGACAGCAGCCGTGTGGCCTCCTGCCTTGTCATTCCTTTTGCCCTTCTAAGCAAAGTATACCGCTCAGCACAGCGGCTCAGGAAGTCCCGGTCCCTGATATTACGGATCTCGATATTCCCAAGAGATATGCCCTCCGCCCCTGCTGCCGCTTCGATCTCCTGTCTGCTGCCCAGCAGGATTACCCTGGCTGTCTTTTCTTCTGTTATCATTTCTGCCGCCCGCAGCACCCGAAGGTCCTCTGATTCAGGAAGCACCAGAACCCGCTGTTTTTCCCTTGCCTTTTGTTTCATCTGTTCTATAAAATTTAATTCCGCCATCTCTGTTTCACTCCGTCCATTAATCTGCCGACCGCCCTGAATTTATCCAGACCGATCCCCGGAGGGCAGCTGTCACTGTTCGCCAGTATAAAACGCCTTCCCTCCATGCATTTCATAAGTCTTAACGCCTCCATCTCCAGTTCTTCCAGAGACGCATTCAGAAAAAATACCGGCTCAATGCCCCCAATATATGTGATGTCCTTCTCAATACGGCTGCACAGCTCTTCCAGTCCAATATTACCTGTGGGCGGCGGTGAAACCGACTCCAGACAGTCAATCTTTGACCGGCGAAAAGCCGGGGCCAGTGCTGCCAAATGCCCGCAGGCGTGCTGGATATAATATTTCTGATGTCCATGCAGAACTCTGCACCACTGGTTTATCTGCGGCAATATATACTGTTCATACTGATACGGGGAATAGTTGGTGGTAGAGGAATCCTCCCAGCTGATAAAGACCTCCGCCTCTGAATCTGCGCTGATGCGGACTGCCTGGCTGGACAGCCTGCCCATGACTTCCAGTGTTTCCTCCACCAATTCCGGCTCATCCATGAGTGCATAGGCCATTTCCTCTGTGCCAACCCAGTATTCAATCAGAGACTGGAAATCAGATTTTCCAAATGGAACGAGGAGAGGAGCCAAAAGCGCCTCGCCCCCTGCATCCTCATTGAGCCTTTTATATATACTGCCGTCCGGTATTAATTTCGTGTTTTCGCAGATAAACTGTAAAATATTGTAATCCTCGGAACATTTAACGGGATGGCTGCTCAAAAACCAGGTGCTGCTGCCGCCTGTCATCTTATATTCCGCAGTCAGACTCCCGACCCTCGTCTCATAACATACCCGCTTCTTATTCCCGCAGATCGTTTCACGGATCTCATAGCCCCATCTAACGGTGTCAAAAACAAAAAGATCCCGGCCTGGCTGTGAATCCAGCGGAATATGCCCCCGGATCAGAGGATCGGCGCCCATCTCCAGCAGTGCCTTTATTTCGCCTTTTCTCTGGTAGTCCTTTTCCTTCATCTCCCACCAGTATGCCAGAAAAGGGGACCAGGCGGGCCTGTCATATTCCAGGCCCTTTATGATTCTAAGTAACCGTTCCTGTGCTTTCATACTCGTCTCTTCCTGTCCGTTTATATTTGTTCTTTCTGCTCTATATTCCGACTGATAAACGCTGTAATTTCCGCCCCTTTCAGCAGCCGGAAATCAGTCTTTTGTTCTCTTTGGTTCAAAGCCTCTGTCTGAAGCGTTCCATCCTGCCAGCAAAGCCGGATTTCCTCATAATCGCCCTGTTCATAATCATAAGTCTCTCCGTCATCATTGTAATAAATCCCCTCTGCGGTATCGCCGTACACTGCTGCGTAGACAACGGCATCCCGATTCTCATCCGTGTACATTTCCGCTTCTTTGAACAAAAGCATGGCGTGTTCCCTGACAAAAAGTAAAATCCGGTCTGTACCGGCCGGGATCCACACCCGCCTGCCTGGCATATAACACTCTCCGGTCCAGAAATCATACCAGTTCTCTTCTCCCGGGAAATATACTTCCCGCCCCCTGGCCCCTTCATATACTACGGGACAAACCATCAGGCTTTCCCCAAAATAATACTGGTCCCGGATCTCCCAGCATGCCGCTTCTCTCTCATGCCTGAGATATAAGGGCTGCATCATGGGAATCCCTTCCGCCGTGGTCTTATGTGCCTGTGTGTAAATATAGGGGAGCAGCAGATATCTGAGCCTGTCATACATGACAAGTATCTTTTCCGCTTCTTTTCCAAAAGACCAGAGTTCATTCTCCCCTCTGGAGAATCCATAGAGCAGGTCATCCTCATTCAGGGCGCCCCTGCTGCCATGCACGCGGAATATGGGGCAGAACACGCCATACTGGAACCAGCGGATATAGAGCTCTCTGTATGCCTCATCCTCCGGGTTTCCGCCGGTAAAGCCGCCGATATCGGTTGTCCAGAAGGGCAGCCCGCTCACGGCCGCGCTCAGCCCGGCGGCGATCTGACTCCTGAGGGCCGCAAAATCATGGCCCACATCTCCTGACCATACGCACACACCATATTTTTGTGCCCCGGCAAAAGTGGAGCGTGCAAAGCTTATGACCCTGCTGTTTTTATCGATGCTTCTCTGCCCCTCATAAAAAGTCCTGGCATGGAGAAGTGGATAAGCAAGTACCCGCTCTTTCAGCGGCCCGTCGGCCGTCATAATCTGTTTCTCATCCATTTCGTCAAGCGGCACCTCCGGCTCGCAGCCGTCCAGCCACCACACTTTCGCTCCGGCCAGGTAATACCCCCTTGCTTTCTGGAAGAGGAATTCTCCCGCTGCTTTTGAGAAGACATCATACAGCCCGTTATCGTCCCCGTTAAACAGCGTAAATACAATCGAGTCACCGCTGCCGTTCTTCAGGAAAAATCCCCGCTCTTTCATGGCCTCGTAATGGACACTTTTCGTGGAAACGTGGGGCCATACAGAGACCATGCATTTTATGTGCAGCTGCTTCAGCCTTTCCAGCATCCCCTCAGGGTCCGGCCAGTCCTTCCGGTCAAATGTAAAATCCCCCATCTGGGTCCAGTGGTAAAAATCCACCACGATAATATCCACCGGATAATTCTTTTCCCGGTATGTTTCCGCTACTTTCAGAAGTTCTTCCTGCGTGGTGTAACGCATCTTGCTCTGCCAGAAACCAAATGCCCACTTGGGCAGCATTCTGCCCGGCCCGGTCAGCTCCCAGAATCTCTGCACCACTTGCAGAGGGCTTCCCAAAAACACCAGATAATCTGTCTGGATGCCTCCGTAAGCCTGGAAACTCATCTGCCGGCTCTTTGTGAAATCCGCAATCCCGGCAGAGCTGCTGTTCCACAGTACGGCATATCCCCTGCTGCTGATTACAAAAGGGACGGTGATCGAAGTATTTTTGTGGAGAAGCTCAATCTTTTTCCCGTTGTAGCCTTCCAGCGCCTCCTGCTGCTGCCCCAGCCCCCGCAGAATATCGTCCTCCAGGCAAAGCTCCAGATATCCGGCTTTTTTGCCGGCTTCCTGTAAGATCACATTTTCGTCTGTCTGGCAGCTGACTTTCCCACTGCCCTTTTCGATCTCAATCAATACCCGGGAGCCCTGTATCCTTATCACATTCTCCTGTTCATCAACTGCGGTTTCGTCCCCATCCTGTATCTCCCACTCTGACATATAGGTATCCGCTTTGGGTTCTGTGTCTCCCCACCATGCCCGGCATCTTACAATATCCGGGGAAAGAAACGTGATCTCCTGGGTCATTCCCTGTCCGGCTTTTATGGTTATCTTTCCTTTTTCAGACTGCATCATAATCATCCCTCTTATCAGCTATTCCTTCATTTTCTTAAATGCCTGGTCCAGATCCGCAATCAGAGTCTCTGTACTCTCAATCCCGATGTGCAGGCGGATCAGGTTCGGCGGGCAGTCAATCTCATCGCCGTATTCCTCTGTGGTTCCGACCGTGAACGGAGCAACCAGGCTCTCAAAACCGCCCCAGGAACATCCTCTCAGAAAACATTTCAACGAATTCATGAATTTTTCTGCCTGTTCTGCAGTTCCGTCGATCACAAAACTCAGCAGGCCGTTAAATCCTGTCATCTGCCTGTCAATCAGCTCCTTCTGCGGATGATCACAAAGACCCGGATAATATACTTCCTTCACACATGGATGCCCCTGCAGATACTGCGCAACTACCATGGCATTTTTGGCATGCTGTTCTACCCGGATCTTCAGAGTCCGCATGCCTCTCAGCATCAGCCACGCCTGGTGCGGATCGATACAGCCCCCGAAGTTGGCCCTCTCTCCGTAACGGATTTCATTGCATATCTCCTCAGAGCTGATCAGCGCCCCTGCCACGATGTCACTGTGGCCGCCCAGATATTTGGAGGCAGTATGCACGGATATATCAATCCCAAAATCCAGCGGATGCTGGTACAGAGGCGTGGCATAGGTATTGTCGATTACCGTACCGATATGATGTTTTTTTGCAATATTTGCAATGTATTCCAGATCCTGCGCTTTATATACCGCCGTTGACGGACTCTCCAGATAGATCAGTCTGGTATCCTCTGTAATATAATCTTCCAGATGTTCCATCTCCTCAGTGGTTAAAAAGCTTGTCCTGATCCCGAACTTTTTCGGGAAATATTCTTTCAGCAGTGTCCTGGAAGGATTATAAATACTTTTTACCGTGATGATATGGCAGTCTTTTTCAATAAAATACATCATGGCAGAAGAGATTGCGGCCATCCCTGACGAAAAGCACAGGGCATCTCCCCCGTTCTCCAGCGCTGCCAGTTTTTTCTCCACAACCTCTACGGTCGGATTCGTTGTCCTTGTATAAACATACGGATGTTCCCCGACCCCATTGCCTTCAGTGGGCAGGACAAACAGGGAATTCTGGTAGATCGGCGGGACAACTGCCCCTCCGAATTTGGCGTAGTCGTCCCCCTCGTGCGCCAGTATATCCTCGATATTTTCATACTTACTGTTCATTTTGCCATCGACCTTTCTTTTCCTTATATATTTCCGCAGTGCCAGTCCGCTGTGTGTTAAATAACTTCTCACTTCACTGGCCTGATTTTATGATGAATTAATTACCGGAAAGTTTCAGCAGCTCTTTCCATCTCTCATCAACCTCTTTCTGAATCTCCTCTACGATCTCCGGTTTCTTCAGGATATGCCTGAATCTGCCCTGGATTTCCAGCCAGTCGCTGATAGGCCTTTTGTTTTTAGGCTGGTAATTCAGCGTATATACTCCGCCCTCCACCTCAAACAGCGGCCAGTAACAGGTATCCACTGCGATTTTGGATATCTCCAGCAGTTTTGGGGTATCGTAACGCCAGCCTCTCGGGCAGGGCGCAAGAACATTCAGAAATGCCGGTCCCTGTGTATAGATTGCTTTCTGTGACTTTTCGTATAAATCTTTCATGTTCGCCGTAAGCGCACTCTGTGCTGTATATGGGATGCGATGGGCCGCCATGATTCCTGTAATGTCTTTTCTGGGCTGCCCCTTTCCCAGGCTCTGCGTTCCCGATGGAGTTGTGGTCGTATCCGCATACCTTGGCGTTGCCGAAGAGCGCTGTATTCCGGTATTCATATACGCCCCGTTATCGTAGCAGACATAAACCATGTCATGCCCCCGCTCCATCGCACCGGAGAGAGACTGGAGGCCGATATCATAGGTGCCGCCGTCGCCCCCGAATGTGATGAACTTATAATCTTTCTCAAGCAGACCCATTTTCTTTTTATACCGGTAAGCCGCTTCAATTCCCGCCGTTGTAGCCGAAGCATTTTCAAAGGCGGAATGTATAAATGAATCCTTCCAGGATGTATACGGGTAGATGAACGTGGATACTTCCAGACAGCCGGTCGCACTTGTGATCACTGCCTCGTCGCCCTCTTCCAGCGCCCGCAGAACGGTTCTGACTACAACAGGTGCAGCACACCCTGCGCACATCCGATGTCCGGGAGACAGTCTCTCCGGTTTCTGCACTGTATTTTTCATATTATATGCCATCCGCTGCTTCCTCCTTTTCCTTGTCTGTCACGCCCAGATAGCGGCAGTACGGCTCTGCGCTTCCTCTTGCAATATCATCTGAAAGGCTTTTAAAAACCTGCAGGATATCTTCAACACGGACATCTCTTCCGCCCAGACCATAGATATAGCTGCAAAGGAGCAGATCTTTGTCTCCGTAATACAGTGCGGAAGAAACTTCGTGGAACAAAGGCCCGCCGTGTGTGCTGAACCCTTCACTCTTGTCCATCACTGCCACTGCTCTCAGACCCTTAAGCGCCTCTTTGATCTCTTCTGCCGGAAACGGCCTGAAAACCCGTATTTTTATGAGACCTGCTTTGACGCCTTCTCTCCGAAGTCTCTTTACCGCTTCTTTTGCCGTCCCCGCCGAAGATCCGATCAATATGACCGCCATCTCGGCGTCGTCCATTTGATATGCCTCAAAGAGTCCGTATCTTCTGCCTGTCAGCTCATAGAACCGGTCGGCCGTCTCCAGAATCACCTTCTTTGCACATATCATCCCTTCTGCCTGGGAACGTTTGTGTTCAAAATAATATCCCGGCATATCCAGCGGTCCGGCAGACATCGGCGCACCAGGATTCAAAAGGTGATGGCCGGGCCTGTATTCTCCCACAAAATCTCTGACTGCATCATCCTCCAGCAGTTCTATGTTTTCCACTGAATGTGAGGTAATGAATCCATCGTAACAGTTCATGACTGGCAGCTCTACATCCGGATGTTCCGCGACACAGACCGCCATAATCTCATTGTCATAGGCTTCCTGATTATTTTCTCCGTACAGCTGCACCCAGCCCGCATCTCTGGCCCCCATGGAATCTGCATGGTCATTATGTATACTGATGGGGCCGGACAGCGCCCGGTTGACAACTGCCATTACAATCGGCAGCCGGTCTGAGGATGCAATATACAGCATCTCCCACATCAGGGCCAGCCCGTTGGAAGACGTTGCCGTCATGGCTCTCACACCCGCATAGCTGGCACCGATACAGGCCGACATAGCGGAATGTTCCGATTCTACCGGTACAAATTCTGTATCAACTTCTCCATTTGCCGCATACCCGGAAAAGTACTGAGGCACTTCCGTGGACGGAGTAATCGGAAATGCAGCAACCACACCGGGATTCATCTGTCTCATGGCGATTCCCACCGCCTCATTTCCAGACCGTTTATCTCTCACTGCCATGTGCACTCTCCTCCTGTCTGCTCATCATATGAATGGCGCCTGCATTGCATACCTCGCTGCATATACCGCACCCTTTGCAATAATCATAATGAATTCCTGTCACCTGACCGTCTTCCAGTGCAATGGAACCGTCAGGGCACAGCAGAAAACACCGCATGCAGTTCACGCATCGGGCGGCCTCAAACTGCGGCGTATCCACGCGCCAGCCCCCGGTCCTGTAATATTTGGAAGATCCGCTTCCGTAGATATTTCCGCCTCTGGTGGTGTCCTGCCATGGTGTAAAAGGCTGTATCAGATCCTGTTCTTTCATTCTTTCACCTCCCGGAATGCCCTGGCCGCAGCCTGCATGTTAGGCTCAATCATCTGCGGCTTGTGTTCGAATTTGTGCCGGAAAGATTCCTGCAGTGATTCCAGAAACCTCTCTTCCTCCTCCACTTTTGTTATCTTAACTACCGCGCTCAGCATGGACGTATTGGGGAAATTCTTTCCCAGCGTTTCCATGGCTATGCGGTCAGCATCTATGGTGTAGATCCTTCCCTCATATCCCCCGCATTTTTCTCTGATTTCTGCCGGGCTTTTGGGGGAGTTGATCAGCAGCGCCCCTTCTTTTTTCAGCCCGGCTGTGACATCCAGGGTATCCATGAGTGTCTCATCCACGACGACTACATAATCCGGTTCATAGATGTTGGAATGGACCAGAATTCTTTCATTGCTGATCCTGTTGTAAGCCGTCACCGGCGCTCCCATTCTCTCCGGCCCGTATTCCGGGAATCCCTGTATAAACTTGCCCGTATCAAAGGCTGCCTCTGCCAGCAGCATGGCTGCCGTTTTAGCGCCCTGTCCGCCGCGGCCATGCCAGCGGATTTCAATCATATTATCCATGTTCTTTTCCTCCTGCTATGCAAAGGGGTCTGACCCTTTTGCACAGGGGTCTGACCCCTTTGGTTTATATTCACATTTTTTTATTTCTCATATGACACTGCCTAACCTTTCACGGCCCCGCTGGTCATGCCTTCCACTATGTACTTCTGGGCAAAGGCAAACAGTGCGGCTGACGGCAGCAGCGCCAGAATTCCTCCGGCTGTCATCTCTCCCCAGTTTACGGAGAACTGCCCAACATAGTAGCTCAGGCCTACGGGGATGGTCTTCTTCGCCTCCGAATTAATAAACATAACACCGCCAAGCAGATCGTTCCACGCTCCAATAAATGCGAATATGAATACTGCAATGATTCCCGGAAGCATAACAGGAAGCACGATCTTGCAGATTGTCTGAAACTTTGTGCAGCCGTCGATCCGGGCCGCCTCTTCCAGCACCACCGGAATATTCATAAAGAACCCCTGCATGGTGATGACACAGAACGGAACATTCAGCACCACATACAATATTACCAGGCTGACCAGTGAGTCCTGAAGCTTCAGTGAGGAGAAGATCAGGAACATGGGGATCAGCAGCAGCGTCATCGGAATCATCTGTGTGATCAGAAATGCCACCATCGTGAGTCCTTTCCCTTTGTAGCGGTATCTGGAAAGCCCGTACCCACCCGTGATCGCAACCAGAAGAACGATTGCGGAAGAGATGGTGGCTACAATGGTGCTGTTCTTCAGATACAGAAGAAAATTACTGCCGGCCAGAACATTTTTGTAATTATCCCAGGTCAGATTCTTCGGCCAGTACTGTATATCCAGTGTTGCAATGTCTGCCGGTGCCTTCAGCGACGTAATAAACATCCAGTATATCGGAAGTATGACCAGCAGAAGAAAGAAAGCCAATATTAAAATCCTGCCGATTAAAAGCAGCGTTTTTTTCTTTTTCATACGTCTTCACCTGCCTGATTGTATTTTGTAACTTTAATGAATATAACGATATAAGCGGTCAGTCCTATCATAAACAGCACTCCCAGAGCGCTGGCGAATCCAAAATCAAGTGTACTGTATGCCTTCATGAACATATAAGAAGACAGGGTGTCCGACGAGTTTGCCGGCCCTCCTTTTGTCATGATGTAGATAATATCAGCGTTATTGAATATCCAGATGGTTCTCAGTAAAATGGTTATAACAAGTGTTGGCTTGATGCATGGAATCGTTACATGCGTAAACCGCTGCAGCGCTCTTGCTCCATCCATCTTGGCCGCTTCTGTCAGCTCTTCTGGTACAGACTGCAGCGCCGCCAGGATCATAATTCCGAAAAACGGAATCCCCTGCCATACAAGGGCCGTGATAACTGTAAAGATGGCCAGTTTCGGCGAACCGAGAAATGTAATCTTTTCGGAAATCAGGTTCAGTTTCATTAGAATATCGTTAATGGGCCCATATTCTCCGTTAAACATCCACTGGAAGGTCAGGCCTACAAGGAATCCGGAAAATGCCCACGGCAGGAATACGACTCCCTGATATACGCCCCTTCCTTTAAAAGGTCTCTTCAGCGCCAGTGCCAGTATAAAGCCGAAAACAAGCTGGCACAGCAGGGTAACCACTACGAAAAGCACCGTGTTCAGTGCGATCATCCCGATCTGGGGATCCGTAAATATCCGTTTAAAATTAGCCAGCCCGGCAAACGTAATGTTGTCCAGTTCCGTGACCTTATAATTGGAAAAAGCCAGACGGATACAGTTTAAAAGCGGATAGCCCATAAAGATCAAAATGACGATGTAACTGGGCGTCATAAAGAAATGGGGCTCCATTTGTTTTTTTAGTTTTTTCATGTGCTCGTTCACTCCTTCATTAGATAAAACAGGGCTTCGCAAAGGAATCTTGTCTCGATCTCGCAATGCAAAGCCCATTTGTATCTGAGAATGCCGTTTGTTTATTTGATTTCTGTTCCGTCCGTCTTAACTGCTCTCGGGAGCGGTGTATCCGGATTCGATTCCATAAATCTCTGCTGCGCATCTGTCAGGAAGTTGGAAATATTGTCCACTGCTTCCTCGGCCGTCTGCTGCCCAAGGAGATATTTCTGCACTTCAGAATCATAGATTGTCTCGGCAAATTCTGTTAATTCCGGGAAGTATCCATAGAATGGATTCCTTACAAAATTCTCATCATTTAAAGCCGTTACAAATCCTTCCATTCCGCCTTCCGTGAATCTTGGATCCTCTTCTGCCCCTTTCATAACCGGGATATAAAGATTTGTCTCGCAGTATTCCCTGTTATTCTCCGGTGACATCATAAAGGATACGAATTTCCATGCTTCATCCGGATGTTTGCTGGATTTTGTAATCGTATAGAAGAAGGAATCTGCTTTGCTGTATATATTGCCGTCAGCGGAACGCGGGAATGGAACTACCGTCCACTCATCGTCTTCCATCGTGTCTTTGCAGGTCTGTACTACCTCTGTGGTCTGATTCAGTATGCCTGACAATCCGGAGGTGAATCCCTGAACCATCTCTGCATATCCCCAGTTGATGGAGTCTTTCGGTGCATTACCATCCAGATACAGGCCGCAGTACTTTTTGAATGCTTCCAGGCCTTCCGGAGTATTGATGCGGCAGGTACCGTCCTCCTCATAAAGCTTTCCGTTCAGGGCGCCCAGGAGATACATACCCAGCTGGTCGGCTCCGCCTCTTGCCCCTCTGAAAGCAAAACCATATTGATTTTTAGCGGGATCCGTCATCTTTTCAGCGGCCTCGAAGATTCCATCCCATGTCTCCAGATCCTCCAGCTTCATGCCTGCCGCTTCCACCCAGTCTTTTCTGACATACATGCCATGAGTTGTCAGACCGTCCGGAATACCAAATGTATATCCGTAAACCTCCTTCTGGTCGTATTCCATCAGTACATTAGATACATATGGAATAAATTCATCCTTGTACTCCCATTCACTCAGATAGTCGTCCAGCGGAATGACCCATCCTGCACTGTTGAATTCCCCTGCCCAGGATGCATGCATAATCGTCACGTCCGGCAGCACATCTGCGCTTCCCTGCGTTACCAGCTTGTTGTGTGCCTGATCCCATGGAGTGGATTCGTAGATCACTTTGATATCCGGATTTTCCTCATTAAACCGGTCTACCAGTTCTTTGAATTTGGCTTCCCTGGCCGGATTCGGGATGATGTCATGGAATCTTAATTCCACCGGATCCTTGCTCTTGGTCTCATCCGACTTCTTCGTCTCTTCCGGCGAAGACTTGTCCGAGCAGCCTGCAAGTGCAAATGTCTGTGCCGCCATAACTGCTACCAACAAAACGCTTAATAACCTTTTCTTTTTCACTCTTTTTCCTCCTTCATATGTGTGGATTTGTTTACCCCCATAGGGCACCCCGTAATACATGCCCTGCGGGCGGGTCCGCAGTAAACTGCGAACTAATGTATACCCATAGGGCACCCCGTAATGCATGCCCTGCGGGCGGGTCCGCAGTAAACTGCGAACTAATGTATAAGCCCATTTTACCTTTTTGTATCTTTTGCACAACCATCCTTCTAATCACCGTTGTGTAATTATTAACTATTCACATTTCATAATGTGTGTTTTTTAATACTAAGTGTACTTTTCAACAATTTTGTTTTATTTTTCTGTTTAATATACATTATTATGTCAATAGAGCAAAAAAAGATATATAAAACTATTCCGTTTCGTTTTATATATCTTTTATTTTATTATTTACCAAATTCCTTTGGTGACACTCCGTATGATTTCTTGAACAGCTTTGAAAAATACCGCTGATCCTCAATCCCTACCATAGACGCCACTTCGCTTATCTGGTATTTTCTGGCTGACAGCAGCTTTTTTGCCTTTTCAAGCTTCACAGAATTAATGTAATCCCTCAGATGTTCTCCTGTATTTACATAAAATAGTTTTCCAAGATAATTGGGGGAAACATGGATATAATCAGACAGGTCTTTAATTCTGATGGGGTCTCTGTAATTCTGCTCGATAAACTCCTTCACTTTCAGTACATAGATATTATTATCATCTTCGTTTTTCATCTGTAAATCTTCTATCAGAGAAGACAATGTCCGGTATATGCCGGACAAGCTTAAAGAACTCATCAGATTATCATACACCCTGGACGCATGCAGCTCTTCGTCACACTCTGCCAGAACTCCCAGCAGTCTGTAAACGCTGGCAGACAACGCAGCAGGAGAACTCAGCGTGACAATTCTGATTTTTAGTTCCTCCAGCTGCTTCTGTGCCTCCTCATACTTTTGGAACCTCAGCTTTTCGGCCAGGCTGTTTTCCGCGCTTCGTATCTGCCGTACTGCCTCCTTCTCACTCTCCTGCCCCCCGCCTCTGAGCCGGTATGCCGGATTAGAAGCGTACTCGTAAGACAGCAGCACATGGTAGACCGCTTCTTTCATATCCGGATACTGAAAAAGATTCTCCGACCTTATAATGGTAATCTCTTCATCCACATACCGCCGGAACATATGGGACAGTTCCTCCGCCACTTTGTCCTGCCCTTCTGCCGTTCCTGCGTACAGAAACCAGCTGCCCCCTTCTTCCTCCAGTTTCATACATCTGGTATCTTTTCCCGAAAGCAGGTCACACACCATCGCTTCCAGCATCCGGGGATTCGCATTTTTTGCACGGAAATGAAGCAGATAAATGCTGGAAGGAGGTTCTTTCCATTCCCGGGATATGAATTCTGCCACATCTTTGCTTTGATAGAGCGCTTTCAACGTATTCTGATGCTCCAAAATGCCACCTTTCGCATCCTCGTGAGGTTCTTTAAAAAGACCATGCAGAGTTTTCAGAAACTCACTGACATCCAGATCACCCTTCAGAAAATAATTTGCCACTCCAATTCCGATTGCTTCTTTAGCATACTGGAAATCATCATAGGCAGATACCACAATAAAGTTCACCTTTGCCTTTTGTTTTCTCAGTTCCTTCATCATTGCAATTCCGTCCATCTTTGGGAGCCGGATGTCGGTAATAATAATCAAAGGATGATATCTTTGATACAGCTCCAGGGCCTCCTCGCCATTCTGTGCTTCCGCTACAATTTCAAACCCTTCCGCATTCCAGTCAATACTTGTCCTGAGTCCCGCCCTCACTAAAAATTCATCTTCGACAATCATAACCGGTATCATCCAATTTCCTCCTTTATTATAGGCTGTCTGATTCTGATAGTTGTACCCCGGTCCTCCCCCGAGATAATCTCTACGCCGTATCCGCTGCCGTGCCACGTTTTGATACGCTCGTCAATATTATCAATGCCGATCCCCGTCATCTGCTTCATATTTTTATTTTTCGCACAGAATCCGATTCCGTTATCTGTTACTTCAAATATAAGCGAGTCCTCCGTCAGCCTGCTTCTGACTGTAATATGCTTGTCCCTGGCTTCACTGTTAAACGCATGAAAGAAACAGTTTTCTACAAATGGCTGCAGTACTAGTTTCAGCGTACTTAAGCTTCGGGTATCCTCCGCAATCTCATAGTTAATCTCGATCTCGTAGTTATTACGGAAAATCATAATATTCGCATATTCCCTGACCAGAATAATCTCATTGGCCACAGGGATCATCTCACGCCCCTTGGAAAGCGAGATCCGCAGCAGACGTACAAATGATTCTATAATATCTGCAATCTTATCAGACTGGTTTACACGCGCCACCCATTTGACTGCATCAAGGGTATTATATATAAAATGCGGATTAATCTGGGCTTCCAGTACCTTAAACTCTATTTTTCGCTTTTCTGCCTCCCGCATCTTAATGTCTTCGATCAGCCCTTCAATCCGTCCTGCCATTCTATTATAGGTAAAAATCAGTTTATCCGTTTCTATACAGCTGGTATTGTTGTCCACCTTATGGAACTGGCTGTTTTCTATATCCTCCATCGCGGCCACCAGCTTTTTCATGGGTTTTGATACAGCCTGTGAGCTTACTGCACTGAGTATGACTGAAACCACGATTACCCCCAGAATAATCAGAACCATCCAGGGTTCCACCTGATAGGCAAGACTGTAAAAGGTGCTTTTATTGATATTACCCACAATATGCCAGCCTATGGCAGGCGTTTCCTTCTGGGTAAATACATATCCTGCCTCAACCTTTTCTTTCTCTTTATCGCTTGGGTTCCCTATCAGGTATTCCTCCACATCTTTCTGTTCCGCCGCCTGATATACCAGCTTTTTTTCTCCGTTCTCTTCCCACCAGACGTTGATGTTGATCACCGCATTATTAGTAAGCGCAGATATATGCTTCTCCAGTTCAGTGGTGTTAAAGGTAATGATGATCACCCGGTCTTCCTGATCCCTGGTCTGATAAAATTTATTTTTAAACTTGGTGGCATAAAGATAATAAGGCTTCTGCGCGTATGTATTTTTATAGAATGTATTTTCAGCAAATTTTCTTTCCAGCTTGTCCTTCTGTATCTCTTTGTACCATGTTTCGTTACAGATGCTCTCCATATGGCTGTCTTTGTCAATGCTGTATCCGTCCCGCTGAATAATCTTATCTTTTGTCCCGATTGTAATATTTTCAATAGAGGAATTCATACTCAGGGCGCTCTGAAGTATATAATCAATCATGCCCTTCCCGTCTACCGACCGGCTGATATCTGAGCTGAGATAATCTTCCACTGCAAGCCCCAGCTCCACATCCATTGCCAGTTTTTCGCCTGTATTTGTAATGCTTTCTATATAAGAAGACATGTAGCTCTCCGCCTGCCCCACATCGTTCTCCAGAGATGTGATAACCTCCTCCTTCATATAACGATAGTAAACTGTGCCAAATATAATGCCGATTATAAGAATCGTACTCAAAACATTACCGATCACCACCAAATTCAGCATCGTCATATAATGCATTTTTTTCTTCCCCATACCGTCTCCTGTCCGTGATGAGCCACAACATTTCTTACTATGTTAACACAACTGGCGGTACTAAGCTAATAGAACTCAGAATAAATACTTTCCACTTATTTCCACTCATAACCGCCTGATTTACACACGCCGGAATCGAAATATTGTAACTTCTCATTTTACTCATCATCCTTTGAATAAGATAATTAATATCATTTTCCGAAAATTTCCGCAAGTATATAAGTAAAGATATTTGTGTAATAAACAATGATTCTGGATTTCTTTTATTTTCAGCAAATTACCACCAAAATATATAAGGGGAAAGATTTTAAAATGTCACGAAGTACAAAGTCCGGCATTTTACAATAGACTATTACTAGTCGAACGGACGTAGCGGAATATCACATGTGCCGGAATCATATTCCGGCGGAGTTAATCCCGTGAGCCTTCAGGGCTCACCGTCAAAAAAGTTTATCCATATAGTATATATAGTGATATACTTATATATAAAGGCTGCCGGTCAGGTACCGGTCAATGTAATCAATGGAGGAAGCTTGTTATGCCAAACGAAAATTTTAAAAACACAGTTTTAAATGATCCCTGTCCGTGCGGCAGCGGAAAGAAATATAAGAAATGCTGCGGAAAGAGGTAATTATGATAAAACCATTGCAATTTATATTCACAGAAGAGAGCTTTTATCCAGACGCAGTAACCACAGAATTATCTGCTGCGGATCAAAAGAAGTTTTCGCTATTTGAAAAGGATCGGTATCAAGCACTGTATCAGATGGGCTTTTGTGAGAAGCCCTCTGAATTAAGTCCCTCCGCGGCCTTTCTCTATCGGTTTTCCGACACGTTCTTTAAAATGCTGACGGACTTGCCTGAGCTTGCGCTTACGCGGGAAAAGACAGAGATTAAACCTTCCGAAGATACATATGCAATTCTCGAACAAGCCATTCCTTTTGCAATCGGAGCGGAATATATTACCCGGAACTGGATTGACAGACTGTTTCTGAAACTTGGAGAGATATTTTCAACAGAGATTGCGGACTATAATGGAACCGTAGAAATGTATCTGACAGAAAAGAGTCAGCATCTCCGAGTGCCTGAGCGTATATTCTTCCATTTGGTAGAAAATACAGGGGATGATTACCCGTTTGCGTTTCTTGCAACTTATGCGACAAGGGGGGACGACCAGAAAGTACGCCATGTCCCACTTCAATATGCATTAACGGAATTCCAGAATGAGCGCGAAAAGCTTCTGGCACTATTGTCATGTCTGAACCGTGTAGCAGAGGTATCAGAGCTTATAGCTGGTTTTGTTGAGAGTGGAGAGTTGTTTCATCCGCTTCGGCTGACGTCTGAGGAGGCCTACACATTTCTGAAGGAGATTGAGGCTATAGAGAGTACCGGAGTTCTGTGCAGGATCCCGAACTGGTGGAAAAAAAAGGCTGCTTCTGTATCTATGGCTGTAAGCATGGGGGAAGACAAGCCGAGTATGCTGGGCGCAAACACACTCATATCCATGGCCCCCAGGCTGATGGTAGACGGAGTTCCTCTTACAGATACAGATATCAGGACACTACTCGCCCAGACAGATGGACTTGCTTTTTTAAAGGGTAAATGGGTTGAGGTGGATCATGAAAAGCTAAATAAGCTGCTTGAGCAGATGAAAGAGGTTCCGGGCGAAACCACGCTGATGGAAGCGCTTCGGATGGAACTGGGAACAGGGAAGCAGCCCGTGGATGTCGGACCGCTTATAACCAATGGGAAATGGCTGGCATCCCTTCTTTCTAATCTGAGAAAACCCGGAACTATCAGAAAATCGGCAGCACCAAAAACATTGCGTGCATCGCTTCGTCCTTACCAAAAGGAGGGCTATACATGGCTTAATTATATGGACAAGCTTGGCTTTGGAGCCTGTCTTGCCGATGACATGGGACTCGGAAAGACGGTTCAGGTGCTTGCATATCTTGAAAAAGTGCGAACCACAAAAAAGAATTCCCGTGTCCTTCTGGTCGTACCTGCATCCTTAATAGGAAACTGGCAGAAGGAAGCCCAAAAATTCGTTCCGTCCATGGATTTACAAATCCTGCACGGGAAGACCTCCGCTTTGTTAAGTGAGGATCTGAAGGAGAATACGGCATTTCTTACCATAACGACCTATGGTATGGCCGCCAGGATTAAGGAACTTCAGGCTATCCGCTGGGACTGCCTCATCTTAGATGAAGCACAGGCCATCAAAAATCCGGGCACAAAGCAGACAAAGAAAATCAAACAGCTGTCTGCCAATATGCGCATTGCCATGACGGGAACCCCCATTGAGAACGACCTTACGAATCTGTGGTCTCTATTCGATTTTCTGAACAAGGGCCTGATGGGAACTTCCCAGGAATTCCATGAATTTTCAAAGAGCCTGAATGAACATCCCGAAAGATATGTACGGCTGAAAACTATGATATCGCCATTCATGCTCCGGCGCGTAAAGACAGACAAGAGTATTATCTCCGATCTTCCGGAAAAAATAGAACTGGTTGATTACACACAGCTTTCTAAAAAGCAGGTAGTCCTATACCGTAAGGTTATTCTGGATCTGGAGAATAAGCTCGCCGAGGCAGAGGGGATCGAACGCTGCGGACTGGTTCTGACTTCAATTATGAAGCTCAAGCAGATATGCAACCATCCTGATCAGTATATGGGACAGCAGACATTTGCCCTGGAGGACAGCGGAAAGTTTGCAATGCTGAAAGAAATCTGTGAAACTATTTATGAAAAGAGAGAGCGGGTTCTTATATTCACACAATTCAAAGAAATTACAGAATATCTGGGAGACTTTTTAAAGAGTATTTTTAAAACGGAAGGTTATGTACTTCACGGCGGAACCCCCGTAAAAAAACGAAGTGAGATCGTAGAAGCATTTCAGGGCGAAAGGTACATACCTTATATTGTGCTTTCCGTAAAAGCGGGCGGAACAGGATTAAATCTTACGAAAGCCAATCATGTGATCCATTTTGACCGCTGGTGGAATCCGGCTGTAGAAAATCAGGCCACTGACCGGGCATTTCGGATCGGCCAGGAAAAAAATGTAATGGTCCATAAGCTGGTTTGTACCGGAACCATAGAAGAAAAAATAGATGCTATGATAAATTCTAAAAAAGAACTGGCGGAGAATGTAATTGGATCTGGTGGAGAGAAATGGATTACAGAACTCAGTAATGAGGAACTGATGTCCATGCTGCGTCTGGGATAGGAGGATCAGTATGAGTAGATATTGGAACGATACACCACGCTACAGTCAGCCTACTGCGGCGGAGATCAGGCAAAAATCAGCTGAAAGTAAAAAGAAAGAACAGCGCAAAGGAAAGATGCTCGAACCGGTTACAATACAGGGCCGGACCATCGTAAATAATTGGTGGGGGAAAGCATGGTGCGATAATTTGGAACAGTATGCTGATTATGACAGCCGCCTTGACCGGGGACGGCGTTATGTCAGAACAGGAGCAGTCATTGACCTTAAGATTCAAAAAGGAAAAATTATATCCAGAGTACAGGGAACCCGCAAAACACCATATAAGGTAGAAATCAGAATCAGCCCTCTATCGGAAGAAAAGTGCCAGGCGATTATCCAAAGATGCGAAAAAAAGGTGCAGAATCTTGAAGAGCTTATGTCGGGTAATTTCCCGTTAGAAATGAAAGAACTGTTTCAGGGACAGGATGGATTATTTCCCACGCCAAAAGAAATCAGCTTCAGCTGCAGCTGCCCAGACTGGGCCCTGATGTGCAAACACGTAGCGGCATCACTCTATGGTGTTGGCGTGCGTCTGGATGAACAGCCGCTTCTGTTCTTTGAACTCCGTGGTATTGATGTCGGAAAGTTTATAGATGTGACGCTGGCAAGCAAAGTGGATTCCATGCTGGCAAATGCCGAAAAGCCAAGCAGCCGGATAATGGATTCTGACGATGTGGCCAGTCTGTTTGGGGTCCTGGATTAACAGCGCTATTAAATATCTGAAAATTCATTCAAAATAAGCAAAGGTAAAGAATTTTAAAATAGGGGTTTACAAAGTCTGGTATCCTGTGATAGAATATCACTTGTCGAGCGGAAGTGGCGGAATGGCAGACGCGCTAGATTCAGGTTCTAGTGGGAGTTTATCCTGTGAGAGTTCAAGTCTCTTCTTCCGCATTGGTGGAAAAGTGGAGAAGTCCTTATGTATTAAGGCTTCTCCGCTTTTTTTATTGAATTGTTTTAGATTTGATTTTGGTTACCTATGGTTACCTGATCCATGTTACATGGATTTACAAAAGTAATGATATTACTTTTTTCATTATTAAATTTTAATGCTTCTTCTAACTGTGTCTCAATCTGTGTATTGTTTCTTCTGTCAAAACAATAGCTCTGGTATGTAGTTTTTTCATCTTCATGACCGACTAATTTTCTAATGGTGTTAATATTGAGGTTATTATCTATCAGTGTTGAAATATATGTTTTTCTCATCTTGTGCGGGCTTTTATAAGGGATGGCAATATGGTTACAATATTTTTCCAGTCTCCATGCAACCGCAGTTTCCTTCGTGCGTTCACCGTCCTGCATAAATAAGTACTCTCCACTGCATCCGTGCTTCTGATTAGCAAATTTTATCAAACGAATTAATTCCATTGCTTCTGATGTGGCATATACTTCCCTGTCTCCTGCATCTGTCTTTGTGTGCTCTGCAACATCCACGCCGGTTTTTATATAGTTTATTCCGTCTGTTGTCTCAAATTCGCCTATCTCCATCCGCTGTATGTGAATATACTGCCCTCTTATATCTTCTTCTCTGATAGCAACTGTTTCTCCCGGTCTACAGCCTAAATAAAATGCCAAAATTACGGCCAGAGGTGTTGTCTCCTTGGCATTGGATGAATTGTAATCCTTCCATGCTTCCTGAATAATTAACGCCTGCTCCTCTACCAGATAGACCTGGGTTTCATCAGCCTTTTTCTTCGTCTTGCGAAACATTTTCGATTCAATCTTTACAGCTTCAAACGGATTTTCACTGATATCTCCCCGATTCTTTGCGTATTGTAAAGACTGCCTGAGAATAATTGACATCGTATAATACTGCTTCTTATTCATTTTATGATGCTTAATCATTTTATGAGCCCACTCATCCAACATTAGTACACTCAGCTCATCCAGAGGCTTTTTTATAATTGGATCTGACATATAGTAACGCTTCCATTCGGTAGAATATCGCTTAATAGAAGACGTTTTCTCTGTATGTAAACTCTTATAAGCCAGCCAGTCCGGGTATATTATTTCCAGTGTAATCTTCTCTTTGTCTTTCTTTTTCTTTTTCTTCGCAAGTTGATTTTTAACAATTTTAATGATTGCAGTATTCAGCGCTTCTTCTGTTTTACGCTTTAACAGCCTTCTATTGTCTTTTTTAGTCGAATCATATACATGTGTGTACCACTTACCATCCTTTCCTTGCCATTTAGCTTTATTATGTGCGTTTAGTATCTCTACATTAGTTGCCATATCAAGTTTTATCCGCACATCATCCAAATTAATGATACCACTGGCAATGGCTTGATTCAATATCTCTGTATTATTTAACTGTGATTCTGACGCTTTAACTTAAAGTTACCTCCCCAAAATATATAATAAATATTCATATCTCCTAGATTTAGATATAAACATTGCACTCGATTCAAGATATCCCCTTGTATACGGGAAAAAGCCCATAACTCTCTCCCGTAATACGGATAGCTTTTTATATCAGCTGTCAAAATATGCCCTGACCGCCCTTTTAATTATCTCCACTGCTTCCAGCACATCTAATTTTGAGTAATAGTCAATACCATACTTTTGCCTGTGATTCTTTTCTTTGTTCTGGGGGTTACTAACTTCATCAAAACGTTTTAGCAAATCTATCATTTGCTCTTTGGTAAAAATGCAATCCTGATACTGTAACAGAAAACCAGTCAGATTATTATACCTTTTAGGGTACTTATTCATTTCCTGCTTAAATAACTGCACCAGCTCATCATTATACCGCATCTGCATCTTTCCATAATTTTCAACGGATTTATCTAATCTGTGTTCCCATTCAGCAATAAATTTGTCCTTTAGCTTATCCTCAGTAGTATTCCATTTTAACGACCTCAATTCAAGTCGGCTCTTTGCTCTATCCCGGCCTTGACTTTGCTGGTTTTTGTCGTAATGTTCAATCTGAAAATAATCATTTTTAACCGCTATGGACAACTGCTTATTTGAAAACAAATCAACACATCTATAGTTATTTTGCGTTTTATATGTCGTGCCAAGTAAACTTGTGATGATCCTGTTGAGTTTCATATACCGCTTATAATGCTCTTTGTCGTACGAGTCCAATCTTACATCGACCCGCGTTATTCTGTAATCTTTTACTCCTGCATCTAAAAGGATCGTATTTAATGCTGTCTGAAATTCACTATATTTGTAAATGTCTCCGTAAAGTCTGTTCACATTAATCTTACTGCTGGTTATTCCCGATTCCTCAAAAAACCCGCTTTTCATGCAGTCTTTTACTTCCTTTTGGATGCTTCCCGTAAATCCGTTGAATTTTATTGACAACGTGTGGATACTCGCTGTCATTTTGTAGTTACTGCTAATACCTATAATCTCCCTTGCAATTTTGTACTTATTAGAAAGTCACCCTAGACATCTTTTTCTGGGTCTGCCTGCTGCCCCTTCAGTTTTGAAAAATGGTTCTGAGAAACCTGCTGTATGTAATTGTATCTATGTGAAAATCAGGGGGATAAGTAAGGAGAGGTTCCTTATTGACACGACACAAAACTTTCTGTTATACTTAACTGCATTATATATACGATGCTTCATGTGTCGTTTAAATCCAATACAGAGTGTTACCAGCACTCGTATCCAGCCGATGTTACCAGCATCGGTTTTTTAATTGCCCTAATTGTTTGCAATTAAAAAACCACTAAACATGATCTGAGTCCAGTGGTTTATAAACTTATATCAAATACCCTAGCACCTACGAGACATATTATATTGTTAACTTTACTGTTCTGTGGATTACACAATTATACTATCATACCGAACATATGTTTGCAAGTGTATTTTTCTTTATTTGACGTAATACAACTATATAGTAGCATTATTTTACGAGGTGATTATATGTATTTTAAACGGTTGGAAGATTTACGAGTCGACCATGATTTGACCCAAAAGCAGATTGCTGATCATTTGGGTATACAAAGAGAAGTCTACAGAAGGTATGAAAAGGGTACGCAGACCATTCCTATTGATTACTTAATAAAGTTGGCTGATCTGTATAAAACCAGTGTGGATTATATTATAGGACGTACAATTAGAAAACTTTGAAATTCCCGGACATTCCATCCTGCCCCAGCCTCAGTACTTAATTCTTTTCTTTACTCCGTACATTTATTTAATGCTATTTTCTTTGTCCTCCTCATAGGCCACAATTTTTCGTAGAATCTCTCTAAATGTTTTATCCTGTAGTAAGTGAATTTTATCATGACTAACGGGAAGTTCCGACATAAATTGGGGATTTTCAAGGAAAAATTTTTGTTGATCTCTATCTATTAGATTTATAACATAATCTTCGTAAAAGTCTAAGTCGTTACCCATTACAAAACGTTCAAATTTCTTATGCTGTTCCATCGTTAAGTTAATTTTGTACTCTTTGCTCATATATATTCCCCCATATATATCATGCATAATTCCAATCTCAATAGTTTAGTCATACATAATTATTATTCTACTATTACCTTTGCTTATTTTCAACGCATATTTTCCGTTTGAGTGTATATAACTACACCTATGGGGAAATCATTTTTAGTACACTATTTGTGAAAGCAGGTGTTACATATGGTGGATTTTGGTAAAAAAATAAAGCAACTTCGTAAAGAGTATAATTTTACGCAAAAGCAATTAGCAAGTTTAGCCGGCGTAGCAGTTAGCGCAATATCTGCTTATGAAGCCGGTAATAGGTATCCCTCCTATGATGTGTTGATCTCATTATCGAGAATATTTCACGTGTCCACCGATTATCTTTTAGGGCTGGAGAAAATGGAAGTAGTTGACGTCAGCGGTCTGGATGAACATGAGGTTGAGGTTGTGAGACAAATGGTTAATTTGCTGATCAAACGAAAATAAGTCTACAGAAGATATGAAAAAGGTATAATCTCTATTCATAATGATTATTTAATTCGGGCGTAGTAGAGAGTTCGGGACTACGTTCGGGGGCTTAAAATAACAGTGTTCGGAAAACGCCTCAGTTTTCAATGCTTTTTAGACTTTAATCTCATCTTTCCATCCTGTCATATATGTAAAAAGTCCTATTAATACAGGCTTTTCTATTTTTCCAATTAATGAAACACGTTCGAAATAATATTTTGCCGGTTGACGTTCGCATGTAATACATATACCATCTTTTATCTCAATCTCATTGCTCCAATATGTAAACCACCCCTGCAAAATAGGAGAAGACCTATAGAATAAGCCCTCTCCTATTTTGTATCTTAAATTTTTAGATATCTCTGAATATATATCAGTCTATAAAAATATTATCCTTCCAGTAATCACTATATCCTTTTGCAATCATAAACTGTTCATATAAATATTCTCCATCGATTTTCAATCTGATACCCTCTGATAGTTCCTCGACCGCATCTGGTAATAATGAGATACGGTATTTTTTCTTTCTACAGTCTCCCCGCACTTTAAACTTTATATCTATTGCATTTTGGACAGTATCCCTTTTAATTTTTAAAACAATGCTATCCTCCACGAGCATAGCCATACACTTTTTCACTTCTTTATCTGTCATTTCAATGGACATTTCTCTATACATAATCCTATTCTCCACTACATACCGCTCAAATAATAATCTGATTATTATGCTTCTTTCAATAAGTATAGTCGTAATAAGACTATTTTTCAATAGTCGTGGTTAGACTTTCTTATAATATAAAAAACAGTAAGAGGGCCAAAACATGATTTATGAAAATATTCGCAATATACGCGAAGATAAGGATAAAACGCAAAAAGAAATTGCTGATTATCTCAATATTACGCAAACAACATATTCCAAATACGAGTTAGGTAAAATTAATATTCCTGTCGAAGTATTTGAGAAATTAGCTGATTTGTATGGCGTTACAGTTGACTACCTATTAGGACGTACAAATCATAAATAGTATTATCTGTTAGTCATATTCGGCATAAAAGTGGCTTATTTAATCAAACTGTTAAGAATTCCAACAACATTTTCTTCTTTCCGGTTACTTTTTTGGTTACCTCTAATTGGATGATGTACGAATGCCCCTTCCTACGTAGTTTTATGCAGATAAAGGGAGTTCAAGTCTCTTCTTCCGCATTGATTGGAAAGTGGAGAAGTCCTTATGTATTAAGGCTTCTCCGCTTTTTTATTGAATTATTTTAGATTTGATTTTGGTTACCCGATCCATGTTACATGGATTTACAAAAGTTATTATGTTACCTTTAATCAAAAATAATTTGCTGATTATTTTAACCAGCTCCAACTAAAGTGCTGAGACTATTTGTTAAGAGTTCAAATCATCCTCCAATATAGTGACGAATAGAGTCGCTTCTAATTTGCCGAACAACAGATAACAGTACTCGCATTGACTATTTATTTTTCTTTTGAGTTAACATATTCTTCTGACATTTCCACAATGCCATTGGATGTTCCTTTACATTGTCATATTCTTCCGTTTTACCAAATATCAATTCTGGTCTATAACTACCTTTTCGAAATTCACTCCAAAACAGTATTTCGTCTTCTGTGGGAACTAAAATTTCAGACAAATATGAACTAACCTCTTTCTTTACAATATCCAAATTAAATTTTTCTCCCCTACGCAAAACCGGATTCAAATCTGTCTTCATTTTTTGTAGAGATACCATTCCAATATTAAAAAAATCAAATTGATCTGGCGGTGTTTCCGAACCGATAGCACTGTAGTATACAGCACATTTTCTAAGCATTGTCTGTTCGTCTTCATCAAACAGTCCATATCTGACCATGTTGTGCATATCATACAAATCTCTTGGTGCTGTTCTATTGAGTAATGCAACCGTCTTCGATGAAAAAATTTCCAATGGAGCAACACTGAGAACTGTTAATTCATCATTATTCCAAGGTAATTCAATCTTTCTTCTCACCACTGGTAATACATGACAGCGGAGCATATAGTTAATCTCAATCTTTAGATTGTCTTTGCCTCCACCTGCATTCATATACTCATATACAAATGAATCCAGCGCATGATAGTTCTTTGATTTCTGGCTGAGTTTATATCCATTAGCCGACATATACTTATCAATCTTGTTTGTAATATCTTCTCTTTCCATCAACATAGCATCACGGTTTATATCTTTCGAAAAATCCATATCAATATCAACGGACAATCTTGGCAGATCAAAGATTGTCAAATTTATTGCAGTGCCGCCTTTTAATGCAAGACTTTTAGCTAATAATTCATTTGATTCCATGAATTTCAGTACATCTGCCAGTCTGCATACTTTTTCCAGCGTGTCTCTGACAAATCCCAGTTCCTTCGCTGTCCTTCCCAAAGCCATACGATTAAACTGCATCATAATCACTTACTCCCTTATCAATTAGTTTTCTAATAGAGTGTGGTGCATATATCCCCCACTTCTCATTCCATACATTATCCTTCATATCTTTCATCAAATAACGTTTTGAAGCTGCACAATGATTTCCGCACTCCTCATAAAATGCATCTGACAGCTTTAGTTCCGCTTGTAATTCTTCAAACAGATATCCGCATTTCTGATATAAGAAGCCGTTTCGGTTGTTTTTCAGACAAGAAAGCAGTTCCTGCTCCCTCAACCCTGGTACAAGCAGGATACAGCGGATTACTTCTTCTAAACCTGCTATCTTTTCAAAATCTCGGATACTGTCTACAACAGTCTGCTCTATGCTTGATACTGTAATCCCTCCAGTATTTGTAGTCTGAATACCTGATTTTCTTTGTACCCGATGATAGGTAATACCATCATATTCAAAATCGGCAAAGCGGCTTTCTGTTGCCACATAACATTCATAAAACACCTGATTCGCAAATCCAAATACCTCAAAAGCACTGTGATGTGATATACATGCATCTGCAAAAAGACTACTGCCAATCTGATACCTTGAGCATACAGATTGTTTTGTTTCCAGACTAATAGCAACATACAGATTTCTCTTTACCCGCTCAATATACCCCTTCTTTTGATAATCATAGATCAATGACTGAGCTGCCGCCACACTGCCCGTAACTTCTGCCAAATCTTCTCGACTAAAACACCCCATCTCTAAAAGTTCTTCATAATACTTCATGTCATTACCAACCTTTCAAATATTGCACAATATAATTCTTATTTCAATTGTTTCATGTTATTTCTAATAATAACTCGAAGTAATTCTTTTTACAATTATATTGTACTTTTTTTAATATTCTTTTAATATTTCTAGTGTACCGAGTAAAGTATTCCATGCTGTTCCTAAAACTCAAAAAGTAATTGCTGCCTATTCCAATTTTACACAAACAACACATTTTTAGCTGACCTTTATTCAAAATTCCGAAAAATTTATACTACTAAAGGCCCATTGACGGCAACTTTTCTTTTCAATATAATTAAATTATAAGTTTATTGCAGCAAAAAAAGTGACAATAGGACAGAAAAAAAGACCCCCAAAGTGTACACCGGCATAATACATCTGCGGCTGTTTCGTTACTGTTCACGAAAGAGGCATTTCTTTCACACAATCCAAAAGTCACCCATTCTAAGAGGAGGGAAAAGATGAAAAAAATTTATGCTTTAGGAGATGTAACCTGTTCACACTGCGCGCAGGTGATGGAGACAAAAATCAGTTCTATCGCAGGCGTAACATCAGCAATGATTTCATTTCGATTAAAAAAAGTGACTGTTAATATGGACGATGATAAAGAAGCTGAGGTTGAAAGTCAGGTTCTCGAGCTGATAGAGAACCCGGTTTACTGCAAAACTTGTCCTAACCGATAATTCGGGCAGGCTATCGGAATTTTGTACAATCCGGCAGAAGACACGGCAGCATATCGCTGTCTTTACATAGTGCCATTAGCCGAAAGTCATCCAATTTTTAGAGGAGGGAAAGAATGAAAAAAATATATGCCTTAGAAAATGTAACCTGTACACATTGTGCCCAAGTAACGGAAGCACATGTTAATTCTCTCACAGGCGTAACATCGGCGATGGTTTCATTTAAATTAAAGAAGCTAACTGTCAATATGGACGATGATAAAGAAGCCGAGATTGACAGCCAGATTCAAAAAATTCTTGCGAAGCCATTTTACTGTAAGAATTGTCCCAACCGATGATTTTGGCAGGCCGTCAGAATTTGTACAATCTTCTTAACACGCTGCAGCGGTGCATCACTCAATATCCCTTTTCCGGGAAGGAGCGATGCACCGCTGTTTTAGGCTGGCTCATATTCCTTCATATTTGAATATACTGCCCTATTGGGGCATATCTGTACTACCCTGTCTTTTGGAACCGGCTCACTCTGCCAGCTGATTATATTTTCCCCTCGGTACATAATGAGTATGCAGCAGATGATGTGCCTTATGTCCATTCGGATCCCCCAGATATTCATCATACAGTTTCATCAGATCCGGATTTTCATGGGACTTGCGGAGCACCTTGCGCTCATCCTCGCTGTACAGTGCCTGTGTCCGCTTTTCACGGTACCCTTCCTCGCTGCAGCGCGGCTGTCCGCCGCCGTTGATGCAGCCACCGGGACATCCCATTACTTCGATAAAATGATAGGGCGATGTACCGTCTGCAACTTCCTGCATCAGCTTAGAAGCCCCGGCAAGACCGCTGGTTACGGCAATCTTCACCGTTACACCTTTCAGATGGGTGTACTCCGGCAGTGTTTCCCCGATGGCGATCTCCGCTGTCTTCACCTGTCCAAGCCCAATAATTGGTGTCACATGCAATTTTTCAAAGGGCAGTTCCTCCCCCGTTACTACTTCATAGACTGTACGCAGGGCGGCTTCCATAACGCCTCCGGTCACGCCGAAGATATCTGCCGCGCCGGTCCCCAGCCCCATAGGAGCATCAAACGCTTCATCCGGCAGCTTCACGAAGTCAATGCCGGACTTCCTGATCATCCGTGCCAGTTCCCGGGTGGTCAGCACCGCATCTACATCGCGGATGCCGTCCACTTCCATCTCCGGCCGCTGGATCTCATATTTTTTCGCCGTACAGGGCATAATGGAAACGACAAACATATCTTCCGGCCGCGTGCCCGTCTTCTCTGCATAGAAGGTCTTCACTAAAGCGCCCATCATGGTGTGAGGGCTTTTGCAGGTGGACAGATGCCCCAGTGCCTCCGGAAACTGGTGCTCCACATGCTTGATCCATCCCGGAGAGCAGCTCGTAATCATCGGAAGCGCAGCCTCTTCGCCCGTCAGGGCAGCGTTCAGGCGTCCAAGCAGTTCTGTGCCTTCTTCCAGGATCGTAAGATCCGCGGAGAACAGGGTATCGAATACATCATCAAACCCGATATCCCCCAGTGCAGCTGCGATCTTTCCTGTCACAGGAGTTCCGCAGGGCAGCCCGAATTCCTCCCCCAGTGCCGCACGCACAGCGGGAGCCACCTGGACTACTACCCGCTTTTCGGGATCAGCCAGAGCTTTCCATACCGGCGTCAGGCCATCGGTTTCCTTAAGCGCCCCGGTGGGACAGACGATGGTACACTGGCCGCACATGGCACAGGATGTTGAGTTCAGCGGCAGCCCCATAGCCGGGCTGACCATAGTATCAAAGCCCCGGTTCTGTGCCTGGATCGCGCCTACCTTCTGGATCTCTGCGCAGGCAGTGACGCAGCGGCGGCACAAAATGCATTTGCTGGTATCACGGGTGATGGACGGCGAGATATCCACATGCCCTTCAGACACAACGCCCTCAAAACGGCTTTCGGTCACATCCAGCTCATTTCCGAGGGCCTGCAGCTCACAGCTCAGGTTGCGGCTGCAATTTAAGCAGTCCCGGGAATGATTGGACAGCAGCAGTTCATACAGGACTTTCCTGGCTTCCAGAACCTTGGGGGAATGGGTCTTCACCTTCATTCCCTCCCGAACCTTTACCATGCAGGATGCCTGCAGGTTCTTCATTCCTTCCACTTCTACCACGCAGATCCGGCAGGAGCCGTACTGGTGGACATGTTTCATATGGCACAGGCTGGGCACACGGATACCGGAAGCCTCTGCCGCTTCCATAATGGTGGAGCCTTCCAATACCTCCACCGGCTTTCCATTTATTGTTAAATGTATCATAATAACCTCCTGGTCTCTGTCTTGTTAAGGGTTTCCGCTGCTATCGCCTGTCGCAATGCAGGCAGCGCAGGGATTCCGCCATCGCGTCCAGCTTGTGATATCCACAGTTTACTTCCCGGAAATTATCGGCCCGGTCTTCCGGCTTCAGGCATCTGGTTGGATAGCGGTCATGGGGTTCATTTACTTCCAGTTCAATCTCCGGGATGTCGAACTGCTGTCCCTTATTTAATTCCCCGCTTCCTCCCAGGTACTGGTCGATCTTCACAGCCGCATGTTTGCCATCGGCAATTGCCTGTATCACCACGTTCTTGCCCCACGGACTGACATCTCCACCAGCGAATATGCCCTCTTCCGCAGTCTGTCTGGTAAATCTGTTAATCTCCAGTTTGCCGGTCTTATCCAGACCTACATTTGTTGTTTTATAAACCTTGTGATCTACATCCTGGTTGATCGCGGTAACAATGCCGTCACAGTCGAGGGTAAAGTCCGAACCTGACATCTGCTTGGTCAATCTGCGCCCATCGGAACCAAACTCCGCTTTATAACGCCGAATCAGATGTATCCCCGTCACTTTTCCTCCCTCACCCTTAAATTCAACCGGGGACGCCATTGAGATAACCTCTATCCCTTCTTCCCGTGCCTCTTCTACCTCTTCCTTTCCTGCAGGCATCTCCTGCTCAGCCCTGCGGTAGATGACTGTAACCTGGCTTGAGCCAAGGCGGACAGCAGTTCTTGCAACATCGATAGCCGTACTGCCCCCGCCGATGACAACAAGACGGTCCGGCACAGACAGATCTTTATTCAAACCAATCCGTTTCAGGAAACCAAGGCCGCTTTCCACGCCTTCCAGATCCTCTCCCGGAATATCCAGCAGACGGGAGCTCTGGGTGCCTGCTGCAATGTAGATGGCATCCGACTGGCTGCGCATATCCTCAAGGCTCAGATCCTTCCCTATACTGGTGCTTAGATGGATATGGACACCGCTCTTTTCGATAGCGTGGATCTCCTTCTCAAGAACCTTCTTTGGCAGCCGGTATTCCGGGATTCCCCAGTACAGCACGCCGCCGGCCACAGATTCCGCTTCATAAATATGTACCTCATGGCCCAGGTTTGCCAGATAGTAAGCACAGGTCAGCCCCGATGGGCCGGCGCCGATGACCGAAATCTTCTTTCCGGTAGACGGCAGCGGCTCTACTGTGGGGATGGTATAGTCATCCCGGAGCGCATAATCCCCGATAAACCTTTTTATCGAGCAGATAGACACCGGCTCATCCACCTGTGCCCTTCGGCAGTGATCCTCACAGGGATGTGTACAGACACGCCCGCACACTGCCGGGAATGGGTTATCCTGCCGGATCAGGCGGTATGCATCATCGATCCGCCCTGCGGCCAGAAGAGATAAGTAGCCTGGTATATAAACATTTGCCGGACACGCATTGCGGCACGGAGAGGTCTGAAGTTCCGCGCAGACACCTGCCGGACAGTATTTATCATAGATGTGGGATTCATATTCCCCACGGAAATATTTTAAAGTGGAAAGAACCGGATTGGGCGCTGTCTGTCCCAAACCACACATAGCAGTCTGCTTGATTGTCTCCGCCAGTTCCTCCAGAAGATCCAGGTCTTCCGGCCGTCCCTTTCCTTCCGTAATTCCCTCCAGAAGCTCCAGCATCCGACGGGTGCCGTTACGGCAGGGGAGACATTTGCCGCAGGATTCATCACAGATAAAGTCCATGAAATACCGCGCCGTATCCACCATGCAGGTATCCTCATTCATGACCACCAGGCCGCCGGATCCCATGATAGCTCCAAGCTCCGCCAGTGAGTCATAATCTACCCGGGTATTCAGGTGTGCCCTGGTGAGACAGCCGCCGGAAGGTCCGCCGGACTGAATAGCCTTAAATCGTTTGCCTCCAATGATACCTCCGCCGATCTTATAAATAATATCACCCAGAACTGTACCCATGGGCACTTCGATGATACCGGCATTCACGATATCCCCGGCCAGAGCAAATACCTTAGTCCCGGCACTGCCTGCCGTACCGATCTTGCGGTACCACTCGGAACCGTTCAGAATAATAGGAGCCACATTGGCCAGAGTCTCCACATTGTTGATAATAGTGGGACATTCAAACAATCCTTTCTCAAACGGGAACGGCGGCTTCTGCCTGGGCTCGCCTCTTCTTCCCTCTATGGAAGCCAGCAGAGAAGTTTCCTCGCCGCACACAAACGCTCCGGCCCCAATACGGATCTCCACATCAAAATCAAAGCCGCTGCCCATGATGTTCTTTCCCAGTATACCGGCTGCCCTTGCCTGGTCGATCGCATTTCCAAGTCTCTCTACCGCAATGGGATATTCCGCCCTGACATAGATATAGCCCCTGGATGCACCCATGGCATAACCACCCAGCATCATGCCTTCTATAATGCTATGGGGATCCCCCTCCAGAAGACTGCGGTCCATAAATGCTCCTGGATCGCCTTCATCAGCATTGCAGACCATGAACTTGCGCCCGTCCGGTGACTGGGCTTTCCTCCCGGCTTCCCACTTCACCCCAGTAGGAAAACCAGCGCCGCCGCGGCCCCGCAGCCCGGAATTTTTTATAACAGCAACCACGTCCTCCTGGCTCATGCCGCCCAATACTTTCGCAATCGCTCCATAACCATCTCTTGCGATATAAGCTTCCAGAGAAGAGAACTCCATGCGCCCGCAGTTTCTCAGGGCGATGCGGATCTGTCCCTCAAAGAATCCGATATCTTTCATCAGCGGCACATGGATGCCCATGTCATCGTCAAAGTATGTATATTCCTCACAGATCTCGTCATTCATCAAATGACTGAACACGATATGGTCCACCTTTTCCGGTTCCATTTGTGTGTAAAAAACCCCGTCAGGCTCAACCAGGATTACCGGCCCCAGTGAGCAGGTCCCCATGCATCCGGTGACCAGAACCTCCACCTCATCCTCCAGCTGATAATTCGCCAGCGACTCGTACAGTGCGTCTTTCACTTCCTGGCAATGGGAGGATATACAGCCTGCGCCCCCGCATACCAGCACCTGGCGTCTGTACTTTCTCCGCCGCGCCAGGTAATCCCCCTTGATCACGCGGAGATCCATCTGGTCTCTAACCAGCCGTTTCTCCCTGGATATTTCATTTATTCCCGCCATAATCTTACTCCTCCTCCTCATAATAGCGCTGCAGAATCTGTTCCAGTTTGTCAGGGTTCACCTGTTTATACACCTGATCGTCTATGGACATGGCCGGAGCCAGACCGCAGGAACCGATGCAGCGTGCCACCTCAAAAGTGAATTTTCGATCCTTAGTCGTCTCTCCAATCTCCACATCCAGAATCTTCTTCAACCGCTCCACAATCTTTTTCCCACCCCGCACATAGCAGGCCGTACCAAGACAGACACGTATCGTATGTTTCCCCCTTGGCTGGGTAGCAAAAAACGAGTAAAACGTAACAACTCCCGACACCTCAGCCAGCGGAAGGTCCAGACTGTCCGCTATAACCTCCTGCACTTCCAGCGGCAGATACCCATAAAGCCCCTGAGCCATATGAAGAACCTGAATCAGGCTTCCCTCCTTCCCCCTATACTCCGCAGCCAGCTCCCCGATCCGCTGCAGCAGAGCCGTTTCACTGTGGTCACATCCACAGCACCCCTGTGTGTAATCGCCCATCAATAAGTGCCTCCTTTTTCTTTTTTATTGTGAAAAAACATACAAAGTAAAAGCGGGAGCTGCCTGTTTGGCAGCTCCCGCTAAAAGTCTCTCTATATGTTTTTTACAAACTGAGTCCCGTTTTCCGGACTTTTTCCGAAGATATTGATACTTTACCATAATTCCCTCCTGCTTCCGGTATAACGCATAAAAATCAGGAACGATAAGTTCGTTATAAATTGTACAAAATCCAATAAACAATTCATCGTATTTTATATAATTGTTTCGATAATATCACAGTAACATCATATGTGTCAAGAAATATTTTCAGAACCCCCATATAAACAGACATTCACACACATTCAAAAATCAGTCAACGAGCTTCAGCCTCGTTGACGAACATATATATCCAAGTCCCCTCAGTCCAATCCCATACGCCGCCCCGCCAGAAGATCCCCCTCATAAAGGAATTTCCCGCCTGCGGATGAACCCAGCTTACCGAGAGCCGGGACGGGCTGCGTAAAGCACCTGTCCTGTTTAAAATTCATCCAGCGAGCACTAGCAGCAGTTAGAGGAAATCCGTAAAATCAGCCGGGGAAAAGTTGCTACCGAAGCAACTTTTCAGAACGCCTGAGGCGCTTAATCATCAGATTAAGCGCTGAATGCGTTCGGTCCCGGCTGATTTTACGGATTTCCTCTTACTGCTGTTTGGCACAGCGCCTGAATTATAAACAGGACAGGTGCTTTACGCAGCCCGTCCCGGCTCTCGGTAAGCGTCCTCCCCTCAAAAATCTCTTAAATATATCTTCCCCCTCCGCAGCAAAGTCCGCTTCCTCCGCAGCACAAGTTACACAGCAAATTCGCAATACAAAGCTTCATACAGAGGTCACTTCCCCCCATTCCGGGGTATCCGTAAGAACTCTGCCTCTGCTGATACCATGAGCCCCCACCCTGCAGGCGCTGAAGCATCATCTGATACTGCATGTTCTCAGGTTCCAGTCTGACGGCCTCTTTTGCATGTTCCAGCGCAGTGACATTATTTCCCATGCCCGAATTAGCGGATGCACTGTAAAAATACCACAGGGCACTCCTGTCGTTGATTCCGTTCAGGACATGCAGTCCCTCCTCATAACGCCCTGCCTGTATGTAGTTGGCGGCAGCTTTCATATGAATGTCTGTCTCGCTGTTCCCCGCCGTGCGCTGTTCCTGACGGCAGTATGGGCCATACCCTCCAAAACCGCCAAAGCCGCCGAAACCGCCATATCCACCGTAACTTCCGGTATTGCCGTAGCCGCCATAACTGTCTCCGCTTCCGGTATATCCATGCTCCCGTTCATCCATGATCTGCTGATAAGCCTGCTGCACTTCTTTGAACTTTGCTTCCGCCTCATCACGCATTGGGTTGTTGATATTCGCATCGGGATGATACTTTCTGCTCATTGTCCGGTATGCTTTTTTAATCTCCTCGTCAGATGCATCCCCTGACACACCCAGTACTTTATATGGATCACTCATATTGTCTTCATTCTCCTCAACGTCTCTATCCCCTGCCGAAAAAAATACACCGCAGCAGAAGTGTATCCTGCCTGCAAAATACACCTCTGCCCCGGCTGCATACCGACCGCTGGCTCCAGCGGGGCAGATGCCTTTTTCCGGCGTTATTCATTAGCTTTTCTTTATGAAGGTGGTACTGCACTTTGGACAGCACACTTCAATTTTACCCTTTCCCTTTGGGATCCTGATCTTCTGTCCGCAGCTCGGACATTTATAAATATGGTGCGTTTTTCTCTGCTTCCACATTGCTTTCTGATTCTTGAAAAAACCGCGTATCCCGCCTGTCTTTGCCAGGAATGCCTGATTCTCTGCGTACCGTTTTGTCACATTCTTTGAAAACATCCGGAAATAGCAGTAGATAATCAGAATCCAGCCCAGTATATAAAAAATAATGCCAAATGTTTTTCCACTAAAAATAGAAGAAATCAGCACTACTACCAGACCCATAATAAGCAGGAACTTCGAAAATGTATCGACTCCGTATCTTCCCTGCATGAAACGTATCAGTTTTTCTTTCATGTTTTACCAACCTCACTTTTATTCCCGCGAACAGTCGTCCAAAGCCGGTTCTTCCTTGGCCGCTGCCGCCAGGGTCAAATTCTCCGCAGCCCGCTTCGATGCAAGTTTTATGCCGGTCAGCATGCTGAAGGGGCTTTGCCCTATATGAGAGATATTTTCCTCTGTTTTCTCTGAATTGTCAATAAAAGGCTTATAAAATAAATATAAAATTTCCGGCAGGCAGCACTTCTGCCGCCTGCCTTCTTAACTTCAGCCTGTTACTCTTCGTTCAATATGTTTTTGCACACTTCATCCGATATCAGATATACAATTCTGGAATCATTCATCATGACATAACGGCTTCCTTCACCGTTTTCTTTCCCAATATACAGGGTCAGTGTCTGCTCTTCATCGTCTTTTGTATAAGTTGCCTGAACGGTAATTCTGGCCGCTTCGTCCAGCCCGAATCCTGCCAGATCTTTGTCTTCCACCGAATAATCTGCGGCCTCACTTAATGTCACGGCTCCCAGTCCGCCTGCAACTGCGGCAATATTCTCCGCATCGTCATCATTATCCGCGTCATATGTGGTCTCGCTGCCGTCCCTGGTTATAACTTCTTTCTTCAGGTTGCCGCTTCCGATGCTTGGATAGGTATCCAGCTGTGCCATATCCTCAAGGGTATACTGCAGATCGGATATGGAAGTACTGCTGACCGTGTATACTTTGCCTTCATCCCCGACGGTAACGTAGTAATTATCCCCCGTAGAATTTCCATAATAAACTGTGGTTTCTTTTCCCTCTTTATCTGTCAGTACCACCGTATATACAGGATCTTTTAAGCCATAATCCTCCAGTGAATCACCGTCCTTCAGCTCCCGCTCTGCTTTCAGCTTTGCAAAATCAGAGGCCATTTGTTCCGGATAGCTCTGTGCCAGCGGGAAGTCCCGGTCCTTTGCATTGTACCACGTACCGTCTTCTTTAACGAGATCGAATTCACCGCTGCCCACATCGTATTTAATTCCCGTGATTTCCTCAATATCGGTGGCATATACTGCTTCTTTCTCTGTCTTCGCCTCCTGTTTTTTTTCCTGCTTCTTATTCCATGACTGAAGCCCAAAGTAGGCAATCAGAAGAATCAGCAGAAGGCAGAACAGTAAAAGGAAAGATCTCTTCTTTTTTCGTTCCATCTTCATCCATCCTCCTATGCTTTTCTTCTCTTGAACCAGACTGCGAATCCGCCGGCCAGAATCAACAGCGGAATGCCGAATATAACAAGAAGGCTGAACAGTCCTGCATGCTGCACTGTATTATACTCTGTAGCAAGGCTCTTCGGTTCAATTGAAATGTTCTGTACACCGTCAAAGTTGCTGCTCACTGCATTCATGAATACGGTTGTATTCTCAAGCTGTGTAAAGGTATCGGTTATCTGGGAATCAAGCAGGCTGCCTGCGGTGATCACTGTCAGGCGGCTCTCTTTGGAGCTTTCCTCTGTATCATCAGATGTGTCTTTGCTTTCTTCCGCTTCTGCATCTTCCTTTCCGTCATCCGTGCCGTCAGTATCTGTTCCTGAACTGATCTGCTCTGTGGCAACTGCACCGAGAGTATAGGTTCCCTGTGTCTGATTATCCTCCGTCACGGCATAAGCACTGTCTGTTGTTGTCATAAAGGAGGTCGCTGTAATGGTATCTCTCGCGGCATCTACCATATTCAGGCCGCGTGTGTTGGTGACAAGTACCATCTGGGAGGAAATTCCTTTCGCCATATCCCCGGACAGTGAAAGCGTCGGGAATATATAATAGTAATTGCCCTGGTAGCATCTCTGCGGGTCCGCAATATACCCTTCTGCTTCTTCCATTCCGTATTCCTTCATAATGGAGGCAATGTTCGGAAGTTCTGACGTACTTGTATCTCCCAGGAGAATCATCACTTTTCCTCCTTCAGAAAGATAATTCTGCATGGCCGTTTTTTCATCGTCTGTCAAATCCGTGGCAGGCGCATACATAAGCAGAAGATCGCAGTCTTCCGGTATGGACGCCTGCATTACCAGATTCAGTTCTTCCATGTTATAGTTATTTTTGCTCATTAAGTCTGTAATTGAGCTTGATAACGTAGACTCACCGTGTCCGGTTGTCCTGTATACTTTTTTATTCACATCACTTGTCACATAGTTTACTGCGCTGGTCAGCTGGCCTTCTCCGTCGAATTCGGATTCTGATACACTGCCCGTGTAATAATAGGAGGAAGTATCCACTACGACAATATCATCAAATGAAACGGTTGTACTCTTGCCTGTATCTGCGCATTCTACGACGATTGTATTTTCGCTCGCCTCATGCTCCGTCAACGCAGAAGGATGCAGTACCGGGTCTATCCATTCCACGGATATATTTTTAGATAAAGCGGCATATTTACTCAGGAACGTTTTAATCCTGTCGTCCGCCTTGTCTTTCTCCGCCAAAACTGTAAACGTTACTTTATGGTTCAGATCTTTCAAAAGTTCCCGGCTGGTATCCGTTATCTCATAGATCTTTGTACTGCTGACATCAATATTTCTGTATTTTTCAGGTATCTGCCCAAATATCATATTGGCTACTACTATGATTGCTATCACGATCACGGTGAGCCCCACACTGTAAGTTCCGTTTTTTGTTCCCGCTGTCTTAAATAAATTTTTTATTTTCTGCAATTTCCGGCCCTCCTAACTCCAGCGTCTTTTCTGTATTGCCTGTACTGTCAGGAAGATGAACACTACAATAACAGATAAATACAGAATAAGACCGCTGACATCTACAATACTGTTCGACGTAATATCCGTGAAAACATTTGCAAGCGCAAGATTTCCCAGGAACTTCGTCAGAATATTCTCGAACAGGCTGGATTTTACAATATACGTAACCACACAGGCTGCAATACCAATCAGCTCAATCCCTCCGCTGATAAACCAGTTGCCCGTCATCTGCTGGACATAGACGGCCACAATGGTCAAAAGTATGATAATCCCCACAACGCCGCTGATTGCAGAACTCGGAAGGAATGACAGAATCCCGTCCCACAGATACAGAACGAGCAGAACCCCGAACGTGGTGATAAATGCTATGATCTGGCTTTCTGTCAGTGAGGATAAAAACATTCCGATTGCAATATACACACATCCCAGAAGGAAAAATACGGCGATTGATATATAATCCACCTTCAGATATGCGGTTCCCTGCATTTTAATAATCAGAGGGAATAAACAGAAAATCAGGTTCGGCACTGCCAGCACGGAAACCATGGCAAGGTATTTTCCCATCACTACCTTACGGAGGCTCACCGGTGCCGTCAGAAGCAGCTGATCCGTCTTGTTTTTTCGCTCCTCTGAAAAACTTTTCATTGTAATCAGCGGGATTCCCACCAGAAATACAATCAGTACGCCGGACAATGTATAGGAAAAATAGGGGTAACCCGCATTCAGGTTATACGCCATAAAATAAATTCCTGCAAAAGCTACCAGGAACGCTATAAAGACACATCCAATCATGGACTGAAAATAAGACCTCAGTTCTCTCTTATAAATCGCCAGCATCTGTCTCATCCTCCTCTCTCTCTGCAGACAGCAGTTTCGATCCTGTTTCCCCCTGCGTCAGTTCCAGGAAGATTTCTTCAAGACTTGCGCGGTTTGTATTCAGCATAAGAAGCGGGCAATTTGCTCCCGCAAAAGCAAAGAATACTTTTTCTCTGATGTCCTTATGTTCTTTTACTTCTAATGCAGCATAGGTTGTTCCGTCTGCTCTCTTTTCTGTCTTGATGCCCGAAATCTCGTTGACAGAGGACAATATTTCCCGAAGTCTGGATGGCTCTGTTTTTGCCAGTATCTCAACGGTTTCTGAATCATCCATCAGGTGTTCCAGGTTATCCGGTGTATCACTGGCAACAAGCCGGCCTTTTGATATGATCATAATATAATCGCACACCTCTCTGACCTCAGCCAGAATGTGTGAACTGAGAATTACAGTATGGTCCTTTGCAAGTTTACGGATCAGCTCCCTGATCTCTATGATCTGTTTCGGGTCCAGTCCTACTGTCGGCTCATCCAGTATGATGATATCAGGAAAACCAAGCACAGCCTGGGCCAGACCGACTCTCTGCCGGTATCCTTTCGACAGATTGCGGATCAGCCTTCCCCTGACATCCATCAGTTTTGCCAGCTTTAGCACCTCCTCCACCGAGGATTCCCGCTTATCTCTGGATATTCCTTTCAGTTCCGCAGTAAAATCCAGGTACTCCTGCACTGTCATTTCCGTGTACAGTGGGGGAAGCTCTGGAAGATATCCGATATGCTTCTTTGCTTCTTCCGGTTCTTTGAGAATATCATGCCCGTTAATCAGCACCTCGCCCTCCGTTGCTCCAAGGTACCCTGTCATGATATTCATGGTCGTTGATTTTCCTGCTCCGTTGGGACCCAAAAAGCCATAGATCTTCCCTTTTTCAATCTTGAAATTCAGGTGGTCTATGGCCAGATGACTTCCATATTTTTTCACTAAGTTTTTTACCTCAATCAAGTCCTTACCTCCCTGGTCTTTTAATTCGTGCCGGAACTTATTGAACCGGCAGGGATGAAACATTGGATTGCTTCACATAGTGATAAAATTAACAGAAGTTTGTGACAAAATTGTGTTATAAGTGTGGAATTTTTGGGGTACGGGTGGCGCCAAAGGGACGCCTCGGAGATGGCGGAGGCTGGAAGTATGGCGATGGAGGCGGGAATGTCTGGAGCGGACCTCTGCCGGGGCAGGGGGAAGCGGATATGCCGTTTTTCGTTCGCGGGGCATTTGCTGAGAACGGCTAAATGGAAACACTGCCGGATTTTGAGGCATCAGAGACATTCACTGCACAATCTTGATGATTGTGCAGTGAATGTCTCTTTGAAATCGGCTTTGTGAGCCGATTTCAGCCTCAAAATCCGGCAGTGTTTCCATTAAGCCGTTCTAGCGCGCATTCTACGCGTACGAAAAACGGCATATCCGCTTCCCCCTGTCCCGGCAGAGGTCCGCTCCAGACATTCCCGCCTCCATCGCCATGCTTCCAGCTCCGCCATCTCCTCGGCTGGGCGTATCAGGTCGGGAGGGTAATCGTACCGGATGGGATTCCGGGCGGAGGGCAGCGGATTGTGGTGGAAGGACGGAAGGTTTTGCTAATTGAAGGGTATGAGGAACTTCGGCGCGGCTCCGGGGGCTGGCGCTCTTTTCACTCGCAGGCTCGTTCGCTGGGGGGTGGAATATGGATTTGAATTTTTTGGGTTTGTCTCTTTTTCTCTTGAGACTTTATTTTTATTTTTTCTTTTTGCGTCTGATTGTTATGACCAGAACACCGGCTAATATTACCAGTAGGATTGTGGGAACGAAGTACGAATATTTGCCCTGATTGGATTGGTTTTTGGACTGACTGGTAGTATCGGGGGGCTGATCTTGGTTCTCAGGAATAGTCTGTTCGGATTGGTCTGCCGGCTTTGGTTGTTGAGATTCTCCTTTTATGGCTTCGCCATCTACGGACTGGGTGTTTGTGTCCGGGTCGGGCTCGATTTTGTCGTAGACCATTGTGGCTATGAGCTGCTGGCCTTCCTGGCTGGGATGCAGGCCGTCGCCCTGGACGAAGGCTACTATGTTGGAGTTAAAAAGGTCTACTACCTTGTAGTCGAATTCTTCGGCTCTTTTTTCTATGATGCTGTTCATGTTCTGGATGATGTCTTCTACAACTTTGTTCATGGTACCGGGGAGCTGCATGTTGTATATGGGGTTGTAGATGTTGGTTACGATGATTTGGGCATTATCTTTTTTCTGCTGGGTTATGGTTTCCATGGCTTCGGCCCATTGGGCCTCGAAGCTTCCGTAATCCCAGCTGCTCAGAGCATCTATGATTTTCAGGACGATTAACGGGTTCTTCTTTACGGCCTCCTGGAGTTCGTTCATAGCCTGAGGGGCGCTTCTAAACTTTGTATCGGAATTCAGAATCTCCTGGGACTCTCTTTTGAATTCGTTCAGGAGGTCGTTGGAACCCATTGTGAGTAATATGATGTCGGATTTGTTCAGGTTTCTTTTTACAGTGTCCCTAGACAGGACCTTTTCGTTTAGGCCCTGTGTGTCCAGACCGTTTTTCGCGTAATTCTGATAGTCAAAGTATATCTCATTTTCTTCGGCTATCTGCTCGGTGATGATACGGCCATAACATTTTATTTCATTGGCCTTGTCAGAAGAATACCCCTTTGCGATGCTGTCTCCCAGAACCGTACAGGTTACGATTTCCTCCCATGCCCTCACGGGCAGTGCCTGCTGCAGGCTCAGGATTACGGCCAGCAGCAGGGCTGATGCTGTTTTCAGGTATTTCTTCATCTGTCCCACTTCCATTTCTGTTTATTCTAATACCCACCTGGTACTGCTTCCCTGCTCTGTTTTTGTAACAGCAAGTTTCCATTCGATCTGTTCTTTTAATTCATTTACATGAGATATGATACCCACGATTCCTTTTTCCCCAGCCAGTTCCTGAAGAATCTGGATCGCCCGCTCTCTTGCCGCGTCATCCAGGGAGCCGAAGCCTTCATCCACAAACATAGTCTCAAGACTGATTGCACCTGCCGTATTCTGTATGATATCTGACAGGCCCAGCGCCATGGAGAGGGATGCCATGAAGGACTCGCCGCCTGACAGTGTCTTCACATCCCGGACGGAATCATTGACAAGGTGGTAAACATCCAGATCCAGACCGGCCTGCCCCTGGCTGCTCAGGTCTTTGATTTCCCGGCACTGCAGGATAAATTCGTTTGAGGTCATCTTACTGAGCCTTCGGTTGGCGGCATGGATGATCTGCTTGAAATATTTTCTCTGCACATAGGTCTCAAAATCCAGTTTGATACTGCCGTTCAGCGTTCCGTTGGCCGTACGGCTCAGATTGTTTACCATCTCGTACTGCATCGTCAAGCCGGCTTTTGTATCAAAATACTGCTTGAGCTTTGTCCTGGCCTCTTTGTTCTTCTGGTTCTGGCTGTGCAGATGGAGCCATTTGTCTTTCTGCGTTTTCAGGGAATTCAGTACCGCTTCCAGCTTTTCTTTTTCTTCTTCCAGATCCGCAGACTGCTTTCCCTCGCTCTGCTGACAGAGCATCTCGTATCTTGTCTTTACTTCCAGACATTCTTTTTCATACTGGCTGAGCGCTTCTTCTTTCTCTCTGCGCCCTTCTGTCCATTTCAGAGCCTGGCTGTATTCTTCATGAGATGCAAATTTCTGCGCTTCTAACTCTTCCTGAAAATATTCTTCCTCTTCTTTCTGCTTCGTATTCAATTCCTGGAGCTGTTTTTCCTGGCTCTCCAGAAGTCCGCTTCTGCGCTTCATTTCTTCCATCAATTCCCGGAAATCTTTTCCCTTTTTCTGGAAGTTTTTTTTCATTTCTTTTAAATCTGCTTCCAGCTGTTTCAGGTGCTCTTTTGCCTCTTCTTCCGGAAGGGAACCTCCGGCTATAATATCTTCTGCGGCTTCCTCCAGAAGTTTTCTCTCAGAGTCCAGACGGCTTTTCGATGCCTGAAACTGTTCCTGGGTTGTGGAGCGCTCCTGTTCTTTCTGATCCCGCTCATTCTTGGCCTGCTGCACTTCTTCCTGTCCCGGCGCGCTCTCCAGTATCTCAGCCTTGTGCGGGTGCTCTGTTGAGCCACATACAGGACAGGGGTGCCCTTCCTTAAGTTCCTTTGCAAGAATACCGGCCTGTTCCTCAAAAAACTGCTGATACTTTTTCTCATAATCCGCTGAGGCCGTCCGGCATTCCTCCAGTACAAGCTCCATTTTCTTTAATTGTTTATGATACTGTTCTTCCAGTTTTCGGATGCCTGCATATCTGGGCAGAATATCTTTCAGACGCAGAATCTGTTTCTGCATGACGGGTTCTTTTTCCTGCAGTTCTTTTTCCAGTCCCTGCAGTTTTGTTTCCTTTTCCGCCAGGACTGCTGTCTGCTCCTCCATCCAGCTCTTTGTCTGTCCGACCGTTTCTTCCAGGCGCTTTGCTTCCACACTGGTTCGTTTATACTGTTCCTCTTTTACAAGCACTTTTTCGGCCCTGGCACCGTCTTTAATCTGACGGCTGAGGTCCTCCATTCCGTTCTTTTTTTCTTCCAGCTCTTTTAACCTCTTTTGCGCCTGATCTTTTGACCGAAGCAGAATGTTTACCTCTTCCTGGCTGCGGATTGCAGCATTCAAATCCTCTGCCTGCTTCTGCAGACGTGTATGTTCTTTTTCAGCCTCTGTCTCCATAGACTTTCCCTGCCTGCAGATTTCCTTTAATACTTCCATTACCTCTTCTGCCGGAGGCATTTTCAGCGCAGAAAGCCGCTCCCATTTTGCAGCCTCATCACTGTCTTCATAAGTTTCCACACGCTCCATTTCCCGCAGGCAGTCCTTTGTATTGTCTTCCAGGCGGATATAAAGCTGCTTTGCCTCCTCCTTTAATTCTTCCTGCACCTGCCAGTACAGCCTGGTTTGAAAGATTCTGGAGAAGATCTTCTTGCGCTCTTTGGATTCTGCATGGAGCAACCGCAGAAAATCTCCCTGGGCTATCATTGCAATCTGGGTAAACTGGTTGACATCCAGCCCAATGATTTCTTCTATTTTATTATCAATGTCTTTTTTCTTCCCCTGTTCTTCCCTGCCATCCGGCATGAGCAGGCTCACTTTTGCCGTCTCTTTTACCAGACGGGGTGAACCATCCGCCATCCTGCGTTTACCGATCCTCAGGTATTCAGGGTTTCTTCTGACCGTATATTCTTTTCCTCTGTATGAAAATGTATACTCTACGAAAGTATCCGTCTCTTCGGATGCATACTGGCTGCGCATCATATTGCCGTCGCGCCTTCCTCCGCTGGTCTTATCATACAGCGCATAAGTTATGGCATCAAAAATCGTGGTCTTTCCTGCACCGGTGTCGCCGGTGATAAGAAAAAGGCCATGCTGTATTTTTGTAAAATCTATCTCTTCTACATCCGCATAAGAACCAAATGCAGACATTGTCAACTTTACCGGCCTCATCTTATTCTCCCTTCACCTTATCAAAAACCTGTTCCAGAAATCCTTTTTCTTCCTGAGACAGTTCCCTGCCCTGGATTTCTTCATAAAACTCTCCAAATACAATAAGCGGATCGGTCAGCTCCACCTCCTCATCGAACTCCTCCAGACGTTTTCTCGTCCGGGCATTATCCATCCGGATCTCCAGAATATGTGGATATACTTTTTCCAGCTGTTCCTTGGGCCTGTACGGGTCCACCTCATCCGTCAGGGTGATGCTGATATAGTCCTTACAGCTTTCCGTCTCCGCCTGTTCCATAATCTGTGTCATCTCTCCACGAACCGTCCGCACATCTCTGAGCGGATGAAGCGGCAGAAGCTCCACAAGCGCCTCTTCGCCTTTTTTTCCAAGTTCCACCATATGAAGCGATTTTGTATCTCCGGCTTCACTCACGGAATACTTCAGTAGGGTTCCGCAGTAACGGATAAACGGCTTTCCTGCCTGCTGTGCCCGGTGCAGATGTCCAAGGGCCACATAATCAAACTGCAGCAGCGGTGCGATATCAACATTGTCAATTCCTCCCACGGAGAACAACTCCGAATCGCAGGTCTGCAGTATTGTGCCGTTTCCCGTATAGAACTGATGAGACAGAAGCACATTGCGCTTCTCCTGATCCGGCGCTTCCCGCTCCAGAATTCGTGCAACCGCCTCACTGTAAGTCTCCGGAATGTCTTCCTCAAAAACGCCGCGGACATACCCCGGCTTCAAGAAGGGAAGCAGATAAAAATCTACCTCTCCATATTCGTCTGAAAGTGTTACCTTTTTTAAATATTCATCCTTTTCCCCGGGCACTTCCCCTGCAATATAGATGTTCTGCCTGCCCAGAATCCGGCTGGCGTAGTCCAGCCTCTGGGCGGAATCGTGGTTTCCGCTGATCAGCATAATAGCTGGTCCGCCCTCCACATCGGCCAGTTTCGTCAGGAAATCGTCAAACAGCGATACCGCTTCCGCCGACGGAACAGATTTATCATAGATATCTCCCGCTATGACTACCGCATCGGGTTTCAGTTCCTCCACCCTGCTGACCACCTCATTTAATATATGTCTCTGGTCCTCCAGAAGGCTGTAGTGGTGCAATTGTTTTCCAATATGCAGATCCGATAAATGAAAAAACCGCATACAACTCCCCTTTCTACAGCTTCAGACCGCGGTAACGGTCCAGGCATGCATATATTTCCTGTTTTCTCGGCACCGCAAGACATGCCACACTGGAGCCGCTCTCGCACAAACCTGCAAGCCCATCTTTTTCAATTTTATTCTCAAGCTCTTCTACAACTCCCTGCAGTGTTTTCCTGCCGTCCAGAAGATGTTTTTCCGCATATTTCACACAATATCCAAGTGCACTGACCTGCTCGCCGTCCACCAGCTGCTCCACATAGCGCAGGTCGATGGTTTCCCGGTTGATCTGCACTGCTTCCCGGCCCAGTGTCTTCATCTTTACCCTGTCATTTCCGCGAAATGCTGGATTCCCGCCCGGGCATCTTGTGAATACGGGTGCTGCCGCCTTTTCCTCCGGTCCACTGAGCATCGGAAAGCTTTCGGCCTCTTTCTTTGCAAGTGCCGTAATATCTTTCGGTACATACCGGTCCATCTGGATGATACAGTCGGCAATATGGAAGTATGCCCCGGAGCTTCCTGCTACGATGGCCGTTGAAATTCCATACTCATCATACAGCTCCCTGATCCGCTCGATAAAAGGAGTGATCGGCTCCATGTCTCTGTGGATCACGCGCTGCATCAATTCATCCCGGATCATAAAATTGGTCGCGCTTGTATCTTCATCGATCAGCAGAAGCTTTGCCCCTGCCTCCATGCTCTCTATCACGTTGGCCGCCTGGGAAGTGCTTCCGCTGGCATCTTCTGTATAGAATCCACGAGTGTCTTTTTTATTGGGCAGGTCATTTATAAACATTGAAATGTCTGTCTTTTTTATGCTACGTCCGTCCTCGGCACGGATCTTCATTGCAGTGGAATCGGTAATGACATATTCCCTGCCATCCCCCGCAATATGGTTATAAACCCCCAGTTCCAGTGCTTTCAGGAGCGTGGACTTTCCATGGTATCCACCGCCCACAATCAATGTAATTCCCCTGCGGATTCCCATTCCCGTTATTTTTCCTTTGTGCGGAAGTTCCAGCGTTACTTTTAACTCTTCCGGTGAAGAAAACGCAACCGCACCTCTCATCGGCCTGGAAGAAATCCCGGATTCTCTGGGCAGGACAGCCCCGTCCGCAACAAAAGCAGTCAATCCCAGAACGGGCAGCTGTTCCCGGATGTACTGCTGGTCATCTGCAAGAAATGCAGTCTGTTCTATCCTCTTTTTATCGCTGTTCTTATAATAAAGAGAGTTTTCCACACACTCCGGCAAAAAATCAAACAATATCTTCATTAGTTCTCTTGCATTGATGGTTCTCCCGTTTGCCGGAAAGCCCGCCTCAAGCCTCAGTACCAGGTCCCCGCTTTGAACATCAATACTGCATGCCGTGCGCTCCAGTATCTCCTGAGTGCATCTGCTGACAGAGATTAGGCCGCTCTTACCTGAACCTTTCGCTTTGAATGCATACTTTTCAACGCCGCGTCCAAACTGGCGTGTCAGATAATCCTGAAGTGCAATCCGGCGATGCTCCGTTTCAAACAGCTCTTTCGGAAACCCTGCCGCCGCACCTTTTATGTGAATACTTAATTTAGAAGGGGAAGCAAATGGATCCCCCTGCACATGATCAATGGAAAGCTGATATCCGGGAAACTGATAAACTCCCTTCGTATCTTTATATGCAGGATAGCTCTTGTGGTCAATCCTGTTGAGTAAATTTTTTAATTCTGTTGATGTCTGCATCATAATGCACTCCTTTTCTATTTTCTTGTTCAGGCAGCAGCTCTGGTGTGCCTTATTCTTTTATATCCATCACTGTCCCCATGAAGACAGGAAGTTTCGCCTCACAATCAATAAGCATGTAAATAAACGGCCGGTTCAGATAAACAGTCTTCTGCTTTATGGGATCAACCATGGCAGCTTCGCTCATCACCTCTACTACCGTGGCTGCTCCCGCCTCGGTCCCTTTTTCATCCACCGCAATATAAGTTTTGTGCAGTACACGATTAATATAAAGATTCCCGTCCGTTGAAGTTCCCAGCCCGCTGAAATCTGCCTGTCCGGGATCAAAGGCATCAGGCATACCCATCCCCTTCAGAATTTCACTCATTTCAATATCGTACTCATTTTCGAATTTAGGAATCGCTGCATCCACCCGCACACTCTGTGAGTTGTTCAGAAGGTTCATCAGCTTTTCACCGGTTAAGGAGGAAATGTATTCGTTTATGCTTATCCCCTCGTTCGGAAGCAGGCCTACAAACGCATATTTTCTGTCCTTATAATACTTAATCAGGCCTGTTGTGTTCTCATCCTCCAGATATTCGTTCTCTTCCGAATACATCATCTCAGTTATTTGCTCACTTCCGCTTTCAGTTGTAAAAACATCTGCCCTGACTTCATTTTCCTTATATATGTTCTCCCATTCAGCATCAAAGGCAATGGCATTGATCAGATACATTATTGCTTCATCTGGAATCTCATCCAGGATATCTTCTATCATACCGTCCGTTTTATTGCTGACCCAGTGGTTGATGTCCTTAAGCGTGGAATTATCAAAAGGCGCTTTGTAAAGCTCCGCGTCATACCAGTCTGCGTTTGCCTGCAGGAAATCCGGATTCACGTTCAGGCTCTCATCATCTTTAAACCAAATCGAGTTCGCGAGGTCAAGCTTATACTTATTACCGGAAGCCAGTGCTTCTTTGTATGCATAAAGATATGGATTCAGCTTGTCTACGCTCAGCCCCAGCATATTCTCCATCTGTGCAAGGGTCTCCCCATCTGCTCCGTTCGCGGTCATCGCCAGCGCATAGAGTACGGAAACAGGAGATATCACTACCTCTGAGTTTTCTTCCCGGCTGGCCTGAAACAGGCGCACCGCAAAATCTGCCACAGCGGCAGTATCCTCGTCACGTAGTACGGCTTCTTTGCTGACATCGTGTGCTTTTACGCCTTTCATTAAATCTGATGCCTGTACCTTCGTGCCGCAGCCAGATAAAAAAAGCGATCCTGTAAGTATCAATGCAATACATAATGAAATCATACGTTTCTTCATATTACTTTTCCCCTTTCCGTTTTACCCCGAATACCACTATTACCTGACAGTTGCCTGATTTACGCATATTGTATCATTTACAAAGATGATTGTAAAATATATGGCTTATTTTTAGGGAATTTAGGATATAGCCTGCTCACTTTAGTCTCAAAAATGAAGGATATCTGGATTGCTGGGACGCTTCATGACAGGGATGCCAGACCGGAGCAATGGATGTGCACTGGCGACGCGTAGTCGTTCATCTACAAGAAGGGACTTAGTGCCGCTTGCCAGAAAGAGGTTCACTATTTTAAATATACCGAAAACTATTTTTTAACCTACTGGGGATATAAAAGTTACGCCAATTCTATTCCATCCGCTGTCCCGGTCTGGGATCCAACCGGGGAAGGAGTTCTTTCCTATCGGCGGATGAACCTAGCTTACCGTGAGCCGGGACGGACTGTGAAAAGCACCTGTCCTGTTGGAAATGCTTTTAGCGAGCATAGCGGCAGTTAGAGGAAATCCGCGAAATCAGTCAGAAAAAAGCTGCTTCCGAAGCAGCTTTTTAGAACGCCTGAGGCGTTTAATCATCAGATTAAACGGTGAATGCGTTCGGTTCTGACTGATTTTGCGGATTTCCTCTTACTGCCGCTTAGCGCAGCGGCTGTATTTCCAACAGGACAGGTGCTTTTCACAGTCCGTCCCGGCTCACGGTAAGCGCTCCCGCCTAAATAGACCACGTATATTAAATGCCTACTGCATTTTCCTGTTCTACAGGCGCTTTTTCAGGCGATACGCGAAAAATTTGTTACTTGATTTCCAGCACTTTATAGTCCTGGTCTTCCACTGCCTTTTTCAACTCATCTTCCGGGATTTCTGCATTTAAAGTTACAACTGCGGTTCCTTCCTCATGGTTGACTGCAGCCTCATCTACCTGTGCAAGTGCCTCCAGGCTCTTCTTTACTCTGGCCTCACAGTGTCCGCACATCATACCTTCAATTTTCATAGTTTTTTGCATCGTTGTTTCCTCCTCTTTCTTTTTCACTTTTAATTTTTTGTCCTTTGCTGCATTATACATTTTAAATAAGTTAAGCCTGAGTGCATTTGTTACTACACAGAAGCTGGACAGACTCATTGCGGCCGCGCCGAACATGGGGTTTAATTTCCATCCGAGCAGCGGGAACCAGACACCGGCTGCCAGCGGAATTCCGATGATATTGTAGATAAATGCCCAGAACAAATTCTCATGGATGTTCCTGAGAGTGGCCCTGCTTAACCGGATTGCAGCCGGCACGTCGCTTAGGCGGCTTTTCATCAGGACTACATCTGCCGCATCGATTGCAATATCTGTACCTGCGCCAATCGCAATTCCGATATCCGCCCTGGTCAGTGCGGGAGCATCATTGATTCCATCTCCTACCATGGCGACTCTGCCCTTACGCTTCAGTGAGCGGATCACGCTTTCCTTACCGTCCGGCAGTACGCCTGCGATTACCTCATCTACTCCGGCCTGACGCCCTATGGCCTTTGCCGTCCGCTCATTATCACCGGTCAGCATTACCACATGAATCCCCATATTCTGTAATTCCTGGACGGCCCGGGGACTGTCTTCCTTAATAACGTCCGCTACTGCAATGATGCCAATAAGCTTATTGCTGCGGCTGAAAAATAGCGGTGTCTTTCCGTCTTCGGCCAGCTGTTCCGCCTTCTTTCTCATTGTTTCCGGGACTTCAGTGTTTTCACTGATAAACTTTAAGTTGCCTCCAGTCAGGATATCTCCGTTTATTCTGCCGGAAAGGCCATTACCGGGGAGCGCCCTGAAGTCAGTAATTTCCTGGACATTTTGTATGTCCCGCTCCTCTGCCAGCATAAGAACCGCCCGAGCCAGCGGGTGTTCACTTTTTTTCTCCAGCCCATAGGCCATGGCGAGAAGTTCTTCTTCTTTCACGCCCTCTGCAGGCAGCATATCTGTAACTCTGGGCTCACCGCTTGTTATTGTCCCGGTTTTATCAAGAGCCACGATCTGCATCTTCCCTGTCTCCTCAAGTGAAACAGCTGTCTTGAACATAATCCCATGCTTTGCTCCCATACCGTTGCCTACCATAATCGCAACCGGTGTCGCCAGCCCCAGCGCACATGGACAACTAATGACCAGTACGGAGATTCCTCTTGCAAGAGCGAAACCAATGGTCTGCCCTGCAAACAGCCATACCAGAATTGTCAATGCTGCAATCACAATAACCACGGGCACAAATACGCCGGATACCCGGTCTGCAACCTTGGCTATGGGCGCCTTGGTTGCCGCCGCGTCGCTGACCATCTGAATAATCTGGGAAAGTGTGGTATCTTCACCGACCCTGGTCGCCTCGCACTTGATAAAACCAGAGTGGTTCAGCGTTGCCGCCGATACCGGATCCCCTGCTGCCTTGTCGATGGGAATACTTTCTCCGGTCAGTGCAGACTCATTTACCGCACTGCTTCCTTCTATAATAATACCATCCACCGGTATGTTTTCTCCGGGTCTTACTACGAATATATCGCCTTTTACTACCTGATCGATGGAAACTACTGTCTCCGCCCCCTGTCGCAGGACTGTTGCTGTCTTTGGCGCCAGTTTCATCAGGCTCTTGAGCGCATCTGTCGTCCTGCCTTTGGACCGCGCCTCCAGCATTTTACCCACTGTAATCAAGGCCAGAATCATTGCCGCAGATTCGAAATAAAACTCATGCATGTAATTCATGACCCCAGCCATATCCCCGTGCATCTGTGCATCTGTCATTGCAAATAATGCATAGGTACTGTAAACATATGAGGCACCTGCGCCAAGTGCCACCAGTGTATCCATATTCGGTGCCCGATGCCAGAGGCTTCTGAAGCCGCTGACAAAAAACTTCTGGTTAACCACCATAATTGCCGTTGTAAACAACAGCTGAATCAGCCCCATCGCCACATGATTTCCATCCAAAACTGCCGGAACAGGCCAGTTCCACATCATATGTCCCATCGAAACGTACATCAGCGGAACCAAAAGACAGAGCGAAGCGATCAGCCTCTTCTTTAATATCGGGGTTTCCCTGTCTTTTAAAAGTTCATTATCCGCCGAAGCCTTAGCTGAAGCGCCTGATTTATCGACGGAAGCTTTAGGGGCCGCTTCGTAGCCTGCCTCTTCCACTGCAGCAATTATATCAGAAGCTGCCGCAGCGCCTTCTACTCCCATAGAATTTGTCAGCAGGCTGACCGAACAGGACGTAACACCCGGAACTTTGGCGACCGCCTTTTCCACACGGGCACTGCAGGCTGCACAGCTCATTCCTGTTACTGAATATTGTTCCATCTTCTGCCTCCTATCTCATTAATTTCTGCAAAGTTACAACCAGCTCGTCTATCGTCTCTTCTTTCCCTGCCCGGATGTCATCCGCCACGCAGGTTCTGATATGATTCGCAAGAAGAACTTTATTGAAACTGTTCAGTGCGGCATTTACTGCCGACACCTGTATTAGAATGTCTGTACAGTAAGTATCGCTCTCCACCATTCTTTTTATACCACGGATCTGCCCCTCAATCCTGTTCAGACGATTTACGAGATCCTTGAACTCCTTCTCAGAACGTTCTTTTGTCTTGTGGCAGCATTCCTTTTTCTCCTCCATCCTTATCACCTCTTTCCAAGGATATTATATACCCCATATGGGTATATTGCAAGAAGAAAATTGATTGGAAGGAGTGAGCCCTACACGGATTGGTACGGACTTCGTCAGAGATGACAAGTTGCTGCTAATCCGTTTCTCCCCCCTATTTCCCGCGCAGCTATTCCCCCTTAGCGCCCACATCCCCATCACCACACATCACACAAATATCACCATGATACTCACAATAAGTATGGATACCGCATTGGATATGAGCATGGTCCCAATCCCCAATACCGGTCCTATCTGGCTTTTTATGTACCCTTTTTCTGCCTCTGTCTCTGCCCCTGCCGCTGCGTTTACTGTCAACATATCATTAACGGGAAATCCCATCATGCAGTTCATTGTTAGCGCAATCCCACGTTCGGGACGGAATCCGCATATTTTTGCTCCCGCGGTTCCGCAGAGTATCAGCACCGCAGTTGATACTGCAAACACCAGAAGTATGGGCGGAAGGAATCCTAATAATGTCTGCCAGGGGTATTTCGCCATAGTATTTGCCATCAATCCCATCAGCCCCAGCAATAGAAGGCCGTAAGAATCGGACTTAAACAGCGGAGCCTTATCTATGACCCCAATACTGCCAAGAAAGAAACCGAATAACAGTGCTGTGATATTGGGATTCAGGTTCAGGCCGGATAGTATGGTGCTGTGGAGCAGATTGTTTATAACGGTTACTATCATAATGATTCCCAGATAATACGCTGTATTTTTATACTTTAACGGTATTCTGCCACAGAAGGGTTTTCTCCTTTGCGTTCCCGGCCCGCCGTCTCTGCCTGTATCAGACATGGGCATTCCGCCAGTACGGACAGGTATACCCGCGCCTGTCACGTCCGGGATATTATTACAGGAAACTTCTTCATTCTCAGCTGCAGCCCCCGGATTATTTGCTCTGAATTCCGCAAGCAGCGCTTTCCCTTCCCTTTTAAGCGCCCATGTAACCACCGGCACGCTGAACAACCCCTGGAACATGAATATCAGCCATGGAAACACAGAGAGCCCTGGATTCTTGTCCAGCACCCACCTGGATGCAATCGCACAGGAGGCACCGCCTCCTATTACGGATCCCGGTGCGAGGAATGCCAGTCCTTTTCCCAGCACCGGCACCAGTCCGAATCCAACGGTCAATACAAGCATCAGAGATGCTATTATGCAGAGAAGGGATTCTTTCTTAGTTGTTTTAAGCAATTTAATATTAATCATCGTACCAGAATGTATGACCAGTACATTAAATGCAATGGTACCTACCGCTATCATATTTGCAGACAGCATCATGTCTGTGGGAAGGATACCTGTTCCAAATCCAGCTGCAAATAATAACCCATAAATAAGCGGCATCGGAATCATAGATTTCAGTTTTGCCGCTATTGTCAACGAGACAAACGCTATTAGGAGAAATACCAGAAAGCTTCTGTCAAATGCCCATGTATAATCAGTCCCCATAAAAAAATCACCGTCCTTTATCTTTCTATAAGAAAGTATAAGGGAACGGTGAAAATTTTACTGTCAGAAAACTGACACATGAGCACATTTTGCTACTTCTTCTGCCACTTTGACCGCCACTCGTTTATCAAACGGGGATGGAATGATATAATCCGGTTTCAGTTCTTCTTCCGTTACCAGAGATGCAATTGCCCGCGCAGCTGCCAGCTTCATGTCATAGGTGATGTCTCTGGCCCCGGCATCAAGCGCCCCCCGGAACAGCCCAGGGAAGGCAAGTACATTGTTTATCTGATTTGGGTAATCCGAACGTCCGGTTCCCATTACCTTTACCCCTGCTTCCACGGCGTCCTCGTATGTAATCTCCGGTGTCGGATTTGCCATAGCGAACACTACCGGCTCTGCTGCCATAGTACTTACCATCTCTTTTGTCAGGATGTTCCCAGCAGAAACCCCCACAAAAACATCCGCCCCCTTAATCGCATCCCTAAGTGTTCCGGTAATTCTTTCAGGATTTGTGAGCCTCGCCAGCTCCAGCTTATGTCCCACTGCAAAGGGGCATCCCTCTGCCAGAATCCCGTCCAGATCGCAGATTGTCATATGCTTTACACCTGCATGCAGCATCATTCTTGCAATGGCAGTTCCTGCACTGCCCGGCCCGTTAAGCACAACTTTGATGTCTTCTATTTTTTTATGGACTACTTTAAGCGCATTCATCAACGCCGCTGTAGTTACAATGGCGGTGCCGTGCTGGTCGTCATGAAATACCGGAATATCCAGCTCTTTTTCCAGCCTCTGCTCAATCTCAAAACATTTTGGAGAACAGATATCCTCCAGATTGATGCCGCCAAAACCAGGGGCAATACGTTTCACTGTTTCAATAATTTCTTCCGTATCCTTTGTATCCAGACATATGGGAAATGCATCCACACCGCCGAATTCCTTGAACAGTACTGCCTTCCCCTCCATAACCGGCATCGCCGCTTTGGGGCCGATGTCCCCAAGACCAAGCACTGCGGTACCGTCCGTCACAACGGCAACCAAATTGCCTTTCGCCGTATAGCAGTATGCCTTTTCTTCTTCCTTATAGATTTCCATGCATGGGCTGGCTACACCGGGCGTATAGGCGGTACTTAGATCCTTCCTTGTTTTAAGCGGAACTTTACTGCACACCTCTATTTTCCCGTGAAATTTTTCATGCATCTCCAAAGCTTCTTTTCCATAATCCATAACTGACACCTCTTTCTTATTTACTGCACATTTATGATTACATCTGTTTTTTAAGCATGAGCTCTTTTCCCGATATACCTGGCTCTGTCATATTCTTCACATCCAGGATTTCATCCAGCTCTGACTCATTGAGCAATCCTTCATCCAGGATTAGTTTTCTGACCGGCACACCACTCCTGATCGCTGTTTTTGCCAGAGATGCTGACTTCGCATAGCCCACATGCGGGCAGAGGGCCGTCACAATTCCCACGCTGTTATCTACAAGTTCTTTGCAGCGGTCCTTATTTGCCGTAATTCCGGCCACGCAATTATCAACAAAAGTCTCCACCGCATATGCCAGCGTATCAATGGACTGGAATAGGCAGTAGAACACAATCGGTTCAAAGGCATTCAGCTCCAGCTGCCCTGCTTCCGCAGCCATCGTAATCGTAACATCATTCCCGATAATATTAAAGGCAACCTGATTCACCACTTCCGGAATAACCGGATTTACCTTGCCGGGCATAATGGAGGAGCCATTCTGCTTTGCCGGCAGGTTGATTTCCCCAAAACCGCACCTCGGTCCCGAGGACATCAGCCTGAAGTCATTTGCAATCTTGGAAAGTGTCACAGCACACGCTTTCACAGCCCCTGATACAGCAACAAACGGATCCAGATTCTGGGTGGCATCAATCAGATCATAAGCCTGCACAAATTCCATGTCACAGATCTGCGCCAGATTCGGAACAATCCGCCTCAAATATGCTTCATCCGCATTGATACCGGTACCAATCGCAGTTCCTCCCAGATTCAGAGTCCGCATTTCCTCCTGCGCCTTTTCCATCCGGTTTATATCCCGCTGTATAGCCACTGAATACGCCTTGAACTCCTGCCCAAGCCTGATCGGGACCGCATCCTGCATTTGCGTCCTGCCCATTTTAATAATAGAGTCAAATTCCTCACCTTTATCACAAAAAGCTTTATGTAAACGCTCCAATTCCTTCTTCGCATTTTTCAGCAGCTTCAAAGAAGTCATCTTCCCAGCAGTAGGTATCACATCATTGGTAGACTGTCCGCAGTTCACATGGTCATTCGGATGCACGATAGAATAGTCGCCCTTCTGACCGCCCAGTATCTCAATAGCCCTGTTCGCAATCACCTCGTTGGCATTCATATTAATAGAAGTCCCTGCGCCCCCCTGGATCGGATCTACAATAAACGCCTCATGCAGCTTCCCCGCCAGAATCTCATCACAAGCCTTCACAATAGCCTCCGCAATATGCTTATCCAAAAGACCAACCTCACAATTGGTCATTGCTGCAGCCTTCTTAATCTGCGCCAGGCTGTTAATAACCTCCGGATGCATAGACAGCCCCGTAATCCTGAAATTTTCCGCAGCCCGCAAAGACTGGACCCCATAATAAACCCCTTCCGGAATCTCCTTAGATCCAATAGAATCCTTCTCCGTCCTACACTCCAACCCATCTACATTCTTCGTCATAACCATAACCTAAGACCTCCTAACAATAACTTCCATTTATAAGACACATTATAAGTCTCAATCCGCCCATAAGCAAAGACAGATATTCATATACTACATATAACCATTCACTTATATTTACCCGCATCCCTGCTGCAAATGCATCATCCCCTGTGGCAGATGTACGAAGCCGTCCCCGCATCAGACATAAAAAACTCCCTTTTACCCAGGGTCTCCTAAGGTAAATGGATCCCATATACCGCCAGGATGCACCAGTTTTACGGAATCGAGGCAGGGGGCTTGCGGATGCACCGCAAGACCCCTGCCTCGATTCCACAAAGCGTCCCCTAACCGGCTATTCGTTTATCTCAATCTCATCCCAGTTCTCATAAGCCTGCACCCATTGTTCCGGATCTGTATAAGGAATTACCGGAAGCAGCAGATAAGAAGGATGATTATTATCCCTGTATATCTTATAAGCAGTCGTCGTATTTGACGGTATAACATTCATATTTCCAACCTTGCCAGTCCAGCTCTCTGTATGGCACGCATTTGGGCACTGGCTTGAGATTTCCAGCTCCAGTGAGTGGCCGGCCGGAATAATCATAGAGGTCGGATTCATCTCAATCACATATTCACGGATTTCTCCCGGAGTAACAGGAACAGACACGCTGTTGTCATGTACCGGTGCGCCGATTGTTGACTTCTCTTCATCCAGCGGATGAGAAGCTTTCAATGCCCCGTAGCGCAGCAGAGGCATTCTTGTACCGTCCGGCAGTATATCAAACAGGCTGCATACAAAATTTGCATCCTCTGCATCAATCGATGCCCACAGATGAAGCTCCATTGGCCCTGTGATTTCCCTGTCCTGTGGAAAGCGTGACGATTTATAGACAATCTTGTTCACTTCGGTAGAAACAGACGGCGGTAAATGTGTAAATCCATCCGGCGGCAGATCTTTATCCGGCTCTTTGTCCCAGCGCAGGCGATTAAATGAACGCAGATACATCTTTTGCCATTGTGTTCTCTTAAGCGGCCATTCATTCTCATAACGGGTACCCCCGTTGATAATGCAGAACTTATAGGGAGGCTCATCCATTATTCCCGTATCCACGCCTTTCATCCAGTGATCATACCATCTCAGGCACTCTTCATTTAATGCACGGTACGGCAGCTCCAGCCCATCATATCCCTCCAGTACGCCCAAGCGTTTTGGCACTTGTAGTCTGTCGTCACTCATTGCCGAAAAGATAGGTGCACTCCACCTTCCAATAGGTGACCATGCACAGTGCAGGTATACCGGCACTTTTACTTTATCATACATCTGGTTTGCAGAACGCTGTTTCCAGTACTCATCATCTAGCGGATGAAGCAGATAATCCAGGTAGAAAGTATGATATGTCGGAGGCCATGTTGTCAGGATCTTTGTAAAATATGAATTTACCGCAATATCCGGATCCCTCAGGCGCTCTTTCATCATCTCTTTCACCTTATCTTCCCCGTACATCTTCAGTGACCACGGAAGCGGATTATTGGACGGGCAAAGTTCCCAGTAAATACTCATGTAAGTGGACGGAACACCGCCATAATATCCGTGCTGATAGTAATCATCAACAAAAGAACACGGCATAATGCATTTCAGATGAGGAGGCTGCTGAGCGGCTGCAAGTATCTGGCATATACCAAAATAAGAATATCCGATCATGCCTACATTGCTGTCACACCATTCCTGATCAGCTGCCCATTCAATCGTATCATAAATGTCCAGGTGCTCCTGCGGGTTATATACACCGTAGAATTCCCCTTCGCTCTTACCGATTCCTCTCGGATCCGGAATAATATATGCATATCCTCTCTTAACAAAATACTCTATGTCACCGGCTTCCAGACTATGGTCAAACAACAGAGATTCCGGCGGAATCGCACCTCTTTTGATACCCTGCATCTCTTTACTGTATGCTGACCAGCTCACAAGGGCCGGCACCGGGCCGGCTCCTTCAGGAAGGTATACATCTGCGCAGAGGCGCACACCGTCCCTCATCGTCATCCATACGTCCCCATGGTACTCCACTTCATACATGGCCCTCGATAATTTGTCAAGATTCTTCACATAACGTTTATCCCAATAATTTGGAATAACATCAATCCCCAAAACTTCTGTTATCTTTTTCTTCATAGTAATTCGTACCTCCTTTTCATGTATATATCGTATCAAAAAATGGTGTGTACCGTTGTCACGTACACACCATTTTTTTAATTTTGTATGTCATCTTACAAGACAATCAACTGGCCGTGCCGCCCTCGATCTCTGCTTTTGCCTGCTCTTCCATTTTATGCCATGGTTCGTATGGTTCTTTCATCTTTGCAAAAATATCGTAGCCTTTTTTATCCAGAACATATTTCCGGCGTATCATTGTATAAATAATAGCACAGATATAGAAGATAACCATTGTAATCCAGTTCTTAGAGGACATCTGGAACAGTACATAGCTTCCAAGCAGTACACACATAACACCCGCTGCAGCAGTCAGCAGACAGTTTAAGATATGAGGTGTCCGGATATAAGCATTTTTATATGCATTGGGGAACTTTCTTGGCAGCATGAAAATACTGAAGAAAGTAATCGGCAGCAATAATAGGCCAGGAATTGTCGTAATCTTTACGACATCGTCAAGGTTAAATCCTGAAACGATTGCCGCAATAGCGATCACGGAGTTTACCCAAAGTGAAAAGGCTGGAGCGCCATGTTTATTAGACTCACAGATTTTACTCGGGAACAGGCCGTCTCTTGCTGCTGCGAAGTTAATCCGTGAGAACATCATCATAGCGGAGTTGATACTTGTCACAACTGCTAGGAGTGCGCCGCCAGCCACAAAGAACATCAGCATTCCGGGGCCCATGAATTCTCCTGCAACCTGTGCCAGGTTGTCAATCTCGTAAAAATTAGGCATAACGCCTACTGTTACATATGCAACTGCTGCATAGATAACTGCTGTTGCCAGTGTACTGACAAGGTATGCGACGGGCACGTTCTTGCCAGGATTCTCGATTTCCTCTGCTGAGTAGTAAAGTACATTCGCACCAATCAGGCTGCCGTGCATAATTCCCATGGCTGCCCAGAGTGCTCCGAGCTGGAATGTTGTAGAAATCACTTCTCCCAGAGATACGACTGCTGCTCCCCATCCGCCAAAGATATAGACACCTAATGCAACAAGCAGAACTGCTACACAGACATTCTGTACCGTGGATGAAAACTTGATGCCAAAACAAGAAATAATTGTAAAAATTATGATGCAGGCGACTGCTGCTGCTTTCTCGGGGCATGCCGGAACCAGCATGCAAAAGTATGTAGAAAACGTTAATGCCATGGTTGCGATCTTCATAACACCTACCACCAATTCGTTAAATGCATCCCACGCACCCATAACCGGATGGACCAGTCTTGTCAGGTACATGTAGGAGCCGCCGTTAGCAGGTAATGCTGAAACCAGTAACATCTCGGGGATACTGCGGAGAAATACAAACAGCGCCGCACAGATGAAACCGATAACAATCCCATTACCTCCAATAATCTTAATGGCAATAGGTGTTGTGGCAAATACGCTGGCACCTATGATACTTCCGATACCCATTAAGATACAGGACAACAAATTCATTTTCTGTTTTTTCATCTACCTACCTCTTTTCTTTCTGTTTATTTTAGTTAACTATACCTAATTTCTGACTCTCAAAGTGTCAGGCATGTGACATTTCCCTAATTTTGAGTTGTTTATTCCATTTTTTTGTGCAATATGTTAAACTCCTAGTAGCACATAATAAAGAAAGGACTGCAGGTAATATGGACAAAGCAACCAAACTCCAAGACTTAAGCAAAGAAGAACAAGCGATTTTTCAGTCATTGAAAGCAACCGCACTGTTTGAAAATATCCCTGTCAAACAGCTTATTGAACTTTCCACGCACTGTCGGGTCGTCCATAAGAAAAAAGGTGCAACAATTTACAGAAAAGATGAGTCATCCAATCACTTATACATTATTAAATCCGGCTACATAATGGAATCCGTATTTTACGGAACCAGCGCAGATATTATTGTAAAGGTGAGGAGCGACGGCGAATATTTCGGAGAGATGGGCATGCTGACAAATGAACCCTATCCCAATACAGCGCTGACTCTGGAGGATTGTCAGTTAATCTCTATTCCCAAAAATTATTTTTTAGAAGCAGTCTGGAACAATCCCTGTGTATGCAAAGTTATCATTCATGAACTGATCGACCGCCTGCTGAATTCCGCACAGCACATGGTCAACGCCATGTACCTGGATGCCCCGGGGCGGCTTGCCTCTACCATTGTCAACCTGACCACAAACAGCAAACAGAAAAGCATGAATATCCGCATCACCCAGAGTGCGCTTGCCTTTTCCTCAGGAATGGCCAGGCAGACAGCGGCCAAAATATTAAGCGACTGGAGAAAAGAAGGAATCATATCCACAGAACGCGGAAAACTGTCCGTACTGGATTTCAACAAACTCCTGGATATTATTCTTAATAGTGAGATTGGGGATTAGGGGCAGGCAGCGGCCCCGTCATTTTTGTCAGATTTTTCTTCTTGTGTCACATTATAGACAGACAGATGCTTTTTTGGGGATTATACTTACCTTATCAAAAACATAGGAGGTACGATTATGAACCAAGAAGAATTTTACGGGCAGACAGGTCTGGAAAAGGTTCCGGTTTATTGGGACAGACGATATACTAAGAACCTCGACAAGCTTTCAAAGCCTATTTACAATGTTAAACTGGAAGAAGATGTGGAAGTTTATTTAAGAGACGGAACGAAGACTTATGTTGATATTTATCATCCGGCAGAGCTGGAGGCGGCTCCTTCTCTGATTGCATACTCTGCTTATGGAAAGAAGATGCAGAGGATGCGCCACGGTGCACTTCCGGGTGCATCCAACTATTTCGACCACAGCCTGGAAGCGGGCGATATTGATTTTTTTGTGGAAAGAGGCTATACATTTATCATCCCTGACGGACGCGGTATCGGAAGAAGTGAGGGGGAATACCTTGGTGTTTATAACCCGCAGGAGCAGGAAGATGTCTATGACTATGTTGAGTGGGCAGGAACGGACTGCCAGTGGAGTACGGAAAAGGTTGCCCTGCTTGGATATTCCTATTTTGGTATTATCCAAGCATTGGCTGCCGCTCTTCAGCCGCCTCACCTGGTATGTATTATGCCGCTGAGCTATACGGATGACTACTATCAGCACGGCTATTACGGCGGTGTCGCTGATACATACATGAATATGTATTGGGAACTCTGCCCATCCAATAATCCAACTACCTGGACAAGCAAAATGATGTCCGGGGACGAGATGAAGAACCTGATTGAAGAGGTACAAAAAGATCCTGATATTGCCATTAACACATACTTTAACAAGATGTTTAATGTATGGCCTCCAAAATATCACACATTCTATCTTGACTATCTGCTTCATCCGCAGGAAGATGATTTCTGGCGCCCCCGTTCTATGAAATATAAATATGACCAGATTAAAGTCCCTGTATATTTCAAATGCGGCTGGGCTCCGCAGGGCCGCTGGTCAGCTCCGGTATTCAACGCCATGAATTCAAAAGAACTGAATGTATACAAGCGCTGCGGCGTTATGGAAGGCTATAACGGAATGGAACTGCCTTACCGCTTTATGAATGAGGAAATGCTGCGCTGGTATGATTACTGGATGAAAGGCATTGACACAGGTATAGTGGATGAGCCTCCGATGAAACTGAATATTCTGGGGCGGGGATACCGTTATGAATACGAATATCCACTGGCAAGAACAAACTGGAAGAAATTATATCTTCATACATTCGGCAACCTGCGGTGGGAGCCTGTTGTGGAAGGCAATCTGCCTCCAGACAGCTTTACGCACAGGCCGCCTCACATCACAACCGAAGTGGAGACCCTTGTTTACCGCACAGACCGTTTCAGCCGGCCAACGGAATTCACAGGGCCAATCGAACTCCATCTCTGGGCTTCTATCGACAGTGATAATGCTAACTTTATTACCAAACTATGGCAGATTACACCAGGCGGAACAAGAATGCCTGTATGCCGCACGGGTTCCTTAAAGGCATGTTATCCGCTTGATGAGGAAAAGAGCGAAATCGGACGCCCGGCCCATGATTATACAAAAAAAGTCCCTGTTGTACCCGGAGAAATCAAGGAATACGTGATTGAAATTAACCCAATCGGAATGGTCTTTGCACCTGGCTCTGCTATTGAGCTTGAAGTAAAAGCTATGGATAACTTCTACGAGCAAAAAGGGGCATGGCAGGCCAAGATGGATCACCTTGGTCCGATCCCAAGTGCAACTACCATCAATTACAAAATTTACAGAGATAAAGATTATCCCTCCTATATCCTTATGCCATACATCCCCGAAACGCCAGGTGAACTGTGGCTGCAGCCAGTATGTGACGATGATATCGTCATCGGGGGAAGCGGACGGGGCAACACACACTAATCTCTTCCCCATCAATTTCTTCTCTTAAACAAGGGGCTGTCGGGAAACAGACACTTCTAAATAGGTGAGGCTGTGACTCGTACGAGTCACAGCCTCACCCAAACTTTTCCAAAAAGAAAAAAGATGGCTAATGACAACCATCTCTTTCCCCATTACATGCTATAATTCACATTATAAATCCGGATCTATTCATAATCATAGACATATCTTGTGATATAGTCTTTTCCGCCGGTATGACAGACGTTGTATTTTTAATGTATTTTATACCTCAAATATCAAATCACCATAAGAAGGCATCGGCCATACTTCTTTGTCTACAATCATTTCCAGTGCATCCACCGGTGTACGCAGATTTTCCATAGCCGGGAATACATCTGTATGATAGAAGTTCGCCTGCACAGCTCCCTCTTCCTTCTCTGCCGCTTCATTTGTCACTTTTATCAGGGTTTTCAGAGCAGTTTTCGTTTCTATCAGCAGCCCTGACACTTCATGAAGCAGTTCACTCTGCACGGAGGAATCTGCTCCGGCAGCTTTTACTGCAATAATTGTATCCGCAAGCGTTTTTGTATAATTCATAATTGCCGGTATAATCTGTTTGCTCGCCATGTCGATCATTGTACGTGCTTCAATGTTGATTGCCTTTGCATAGGATTCATACTGAATCTCCGCACGTGACTCCAGCTCCGCCTTTGTAAAGACACTGAACTTTTCGAACAATGCCACTGCCTTATCGGTCGTCATTGCCGGAATCGCTTCAACCATAGATTTTATATTCGGAAGTCCACGCCTTTCTGCTTCCGCTACCCACGCCTCTGAATATCCGTCTCCGTTGAATACAATTTTCTGGTTTTCTGTAGCATATTCTTTGATCAGGTCGTGTACCGCCTTATCAAAATCATCGGATTTTTCAAGCACGTCACATGCCTCTGAAAATGCCTCTGCAACGATCGTATTCAGTACAATATTCGGAGCCGCTACAGAATCACGTGCACCTACCATACGGAATTCGAATTTATTTCCTGTAAATGCAAAAGGAGAAGTCCGGTTCCGGTCGGTTGCATCCTTAGCCAGATCCGGCAGGGTCTTCACACCGGTCTCCAGTTTTCCGCCCTTGAGACTGTGTGTCGCCTCACCTGTGCTGATCAGCTGCTCAAGCACATCCTCCAGCTGTTCACCGAGGAAAACGGATATAATAGCCGGCGGCGCTTCATTGGCTCCCAGTCTGTGATCATTTCCGGGATCTGCCGCAGATTCACGAAGCAGATCTGCATGTCTGTTGACAGCCTTCAGAATACAGGTCAGCACCATCAGGAACTGTGTATTCTCATGCGGTGTCTTGCCCGGTTCCAGCATATTGATCCCGTCGTCTGTAGTTAAGGACCAGTTATCATGCTTGCCGGATCCATTTACACCTGCAAACGGCTTCTCGTGAAGCAGGCACTTCATACCATGCTGACATGCAACCCTTTTAAGCGTCTGCATAACCAGATGGTTGTGATCCACTGCGATATTTGCCTCTGCATAGATCGGGGCCAGCTCATGCTGTGCCGGTGCCACCTCGTTATGCTGTGTTTTTGCCGACACGCCTACCTTCCAAAGTTCTTCATTCACATCTTTCATAAATGAGGCGATTCTCTGACGGATCGTACCAAAATAATGGTCATCCAACTCCTGGCCTTTCGGAGGCATTGCACCAAACAAAGTTCTTCCTGTATAAATTAGATCCTTCCTCTGCCTGAACTTCTGCGCATCCACCAGAAAATATTCCTGCTCCGGACCAACAGAAGGTGTCACCTTTTTGGAAGTCGTATTTCCGAACAGGCGGAGCATCCGGAGTGACTGTTTGCTGACAGCTTCCATTGAACGAAGGAGCGGAGTCTTCTGATCCAGCGCCTCTCCTTTATAGGAACAGAACGCGGTTGGAATACAGAGCGTGGCACCTGCGGCATCCTGTCTTACAAAAGCCGGTGAAGTACAATCCCATGCGGTATAGCCCCTCGCTTCGAAAGTGGCCCGAAGTCCACCTGACGGAAATGAAGATGCATCCGGCTCTCCTTTGATCAGCTCTTTTCCGGAAAAGCTCATCAGCACTTTACCGCTCGGCAGCGGAGCTGAGATGAAAGAGTCATGCTTTTCTGCGGTCACACCTGTCAGAGGCTGGAACCAGTGTGTATAATGTGTGGCGCCCTTCTCGATCGCCCATTCCTTCATCTCATGTGCGATGACGTCGGCCGTCTCCAGATCCAGCTCCGATCCTTCCTCAATCGTTTTTTTCAGGTTTTTGTAGATCTTTTTCGGCAAACGTTCCTGCATTACAGTATCATTAAACACGTTTTCCCCAAAAATCTCTGCAACATTGACTAGTTCTGCACTCATAATTCCTTCCTTTCTTTTCGCTTCTCAAAATTTGTAGAACCGGGCTGCCTCGCGAATCCCCGTTTTAATCTTTTTATCTTATGGGCCTTCTATACTGCATATGTACAACATTCCCATAAAGTAAAAGGGCACTCCAAGTTATCTTGGAACGCCCTTGTTCGTATCTACGTCTGTCAGTATACCTCAATCGTCCAAAAAAGGCAAGTAAAAATTTTTAATTTTTATTCAGCTTTTCCGACTGATCCGAATAATTCCATCTTTTCTTTCACGGTCTCCTGGATTGCGTCTGCGCCTGGTTTTAATAGCTTACGCGGGTCAAATCCTTTTCCTTCCAGATCTTTTCCAGCCTCAATATATTTGCGTGTAGCTGCTGCAAATGATAACTGGCATTCTGTGTTTACATTGATCTTTGCAACGCCCAGATCAATCGCTTTTTTGATCATATCTTCCGGAATGCCTGTACCGCCGTGAAGTACCAGAGGCATGTCCCCTGTCAGCTTCTGGATTGCATCCAGAGTCTCGAAGCTCAGCCCTTCCCAGTTATCCGGGTATTTTCCATGGATATTGCCGATTCCTGCTGCCAGGAAGTCAATTCCAAGGTCTGCAACCATCTTGCATTCCTGAGGATCTGCACACTCGCCTTTACCGATAACGCCGTCTTCCTCGCCGCCGATAGAGCCGACCTCTGCTTCCAGAGACATTCCATGCTCACTTACAATCTTTACAAGTTCTTTTGTCTTTGCTACATTTTCTTCGATCGGATAGTGGGAACCGTCAAACATGATAGAAGAAAATCCTGCTTCTACACACTTCAGGCATCCCTCATAGCTGCCGTGATCCAGGTGGAGAGCTACCGGTACAGTAATGTTGAGTTCTTCCATCATTCCATTCACCATACCCACGACTGTCTTGTATCCTGTCATATACTTTCCGGCACCTTCTGATACACCTAAAATTACCGGAGAGTTGCACTCCTGGGCTGCAGTCAAAACTGCTTTTGTCCATTCCAGGTTGTTAATGTTAAACTGTCCTACTGCATAATGGCCTGCTTTTGCCTTCTGAAGCATTTCTTTTGCTGATACTAACATATAATCCTCCTCCACTTCTATGACTCGCCGGATAGAAACCGGTGAGCATGTTTGTTATCAAATCTTTTTACATTATAGCTTATCGTCGTGGAAAAGACAATCCATAAATGATAGAAATCGGTGGGGGACAGACCGGGGCGGTGGATTTTTTCTGGCTGCGTGTTGAGGATTGATATGGCAGGTGGTTAAGACTGCGCTCACGAGACTAAAGCTCGTGAGCTACATTTTGTTTTGGGTTTATCTAATGGTGTTATAAGGTCATTGCTGTTTCGTAGGCTGCCCAGATGGCGTCCATTACGTTTGTGGGCTGTTTTGCATCGCCTATTAGGTGGACATTTTCTGCTTTTATTTTTTCGTATAGTGATTGATCCGGGGTGTAGCCGATGGATACTACGATATGGTCGGCGGGGATCTGGTGTTTTACTTTCGTTCCCTGCGGACCGAGGGCGAACATGCGGGCTGCACGGTTTGCTGTGTTTGGATAGTTTTTGATGGTCTCTTGTACTGTGGCTGTGCCGTCTTTGTAGCTTTCTACTACTGCATTTTTTATTACTTTGACTTTGTAGTAATCCAGGAGTTCCATTAACATGTTGTAGTTTGCGGCTGCGAGGCCGAAAGCGTTCAGGATTGTTTCTGCCATTTCTATGATTGTTACGGTTTTGCCTTCGCGGGCAAGCATGTAGGCTATCTCACAGCCGGTTAGGCCGCCGCCTATTATGATAACGTTTTTGCCTTTTATGTCTGTGTTTCTCAGGGTGTCGATGGCATAGGTTACATTTGCTGCGTCGAATCCCGGTGTGGTCAGTTTTCTTTCTGATGCTCCTGTGGCCGCGAATATCTCGTCATATCCAGTGGTCATTTCTGCTGTTACTTCGGTGTTCATATGTACGTTGACGGGGAGGTCTTTCATCTGTTTTTTGTACCATTTCAGAAGGTTTTTGTCGTCATCTTTGAAGTCCGGGGTTGCGGCAGCTACAAAGACGCCTCCGAGTTCTCCTGTTTTCTCGAACAGATCTACTTCATGTCCGCGCAGGGCACAGACTCTGGCTGCTTCCATGCCGCCCAGTCCGCCGCCGATTACGAGGACTTTTTTCTTCTGCTGGGCCGGTTGTATTTCATAGCTTTTTTCTCTTCCGCATGCCGGGTTGACGGCACAGCTGATGTCCTTGCCCTGGAAGATTCTGCCCAGACAGCCCTGATGACAGGATATACAGGGACGTACATCGTCCAGACGCCCCTCGTAGAACTTGCTGCCCAGCTCCGGGTCTGCCAGGAGCGGGCGTCCCATTCCCATAATGTCGATCCGTCCCTCGGCAATTGCTTTTTCGGCAAGCTCTGGATCATCAAAACGGCCCGCACATACAACGGGAATGTTTACCGCTTTTTTAACTGCTGCCACATCCTGCAGATTGCAGGCCTTGGGCATGTACACCGGAGGGTGCGGCCAGAACCAGGAGTCATAGCTTCCGTTGTCGCAGTTCAGCATATCATATCCATATTCCTCCAGTAGTTTGGCAACGGTTACGCCTTCCTCCAGATCGCGGCCCTTTTCTTCAAATACCTCACCCGGGAGCGCTCCGCGGTTGAAGTCTTTTACATAGCTGCGCACGCTGTAGCGCACGGACACCGGAAAATCTTTCCCGCATTTTTCTTTGATGGCTTCCACAATTTCCTTTGGAAATCTCAGACGGTTCTCCAGACATCCGCCGTACTCGTCTGTACGTTTGTTGTAGAATCCGATTGCAAACTGATCCAGAAGATATCCCTCGTGGACTGCATGGATTTCAACGCCGTCACCGCCCGCCTGCTTTACAAGATATGCCGCCTGGGCAAAATTCTCAACGTATTTGTGAATCTCCTCTTTTGAGATTCCTCTGTTCTTTATGGTGGGGTCCCACACATTCTGTATTGGCGCTGGGGCGGGGAGCATCTTCCAGTCCGTCTCACTTTCAATATGTGCGGCTCTGCCCGTCATAGCCGTCAGCTGAACAAATACTTTGGAACCATACTTATGGACCCCGTCCGTGAGATACTTCATGGCAGATACATATTCATCAGGAAAATTAACCGGGTTTCTCGCCGGAATCGGAATAATCGGCACCAGTCCCGTAACAATCAGGCCGGTTCCCCCTTTTGCACGTTCAATATAATAGTCTGCGCCGTCTTTTGTGTAAGCTCCCGTTTTCTGATTCATCAGGCGCGGTGAGAATACCCCCATCGGCATCATGGCAATACGGTTTGGCACCTCTGTGTTCCCAACCTTGACCGGCGAAAATAAATGTTTGTACTTTGTAGACATAGACAACTCCTTTCAGCTTCCCAACATGTTCTGTTAAAATTATAACACTGAATTGAATCTGTATCTATTGGCACAGAATACAATTCGCCGAATGATATTTTGTTAAATATGCCTATAATATTCCGATACCTTGTCAAACAGGGAATAATCATGGTATGCTAAAAAAACAGTATTGCCCGGAGTATCGGCGTCAGTACTGCGTAATATCACTTTGAAAATGAATTAAATTTATAATAGACATGACATCCGTCAGTACGGATTAGGGGGGATTTTATGAAACCACAGACAAACCGCCAGAAACAGGCAATGGCAACCAAGCAGAATATCTTTTCGTGTGCCGTATCTCTGTTCGCAGAAAAATCTTACGAAAATGTAACGGTTCAGGATATCTGCGACAAGGCAGAAGTATCCGTAGGCGCTTTTTATCATCATTTTAAAAGCAAAGAAAACATACTGGACGAGGGCTACCGCCTGTTTGACCAGCAGTCCGAAGAGGCCTGGAAAAAAGGGCATCCCGAATCACCGCTGGAAGCCATTCATTTTCTCATCTCGGGGCAGGCCCGCTCTATGGAGGACATGGGAGCCAGAGCCGCACTCCAATATTTCAAACATCAGCTTTCCAGCAGTGAAAAATATATCCTGAACCCGGAACGCTTCTTCTACCAGACAATCTATCAGGCCGTCCTGGAAGAGACTGCCGCCGGTTCACTCCAGGGAGATCCCGCTGCAATCACAGAAGATATCCTGGGTATTACCAGAGGCATGATCTACGACTGGTGTCTCCACGAGGGGGAATACCCACTTTCTGAGCGTTCAAGCCGCGCACTAGATATGATCCTCAGCTATTACAGTAAATAAAAGAAAAAAAGCAATCAGCCTTTTCCATTCATATTTTGGGCAAGCAAAGATTCTTTGACAATATAATTTGCCTTTTTTGTTCCCTTTTTTATTTCGAGAAACAAAAAAATACCGAAAACCCTCTTACCAAAGGATTTCCGGTATCTCGTTCAGTGACTCCAAGGGGAATCGAACCCCTGATTCCAGCGTGAGAGGCTAGCGTCTTAACCGCTTGACCATGGAGCCATGTCTTATATTGCTTTCACAAGCGAATTTTATTATACTATACGATTCTAAAATATGCAAGCATTTTTTTTAATTTTTTGTCGTTTTTGTCCTTTTTTTAACGGCATGGTTCGTAAAGACCCGTGGCACGGCTACGCCAGCTCTATGACAGGACTGGCGGGAAGGCATATACAGTTCCAACGCCTTCCCGGCAGTCCTGTCATAGAGCGTCCCCCCTCACAAAACGTCTCCCTTCATCCCAATTCCCCCAGAAATCCTCCCCTTCACAGAAAGATTCTCAATACTTTTCTCCGCCACCATGATCCGCAGTCCCTGTTTCTTATTCCTGATCTGTACATCATCATGTTCCCCGCCGAACTCTCCGTCCAGCGTCCATGGGATCTCTTCCACTGATTCAAACCGGATATTTCCTGAACGGAAGGAATACATATGCGCAGAGTCAATCTGCTTGATCACAAGCGAAGCAATAATTTCATTCAGCTCTATCGGATTCTTCGGGGTCTTAATCAGCGTCACCTCAAACTCTCCATCATCGAACACCACATCTTTACCAATGATGCCCTTAAATCCCCCGACGGATCTGGAATTTGTCACCATTCCAAATACGAACTCATCTTCCAGTACCTCATCGTCATAAGTCACTCTGATGCGGTATGAAGGGATATTAAAGATACGCTTCGTGCCCTCCAGAACATAGGCCAGATGGCCCAGCACATTCTTCATGCTCTGCTTTGTCTCGTAAGATACATCCGTAAACAGGCCGAAAGCAGCAATATATACAAAGATATCATCATTAAAAACTCCTACATCGCATGGGAACGGCACCCCGTTTGCGGCTGTGTCTGCAGCCTCCAGCATATCTTTTGAAATATGCAGGCTATTGGCAAAATCATTGGTCGTCCCTGCCGGAATATAGCCGATGGGCACCTGCTTCGCTCTTTTTGCCATTCCCGTTACTACCTCGTCCAGCGTTCCGTCGCCTCCGCTGCAGACAACCAAATCGTAATCTGCTTCATAACTGATCGTCTTAGACAGCGCATCATGATAACGCTGAGTCGGATAAACCGTCACCTCATATCCACCCTTTACAAAAATATCCAGCACGTCGGAAAGTTTCGGTTTCAGCAGCCCCGTTCCGGCATTTGGATTGTAGATAAACAGCATTTTCTTCATAATTTATCCCTCCACCATACTATGTAAACCGTGGTTCGGCCATTATGCCGTCCACTTGCTGTGCTTCATATCCATTCATTATAAAAGAGGCCGCACAAAAGCACAACCTCTTTCCTCATACTTCTTTATTCTATTTTAAATGTGGCTGACTATTTTTTCCTGGTAAAAAAAGTTTTAATACCTTCAGCAGCCACCTGCTCATCTTCGCCTTCTGTTACTACTGTAAGCTTTTCGCCCTCTGAAAGGTTCAGGCTCATCATCCCCATAATACTTTTTGCATTGATCTTTTTCCCATCTACCTGAATATAAACTGAACTTGAGTACTGGCTTGCCTCCTGTACTAACAATGCGATTGGTCTTCCGTCAAGTCCCTTGTCCTGTTTTATAACAACCGGTGTTTCAATCATAATAATCCTCCTTGTTTTTGCCTTACCTTTTCTGCCATCTCGCTCAATTTTCTGAGTCTGTGATTTACACCAGACTTTCCAACGGGCGGTGATAAGAGTTCACCTAACTCTTTGAGTGTCGCATCAGGATGTGAAAGGCGGGCAAGCGCTACTTCCTCCAGTCCCTCCGACATTTTTTCAAAACCTATCGTATCTCTCAGATATGTAATATCCTCCACCTGCTTGACAGCGGCTGATACTGTTTTGTTAATATTGGCAGTTTCACAATTTACCTTGCGGTTTACGGTATTGCGCATCTCTTTGAGAATCCGGACATTTTCCAGCTCCATCAGCGATATATGCGCCTCCATAATATTCAGGATATCCACTATCTGTGAGCCTTCCTTCAGATATACAACATATGACTTCTTACGCTGGACAATCTTGGCGTCCATGGAGAAACCACATATCAGTTCCTGAATCTGGTGCGCCATTCTCTCAGAAGCACAGACAATTTCAAAGTGATACGACTTGTTTGGATCACTCATCGAGCCTGCTGCTAAAAAAGCCCCTCTGATAAAAGATCGTCTGCAGCATGTCTGCTGTACCACAAGAGAATTTGCGATATGAACATCTTCAAATCCTGCCTGGTATTCTTCGATCAGTTTTGCTGCCTGAAGGATAAAAAGAGCGTCTTTATGCCGCTTTACTACCACAGCATAAGAAACACTTTCCTTTGAAATGTTTCTTCGGATAGAGATATCAGCTTCTATATTAAATGTTTTTGCTATCAATGTAAAGCATTTTCTTGCAACAGCCAAATTTTCCGAATGAATTTTCACGCTGTAATGCCCGTAACTGTTGATGACAATAGATCCGCACATGCTGATTAATGCCGCAAGTTCAGCAATCTGGCAGTGCCTTGCGGTATTCCATTGTTTCGAAAGTTCTTCTTTCACATTTCCAGAAAATGACATAGCTCTCTCCTATTTTGCTTTCGTAATAGCATCTTTCCCAATATCCCGATGTTCAATACGCACACCATAGCTTTCCTTCGGCTCCAGAAACTGGTAAAGAGCATTCGCAAGAGTCACGGACCGATGCTTGCCGCCGGTACATCCGATGGCAATCACCAGCTGATTCTTCCCCTCCAGTATATAATTGGGGATCAAAAAATCCATCATTCGGGTCAGTTCATCCAGAAATTCCCTGGCCTTGTCATTATCCATCACGTAATCGCGGACCTCCTGATCATTGCCGGTCTTTGGCCTCAGATCCTCGATATAATAAGGATTGGGCAGAAAACGTACATCAAATACAAGGTCAGCGTCCTGAGGGATTCCATATTTAAAGCCAAAGGACATCACAGTAATATAGAGATTTTTAAAATCCTTTCCCTCTACGAAGATTTTTTCAAGCTCCAGCCTCAGCTCTCTCGTAAGCATCTTGCTTGTATCAAGTATATACGTGGACTGCATTTTTAAGAACGCAATTTTTTCTCTTTCTTTGGCGATTCCGATGTCGATATGTCCGACTCCGCCCAGCGGATGCTGGCGGCGTGTTTCTTTGTACCGCTTTACAAGCACGTCATCACCTGCATCCAGAAAAAGAATCTCATAATGTATCCCGATCTCATCAATCTGTTTTAGCTTTTCTTCCAGTCCCTTAAATGCCTGGCCGCCCCGGATATCTATCCCCAGGGCCGCCTTGTCTATCTCGGAATCCGGCGCTGCCAGCATCTCCGCAAACTTCTGGATCAGGGGGATCGGCAGATTATCCACACAAAAGTACCCCATATCTTCCAGCATCTTCAGCGCAGTCGATTTGCCGGCGCCCGACATACCAGTAACAATCACAAATCTCATCTCAGAATTCTCCTATCCGCTTCACTTCCGGCTCCAGTCTGACGCCCGATGCCGCCTCCACTTTATCAGCGACCTGCCCCATCAATGATATCACCTCCGCTGCCGTAGCTCCGCCCCGGTTAATCACGAATCCGCAGTGCTTCTGTGATACCTGTGCATTTCCCACCTGGAATCCGCGAAGTCCTGCATCTTCTATCAGCTTCCCTGCAAAATACCCTTCCGGCCGTTTAAAAGTGCTGCCCGCACTCGGATACTCCAGAGGCTGCTTTGTCACCCTTTTTTCTTTCAGCTCTTCCATATAAGAGCGGATGCTTTCGGCATCCCCAGTCTCCAGCCGGATTACTGCTTCGAGAACAATATAATTCTTTTTGGCAATCACACTTGTTCTGTATCCCAAATCCAGTTCTTCCTCTTTCAGGGTCTTAATCTCCCCTTCCGGAGTCAGAACCCGGGCACTCTCCAGAACCTGCTTCATCTCACCTCCATAGGCTCCTGCATTCATCATAACGGCTCCGCCCAGTGTCCCGGGGATACCGGAAGCAAATTCAAAGCCTTTCAGACTGTGTGAAAGAGCTTCTGCAGCTACCTTAGACAACAGCGCACCAGCCTGCGCAAAAATCCTGTTCCCATCGGTGTGTATTTCACTCATATTTTTATATATCTGAATGATAACACCTCTATATCCTTTGTCTCCTACCAGCAGGTTGCTCCCGTTTCCAAGAATGTAATAAGGCACTTCTTCCTTTTTGCAGAGATCGATTACCTTTTTTACGTCATCTGTATCACCGGGAACCGTAAAATAATCCGCCGGCCCCCCGATGCGGAATGTTGTATGCCGGCTCATCGGTTCATCCGCAAAAACGCTTTCCTCTCCCAGTAAGTCACATAGTTTTTCATATAAATTCATATACGTTCTCCAATTCTTTTGAACTTTCTCCTCAATCATACAACAAACCCTACTCAAATTCAACAGGATGTCACCTCCGTTTACCGAAACCTGTTCCCCCTTACACTTGCAAAAAGGCGCCAAATGATGTATATTTATGAGGTATACATGCTTAGAGCAATTACGCAATAAAATAATAAAGGAGTGAACAGATAATTGGACTCGAGTGATGCCATACAATTTGTTATATTAATCGTACTATTGATACTGTCTGCATTTTTTTCATCCGCGGAGACAGCGCTTACCACTGTAAGCAAGATCCGTATGCGTTCTCTGGCAGACGACGGAAACAAACGTGCCAGAATGGTTCTGGACGTTACGGAAAACCATTCCCGTAAGATGTTGAGCGCAATCTTAATCGGCAACAACATTGTCAACATTTCTGCCTCTTCGCTGGCAGCCACACTGGCATACAGTTTCGGAGGTTACATGGTCAGCATTGCAACCGCAGCTCTGACCGTTGCAATCCTAGTATTCGGAGAGATTACCCCGAAGAGCATTGCAACCCTGAATTCTGTAAAGCTGTCATTATCCTATATCCCGGTGATAAGGGCATTTATGGTAGTAATGACACCGTTTATCTTCATTATTAACCTGTTCTCACGTGCTATCCTGTTTTTGTTCCGCATTGACCCCAATGCGAAGAACAGTGCCATGACAGAGGACGAGCTTCGTACAATCGTGGACGTAAGCCATGAAGATGGAGTCATTGAATCAGAAGAAAAAGAAATGATCTACAATGTATTCGACCTGGGCGATGCCCGTGCAAAGGACGTTATGGTGCCGCGTGTCCATGTAACATTTGCAGATGTAAACAGTACTTACAAAGAACTGATTGATATTTTCAAAGAAGACAAATTCACACGTCTCCCTGTTTATGAGGATACAACTGACAATGTAATTGGTACCATTAATATGAAGGACCTCCTGTTGTTTGACAGCAAAGAACAGTTCTCTGTGCGCAACATACTGCGCGAGGCTTACTTTACTTACGAATACAAAAATATATCCGAGCTTCTTGTGGAAATGAGAGATGCCTCCTTCAATATCGCAATCGTACTGGATGAATACGGTGAAACAGCCGGGCTGGTTACTCTGGAAGATATTCTGGAAGAAATCGTAGGTGAGATCCATGACGAATATGACGAGAATGAAGAAGAATTCGTTAAGCAGCTTGGCGAATACGAATATATCATCGAAGGCTCCATGAGTCTGGACGATGTGAATGACCGCCTGGATCTGGAACTACAGTCAGAGGATTACGATTCTCTCGGCGGTTTCATTATCGAACATCTGGACAGGCTGCCTGAGGTAGGTGATGAAGTCACAACCGACAGCGGGATCATGCTTGTCGTTGAAACACTGGATAAGAACAGAGTAGAAAGCGTACACGTTTATCTGCCCGAAAAGCAGGCATCTGATGAAGATGACGAGGATATAGAGGAGCAGGAAGACGCTCCCTCCAAAAAAGAATACAGTGAACGGGCATAGGGAATCAGCGGATCAAGCATCTTCCCTGCCCGCAATATAATCGGACTTCCACATGACGGCCGGACTGCAAGAAGCAGTCTTTACTCATGCGGAAGTCCGATTTTCTTTGTCAAACAGGAACTTCCTTGGGATTTCTACATATCATAAAATAGAACAATGTGAAAGGAATTTTTACTTATGCCTTATTCAATCATGTTAGATGCAGGACACGGCGGGCGGGATCCCGGAGCAGTATATAACGGACGCCAGGAAAAAGATGATACGCTGCGCCTTACTTTAGCCGTCGGTGAAATTCTTCAGAATCATGATATCGACGTAGAATACACGAGAACCACGGATGTATACGAATCTCCTTATCAGAAAGCAATGGAAGCAAATAATGCGGGGGTAGACTTTTTCATCTCTATACACCGAAACTCTTTTCCAACAGATAATGTAGTATCAGGAGTGGAATCCCTGGTGTATGACCTGTCCGGAATTAAGCTTCAGATGGCTGAGAATATCAATGAACAGCTCGAGTCTGTTGGATTCGTAAACCTCGGCGTAAAAGCACGACCCAATCTTGTCGTACTCCGCCGCACGAATATGCCTGCTGTTCTGGTCGAAGTTGGATTCATCAATTCCAACACGGATAACCAGCTTTTTGATGATAATTTTGATGCAATCGCACAGGCTATCGCCTCCGGAATCCTGGATACACTGGAGATGGACCATGTGATTGACCCGCCCGGATATAAGGTACAGGTTGGTGCATTTCGAAATCCAACTTATGCAAACCGTCTGCTGAACGAGCTGCTGGAACAGGATTTTCCGGCATCCATCGTTGATACCGACGGCTTCTTCCGGGTTCAGGTTGGGAATTTTGATACACTCGACGACGCAACAGCAATGGAACAGCGCCTCAAAAGAGCAGGCTATCCGACAATTATAGTCAGCCGATGAATCTGCACATCTCCCCTGCGGTTTTCCTGCCACACTGTCCCACAATGTGGCAGGTATGCCCCCGTACAAAATCCGCAGGGGAAATCTGAGGATTCCCAATATTTGATTTTTCTTTCATTTGTGGTAAACTGGACATATTATCGGTTGTCCATGCGGGAATGGAGGAAAACAATGGAAATTTTTGAACAAATAAGTACCGGACTTCCGGGGGCAGATGAAGTAATCGACGGCCTCCGCCCCGGTGATCATATCATCTGGCAGGTCGACTCTCTGGAGGCCTATGCTTTTGCTGCCCGCCCTTTTGTCAGACAGGCTGCTGCAGACGGCAAACGGATTCTTTATATACACTTTGGCAGCCATGCGCCCCTGCTGGATGAAGCAGTGCTGATGGAAGACGGCGCCGACTTTAAAATGTATACCATAGATGTTTGTCAGGGATTTGAAGCTTTTACCAGTGATATCTATCAGATTATCACTGCGGAAGGAAAGCACGCATTCTATCTGTTTGACTGCCTTACTGAACTGCAGCAGCACTGGTGTTCTGACCTGATGGTCGGAAATTTTTTTCAGGTCGCCTGCCCTTATCTGTCCGAGCTGGAAACGGTCTCCTGCTTCGCCCTTGACCGGAATGCCCATACTCAGGATACTCTTGCACGCATCCGTGAAGCGGCCCGCATCCTTTTGAATCTCTACGCCATAGACGGTCAGTACTACCTGCATCCACTGAAGGTCTCGGAACGCTATTCCTCCACCATGTTTCTGCCTCACCGGCTGACGGAAACCGGCGCGGAATGTATTACGGACAGCGCAAGTTCCGCCGAATTATTTTCCCGGCTGCAGCTTCATACCAGGAAGCTGGATTACTGGGATGTCAGCTTTGAAGAGGCCAAGCCCTATCTGAATGCCACGGCTTCGGAACAGGCCTATGTAAAAGAGAACCTGTTGAATCTGTTGATCGGACAGCGTTCCAGAATTGCCTCACTGAGCAGAGAATTTTTTACCCTGGCCGACCTCATCCAGATCGGCAGCCGCGAGATTGGCACAGGCTATATCGGCGGCAAGTCTGTGGGAATGCTGCTGGCCCGCAAAATCCTGGAAACCAGGAACCCCGATTTTTATAATAAGCATATGGAACGGCACGACTCCTATTATATAGGTTCGGATGTCTTCTATACTTATATTGTACAGAATGGCTGCTGGCGCCTCCGCATGGAACAGAAAACCGAGGAAGGATATTTCCGGGCCGCTGCAGAACTTCGTAAAAAGCTATTGACTGGACATTTTCCAGCTGCAATCAGGGAACAGATCATGGTGATGCTGGAATATTACGGCCAGTCTCCCATCATCGTCCGCTCCAGCTCCCTTCTGGAAGATAATTTTGGGAATGCGTTTGCGGGAAAATACGACAGCTTCTTCTGTCCCAACCAGGGATCCCCGGAAGAACGCTACGATAATTTCCTTGAGGCCGTCCGCAAGGTCTATGCCAGCGTCATGAGCCAGGAGGCTCTGGAATACCGGCAGAACCGCGGACTTGCCGGCAGGGACGAGCAGATGGCCCTGCTGGTGCAGAGAGTATCCGGGGATTACCACGGGAAGTACTTCTTCCCTCACTGTGCCGGAGTTGGCAATTCTTCCAATCTATTCGTATGGGATAAGAACACCGACCCGTCCAAAGGCATGCTGCGTCTTGTGTTCGGCATGGGCACCCGCGCCGTAGACCGGGTCAATTCAGACTATCCGCGCATTGTGGCGCTGGACAAGCCGGAGCGTCCTCCCCTGCTTACTTATGGGGATGAAAGAAAGTTTTCTCAGCATTATGTAGATGTAATCAATCTGGAGGAAAATGAATTCCAGACCGTCCCCATCGAGGAGACCAAAGGGCTCCCCCTTAAGACTAATATCCGCCTATTCATGGAACCGGATTATGAACTGGCCAGACATTTCCGCGAGATAGGACAGCCGGGACGCAAGGTTCCGGACATTGTCAGTTTTACCCGCCTGCTACGGCATACGGATTTCCCCAAAGCACTGGAAGATATACTGGCCGTGATATCGCATACCTACGACTATCCCGTCGACATCGAATTTACCTGCAACTTTAACGCTCAGGAAGACTATCGGATCAATCTGCTGCAGTGCCGTCCTCTGCAGACAAAAGGACTTGGTAAAACAATTGAATTCCCCGACACGGCTGACAAGAGCCTCTGCTATTTCTCATCGAAAGGGAATTTTATGGGCGGAAACGTGCGGCTTCCGGTTCACTATATCATCTTTGTTAAGATAAAGCCTTATCTGGAACTGAATGAGTATCAAAAATACGCCATCGCGAATCAGATCGGCACACTGAACCACCTGCTCAAAGACCAGCATGCCGTCCTGATAGGCCCCGGCCGCTGGGGAACCACCACACCTGCACTGGGTGTCCCGGTCCGCTTCACAGACCTGTGCAGTATGGACGCCATATGCGAAGTGTCCTATGAGAATCTGGGCCTGATGCCCGACCTCTCCTATGGAAGCCATTTCTTCCAGGACATCGTAGAATCCAACATCTTCTACACCGCCTTGTTCCAGGGAGACAGCCACGTGCACTTCAACGAAGAAAAAATACTCGCGCACCCCAATATACTAAAAACACTGCTGGAAGGAAGCATAGAAGAAGAAGTCTACTCCGATGTCATACACGTAGCAGATCTACGTTCAGAAGGGGCGGAGATCTATTCCGATATCGTGGAACAGAAGGTGATCTGTGTGTAGGGGGAGGGACGCCATTACAAATACCGCCCCGTCACACTTACCCGTTTTTGTTTTAGGTAGTGTAACCAATTCTGT
>LDAQ01000078.1 GCA_001028025.1 Faecalicatena fissicatena | reverse complement strand
GGTTCCTTGGGTCTACCTACTACATTTATCATTACAAGCCTGGCTATGGGCTCCACGGTAATCATCGGCCAGCATATAGGGGAGAAGAAACCGAAAGAGGCAGGGGATACGGTCGGTACAACCATTATTTTGTTTAGTGCTCTGGGGATTCTAATGACCATTCTGTTGGAGGTGTTTGCTGAAAATATTGTGCATATTCTTCAGGTGCCCGCGGAATCGGTGGACAAAACAGTTCAGTATATCCAGATCTGTTCGGCCGGCATTGTTGTAATCATCGCCTATAATGTGATCAGCAGTATCCTCAGGGGTGTGGGAAACGCGAATCTGCCGTTCCTTTTTGTGGGGATAGCCTGTGTGGTAAATATTATTGGGGATTTGTTTTTTGTAGGAGTTCTACATATGGATGTGGCAGGAGCCGCATTGGCAACGGTTCTTGCACAGCTGGTATCGGTAATCATATCATTGGCGGTACTAAAACGGAAAGATCTGGGCATTACATTTTCAAGGCAGCAGCTGAGGGTATCGAGAATAGAGCTGAGAAAGATTCTACGGGTGGGAGTCCCCATTGCCCTGCAGGAGACAACGGTACAGATCTCGTTCCTGGTGATTAATTCGATTGTAAACCGTATGGGGCTGATGCCGTCGGCGGGCTATGGTGTTGCGCAGAAACTCGTATCCTTTATGCTGCTGGTTCCGGTTTCCGTTATGCAGAGTGTATCTGCATTTGTTGCACATAATGTTGGTGCAGGCAAACTCAAACGCGCATTCCAGGGATTCTATACAGCTATGATTGGCGGCGGTATTGTGGGAGTTTTTATGTTTTTATTCAGCTTTTTCGGCGGCGAGCTCCTTTCTTCCATATTTTCCAGCGATGCGGAGGTTATACGGCAGAGCGCCGCTTATCTGAAAGGATTCTGCCCGGAATGTATTCTGACCTGCGTCTTGTTCAGCAGCATTGGCTATTTTAACGGAAATGGGATATCCAAACCGGTTATGTTTCAGGGAATCATCTCAGCCCTGTGTATTCGAATTCCGGTATCCGTTTTTATGTCAAGGCTGCCGGATGCATCTTTGACATATGTAGGATTTGCCACGCCGATAGCGACGGTCTGGGGAATTGCGTTTTTTACGGTCTGTTTTATATGGTTCAGAAAAAAACAGCAGATACAGTGAAAGTACCGGGAAATCCAAAGTCAATGCGACTTCCGGTATTCGGTTGGCAGAGTGTGAAAATAATTCTTAAAAGCTGCAGTGAATTTGCTCTGGCTGTCGTAGCCGACAGACTGGGCAATCTGCGCAATGCTGTCCTGTGTTTCCAGCAGCAGTTTTGCCGCCTGTTCCATACGGTGTTCCTTCATATGAGCGGCGATGGAGTTTCCGTAGATCCCCTTGAATACCGTTTTCAATGTGGTCGGATTCATCAGGTATCTCTTTGCAAGTGATTCGATGGTACATCGGGTGTTTATGTTTTCCATCAGATAGTCATGGACCTTCCGGGCAATTTCTACCTGTTCCGGCGGATACTGGGTGGGATGCTCCTCAGTGGAGTGTTCCGCCCTTTTATTATGGATGGGACAGGTGATCGCCATGACTTTCTCAATCATCAGGTGAAGCAGCCGGCTCTGTTCTGTATCTGCAGCTTTGTAATATACCTCTTTTCCCTCCCTGCGGCTGGTTATTAATCCACTGTCCTTAAGCGGGCGCAGGTGATGGGAGATCGCAGGGCTGGACATCTCCATCAAAGCAGAAATATTAATAACACATTCTTCGCAATGGCAAAGCATCCAGAATATCCGGATTCTGGTGGGATCACTGAGATGCCGGAATACATCGGATACAATCTGAAAATGCTCGATATCAGTGAGCTGTTCTTTTATTTCTTTTACATTCTCCTGTTCTCCATGGAAATGTGGTAAGTCCAGATATTCCATAAAACCTCCTTTTGCCCCGATTGGCAGTGTATTTAGTCCGTTTGGAAGAGAAAACCCCTGGAAGATTGACTTTCATAATTTTAGATATTATACTACACACACAATGATTAAACAAGTACTTAATCATATAATTGAAAAACCGGAAGGAGTATTTCTCATGAAAAAGACTTACAAAATTGAAGTAGACTGTGCAAACTGTGCAAACCTGATGGAAGAGGCTGCCCGAAAGACTGCCGGTGTTGCAGGAGCAACGGTCAACTTTATGACGCAGAAAATGATCGTGGAGTTTGAGGAAGGCCAGGAGCCCGGGCAGGTTATGCAGACAGTATTAAAGGCCTGCAAAAAAGTGGAGCCGGACTGCGGGATCGAACTCTGATTAAAGTGATAAAGCGCCTCCGCTGCCAAAAGCAAAAGAGGCGTTTTGTTCTTTCAGGGAAAAGGGGGTAAACTATGAATAAGAAACAAAAAAAGATGCTGATTCGCATTATCATAGCCGCGGTTATGCTGATTGTGCTGCATTTTATTCCAGTAACGGGGATTCTGCGGCTTGTACTTTACCTGGCTGTTTATCTTATCATTGGATATGATATTTTAAGGAAAGCAGGAAAAGGAATAAAAAACCGGCGTGTTTTTGACGAAAATTTCCTGATGGCGGTTGCAACTGTCGGTGCTTTTGTTCTTGCTGTCTATAGTAAAAGCGGGGATTACAATGAGGCGATTGCCGTTATGCTGTTCTATCAGATCGGAGAGCTGTTCCAGAGTTATGCAGTGGGGAAAAGCCGCAAAAATATCAGCGCCCTGATGGATATACGTCCGGACTATGCCAATGTGGAGCAAGACGGCAGACTGAAGCAGGTTGATCCGGACGAAGTGGAGATCGGCAGTACGGTAGTGGTTCAGCCCGGTGAAAAAGTGCCGATTGACGGTATCGTAACAGAAGGAAATGCCGCGCTCAATACAAGCGCTCTGACCGGTGAGAGCCTGCCAAGAGACGTGCAAACCGGCGATGAAATCATTAGCGGATGTATCAATATGTCCGGTCTTCTGAAAATCCGCACAACCAAAGAGTTTGGAGAATCTACGGTTTCTAAAATTCTGGAGCTGGTGGAAAATTCCAGTTCCCGGAAGTCCAGATCTGAAGAATTTATCTCCAAGTTTGCCAGAGTATATACTCCGGCCGTTTGTTACAGTGCTCTGGCGCTGGCGGTGCTGCCGCCCATCGTGCGGATGCTTTTCCTGGGACTGGCACCTGCATGGGGGGACTGGATCTATCGTGCACTGACCTTCCTGGTTATCAGCTGTCCGTGCGCGCTGGTCATCAGCATTCCTCTGAGCTTTTTTGCAGGTATCGGGGGAGCCAGCAAAGAGGGAATCCTGATCAAAGGTTCCAACTATCTGGAGACTCTTTCTCATGTGAAATGTGTAGTGTTTGATAAAACCGGTACGCTGACGCAGGGAGTGTTTGAAGTAACAGGAGTTCATCACAATGAAATGGAAAATGAGAGGCTTCTCGAGTATGCCGCCCTCGCTGAGTGTGCTTCCTCCCATCCGATCAGCAAGAGTCTGCAGAAGGCCTATGGCAAAGAAATCGACCGCAGCCGGGTGGAAGACATTGAAGAAATCAGCGGCTATGGGATTGTCGCAAAAGCGGATGGCAATACGATTGCTATAGGCAATGACAGGCTGATGCAGAAGCTGGAGATTCCTTACCAGGACTGTCACAGCGTGGGCACCATTGTCCATATGGCGATAAACGGAGAATATGCAGGGCACATTGTAATTTCCGATATAGAAAAACCGCATTCCTGGGAGGCAATTGCCCAGCTCAAGAAAGCCGGCGTCGAGAAAACAGTGATGCTTACAGGCGATGCAAAACGGGTGGCCGATCAGGTTGCGGCAAGCATGAAAATTGATGAGGTTTACAGCGAACTTCTCCCGGGTGACAAAGTGGCAAAGGTGGAAGAACTGCTGGAAGAAAAGAAAGAAAAAGAACGCCTTGCCTTTGTGGGGGATGGAATCAACGACGCCCCTGTTCTGACCAGGGCAGACATTGGGATTGCCATGGGCGCGATGGGGTCTGACGCCGCAATTGAAGCCGCAGACGTTGTCCTGATGGATGACGATCCAATGCAGATAGCCAAGGCCATCAAAATATCCAGAAAGTGTATCGACATCGTATACCAGAACATCGTGTTTGCACTTGTCATTAAGTTTGCCTGTCTGGGGCTTGGTGCACTGGGGATTGCCAATATGTGGTTTGCTATCTTTGCGGATGTGGGCGTGATGATTCTGGCAGTGCTGAATGCGATCCGCGCCCTGCGTGTACATAACCTGTAAGAGATACAGGGGGGAGGTTATAAGAGAGGGGACGCTTACCAAGAGCCGGGACGGACTGTGTAAAGCATCTGTCCTGTTTGAAATACAGGGCGCTGCGCTAAACAGCAGTAAGAAGAAATCCGCAAAATCAGCCAGAACCGAACGCATTCAACGCTTAATCTGATGATTAAGCGTCTCAGGCGTTCTGAAAAGTTGCTTCGGAAGCAACTTTTCTCTGGCTGATTTTGCGGATTTCTTCTAACTGCTGTTAAGCTCGCTGGGATGCATTTCAAACAGGACAGGTGCTTTACACAGTCCGTCCCGGCTCTTGGTAAGCTGGGTGCATCCCCCGGCAGGAGAAAACCTGCTGCGGGGCGCTCTTTGGACGGGGCGGCGTATGGATGCTGGATTGAGGGAAGGTTGGTATCCACGCTAAGTCTTTGTGGAAGATATTGAAGATATTATCACAGTTGAATTGAATTCAATTGTGATAATTCTATCTTCAAAGTCTTGCTGGAGATACGAATGCACCACCAATTCAACCCCCATACGCCGCCCCCGCCAGAACCCCCAGAATGAACGGTTTTAGCTTCTTATTGGAATACACCAGCTCCATGAAGGGACAGGCGCAAGCCTCCTTCCGGGCATACAGGGCGTTTTAAATCGCTTAAGCGGATCTTAGAAATTCTTGGAGGCAGACAGCCTGGAAAAGGGGGAGATTCTGTGATCTCCGAATCACAGAATCGTCTGACTCAGCGTGGGAAAATATCAATTTTCCCATGATGTGTCAGACGTGCCCCATTTTCCAGGCTGTCTGCCTCCTAGAATTTCTTAGTTCCGTGTCCGCGATTAAAAACGCCCTGTATGCCCGGAAGGAGGCTTGCGCCTGTCCCTTCATGGAGCGCCCCCTTATCCAAAAAGCTCCCGCTTCATTCCCCCCTTCTCATTTAAGGTTAACTTTAGGTTGCGTTTATTTTTTCTTTAGCCCCCCGCCGTAAGATAGATGTATCTTAACAAAGGGAGGGTACATATGAACATGTTATCATGCAGCAATCTGAAAAAAATATACCAAAAGCAGTGTGTGGTCAATGATTTGAGTTTTTCGGTTAAAAGAGGAGAGGTGTTTGCTCTGCTGGGAAGTAATGGAGCGGGCAAGACCACTACGATTAAGATGATACTGGATCTGATACCAAAGGACGCGGGAAATGTTGAGATCCAGGAGGGGATCCGGATTGGATATTCTCCTGAAACGCCGTATTTCCATCCGTTTCTGAGCGGCAGAGAGGTGCTGGAGTTCTACGGGGGGCTTCAGAAGATACCGAAGGAGGAACTGAAAAGGCAGATTCCTGTGCTGCTTGAACGGACAGGACTGGAGGAGTGCAAAACAAAGGTGAAAAATTATTCCAAAGGGATGCTGCAGCGGCTGGCGCTGGCACAGGCCCTGCTGGGGGATCCGGAGTTTCTGATCCTGGACGAGCCGTCCGCCGGGCTGGATGCACTTGGGCGTGTGGAGATGATGCATACGATACAGCGATTAAAAGAGGAAGGGAAAACGATTCTCATTAATTCTCATATTCTCAATGACATTGAGAGAGTGTGCGACAGGGGAATCATTATGAAAAAGGGCAGCCTGCTTCATGAGTGGGAGAAAGGAACAGACAGGAGAAGCCTGGAAGAGATATTTGTAGAGAAGATTGGAGGAGCGAAGAGATGGGAATCATGAAAAATGCTTTACTGGAACGGATGAGGAGAAAAGATATTTATGTTGTGCTTGTCATTGGAATACTGATTGTGATGATGTGCATGAGCGGAGCGGCAACGCTGTCTATTGACGGCGTACCGGTAACAGAATTCAGCATGATGATGCCTATGGTGCTGAATGTTATTTCCGTGATCGGAGGCGGGATTGCCATTGCACTTAGCCTGAGGACGATACCGAATGAGTATGAGCGAAAGACCAGCCATCTTGTCTGGATCCGCGGTATCAGCCAGTGGAAATATCATGGTCAGCTGGCTCTGGCCAATATCATCAGTTCTCTGGGTTCCTTATTTATCCTGTATGCCGGTGTCATGGTATTTGCGGGAATTAAAGGGGAATACGCGGTTCTGGCAAAATGTATTCCGGCGTTTCTGCTTTTTTCAGTCAGTACGGCGGCAGTCAGCCTGTTTACAAGTGCGGTCAGTCTTGTTCTTCCGGGCATGGCAGCGGGCGTGCTTGCCGCGGCGCTGATGCTGGCGGGGACGATGCATCCGATTCTGGAAACATTTTCAGGAATCGTATCGGGTGTGGCGAGGCAGGCGCTGAGGGGGATTCTGTTCCTGACACCCAATCTGTATGCGGCAGAGTCACAGGCGGGAAGGTTTCTTTCGGGCAAAAGTATTCAGATCCACAGCATACTGGGCGGCCTTCTGGTTCTTTATATATGCGGCATGCTGTTATATTTGTTCCGCAGAAAGGAGGCATAGGAATGAAAAAAGGTACAGGGAAAATCAGTATACAAAAAGTGATTGCAGTCGTTATGGGAGCCGCATTGCTGGCAGGCTGGATTTTCACAGCGGATCGGGGGATTGGCAGCCAGGAGAAAAAGATTTACAGGGAAGCAGCAGAACAACAGGGGCTGGTGGATAAAATGGGTTTTTCTGGTTTCAGGCTGGAAGATTATCCTGTTGCCATGTATGACGGAAAAGCAGATTATGTATTTTACCAGGGGAAAATAGAAAAGCGGTCCCCGGTACTGGAGACATTTGCAGGGACAGCGTATCCGGTAGGAGATCATTATGAAGTGATCGTTCCCACGCTGGAGAGGTTTGACGGCCTGCTGTCTCTGGCAGGCGGTGTGGAAGGGATGGTCTCGGGGAGCGGATATGGCAGGGAAGAGCAGATTGCGACGATCTGGCACGAAGGCCTCCATGCATGGCAGATGAGTCATTTTCAAATACTGGGAGAGAATCTGACTCCAGCAGAGATGGAGAAGGAACTGGAGCAGAGCGGCAATGAGAACGGTGATTCTGAGGAAACCCTGCTTGTTAAAGAGCTAGATCAGAATGCGGAGCAGAAGAAACGGATGAAGAAGGAAATGCAGCTTCTGAAAACAGCGGCAGAGAAAAAGGATATTGATGGAATGAAAGCGGCTATATTAGAATATAGAGAGCAGCAGGAGAAGCGGCAGGAAAATATGTCAGCCGAAGCATTGATGGCGGAAAAGCGCTGTGAACTGACGGAGGGAACCGCATACTATGTGGAGGGAAATGTTCTGAAAGCACTGCGCGGGGAGAATGTTTACCGGGAACGGTATCTGGATACGCTGGATGTATTTGAGGGCGGCAGAGGAAAGTTTTACCGTACAGGCATGGCCAAGTGCCTGATTCTGGACAGACTGGAACCGGACTGGAAGACAGGGCTGGACTTTACAGAAAGCCTGGATGAACTGCTTTATAAGGCTGTGGAAAGTACGCTGTAAGCAGCGGGTGGTTTTAGAGTTAGAGTAAGCGATAAATATATTCGAGTTCAAAATGTTGTTTGATGCTTTTAGCTAACCATAGGCTCACGAATGAAGTGGAAAATAAGCAAGAGATATGATACAATCTTTTTCAAGGAAAATCACATGGAATATGAAGAAAATTTATATTAGGTGAAGGAGATTATTTTAATGATATTGTCAGATAAAACTTTGCTTAAAATGTTAGAAGCAAAATCACTTATTATTGAGCCTTTGGAGAAAAAACAGGTTCAACCTGCAAGTGTAGATATTCGTTTAGGAAATACATTTAGCATTGTTGAAGATTCATCAACAGGAATTATAAATTTAGAAAATGAAATAAAATATAAAACAATTACAAGCGATACTTATATTCTTTTGCCTAATCAATTTGTCCGAGTGCTTTCCTTCGCACAAACATTTATAAGAAGATATAAGGCGTTTTTCATCTATCAGATCAATAAAAAATAGTAAATCTTTAGCGGAGAAGGCATACGAAAGGTGGGGCACATAGTGAGTGACGTAATAGAATTTACAAACAGAGAAGAATTTAGGCAATGGCTTTCTGACCATTGCCTGTCAAATGCTGGCGTTTGGCTTCTATTTGGAAAAGCGGGCGGGCCGAAAACAATAAAGGCAGGCGAAGCGCTTGAAGAAGCCCTCTGCTTTGGCTGGATTGACGGACAGATGCAAAGTATTGATGACAAAACTTACAAGAAATATTTTTCTTTACGCAGGGAGAATAGTAAGTGGTCGGAGAAGAATAAGGCATTGGTTAAAAGCCTTGAAGAACAAGGACTTATGACCGATTGGGGCAGGAAGAAAATAGAGGAAGCCAAAAAAAACGGACAATGGGATGCCCCCAAATCCCCGACGGTGACAGAGGAACAGATAGCCTTTTTATCTGATTTACTAAAAGTGCACGAGCCCGCTTATGCAAATTTCCAGGCGATGTCTTCATCAGTAAAGAAAACCTACACGCGGGCATATTTTGACGCAAAGACAGATGCCGGGCGGGAAAAGCGAATCGCATGGATGGTGGACAGGCTCAATAGAAATCTAAAACCGATGTAAATGTCATGTATGCCTTCTTGGTCAGCCTGTGTGAAAACAAAGATCCATATTATAGCCATTATTCTATAATACGATTTGCTGCGTTATGATGGCGAAATTAGCTATAAGGGCAATAAAAAATAAGCGCCTGACACAGGCCATCTCAAAGAAGATGTCCTGCGTCAGGCTGGAGGTCTTTATTTATGCAATATAAAATTCTGATTGTGGATGATGACACGGAACTGCTGAAAATGCTGAGGAGCTATTTTGAGATCAAGAAGTATGAGGTAATTACCGCGTGCTGTGGTGCCGAGGCGTTTGACAGGATAAGGCCGGAGCCGGACATTATTCTGCTGGATATTAACATGCCGGGGATAGACGGACTGGATGTGTGCAGGCAGATTCGGGATAAGGTTATGTGCCCCATTATATTTCTGACGGCAAAGGTCGAGGAACAGGACCGGGTGAACGGCCTTCTCTCCGGAGGGGACGACTACATCTTAAAGCCATTCAGTCTGAAAGAACTGGAGGCCAGGATTACCGCGCATCTGAAAAGAGAGGAGCGGCACAGGGGGCAGACAGAATACCGGTTCTTAAACGGCCTGTGTATCAACTATTCGGCTAAGACGGTAACAATCGGTGAAAATGAGATCGAACTGACGAAAGCAGAATATGACATTATCGAATTCCTTTCCTCAAATGCCGGGCAGGTGTTTGATAAAGAAAGAATTTATGAAAAGGTGTATGGTTATGATGCGGAGGGCGGCAGCAGGGGAATCACGGAGCTGGTTCGGCGGATCCGGAATAAGTTCTCGGCTTATACCGAAACGGAATACATCGAGACGGTCTGGGGAATGGGGTACCGATGGAAAAAATAAGAAATTTGTCAATCAGGAAAACAATTGTACTTTATATGACTGTCAATCTGATCGTATGCTTTTTTCTCTCTGCTGCCATTATGCTAACAGCGGAAAAAACGCAGAATGCAATCTGGCAGAAGTACATTGATATGGGGGTATATTACCAGGCGCAGCAAGAATCAATGGAAGAGGAGAACAAAAGCTATGAGGCGGTTGTTCCAAGGGTCAGCGGATCCAGGATGTCAGATCTAGACGGACATATCTCAGAATTATGCGATTTTCTTGAGACATACAGTATTTTAGTGATTTCATGGATTGGGACGATCATAACGGTTATCTTATTCTATAAAAAGAAGATCAGAGTTCCGCTGACAGAACTGAAACAAGCCTCGCAGCTGATCTCACAGGACGAACTGGATTTTACTATAAGTTATTCGAATAAGGACGAACTGGGACAGCTGTGTCAGGAGTTTGAAAAAATGAGAAAACAGCTCATGGAAAACAATAAACAGCTGTGGAAGATGGTGGAGCAGGAAAAAGCGCTGCGGTCCGCCATTGCACATGACATCCGCTCCCCTCTTGCCATCATGAAGGGATATCAGGAAATGCTGCTGGAATTCGTGCCCGATGAATCCCTGGACAAGGATCAGATTCTGGAAATGCTGGACGCGGGAATGAAGCAGATCGCACGCATGGATGCATTTATAAATGCCATGCAGAAGCTGACAAAATTGGAAGATCGTGAGATAGAAGCAGAAGAAATCGAGATTAAAGAATTTGCCAGGCAGTGTCAGCAGAACGCAGATGTCTTGGGGAAAAAAGCGGGGAAAGAGTGCAGGGTTTATCTCAGGACTGAAGACGAAAAAGTATGGTTTGACCCCGGGATCGTTTACGAGGTATTGGATAATCTGGTTTCCAATGCCCTGCGGTATGCCAGAGAAAATGTAGAGGTCATAATAACGGCCGAAAACGAAAAGCTGACCCTTGCGGTGACGGATGACGGGGAAGGCTTTAAAGAAGGGACGGAAACATTGACAAAAGCCTGCTACCACGCCAACCCACAGGATGACCTGAACCACTTTGGACTGGGATTGTATATCTGCAGAATATACTGCGAAAAACATGGGGGGAGACTGCTGCTGCAAAATGCACCAACCGGAGGGGCCAGTGCGGTAGCGGAGTTTGGGGAAGGTGCGGGCGACTAGGGGGCGCCTGAGGGAAGCGGGAAGTTTTGATGCTGCCCGGGAGGATCCTCTGGGCGGGGGCAGTGGATCTTGGCCGGCTGGGCGCAGAGCGGTTGGCTGGAGATGGTTAAAAAGGCTTGCATGGGGTTTGCACCGGTGTTCTGGGGCAATTTCCGCGGCATCAGTTCAACTTGATCCACTGCCCCCGCCCGAGACTCCTCCCGGAAGAGGACTTTTTCCGCCTGGATGCGACCAGCTGTGCGGAATTGGAATATGCCTGTCCCGGATGCGTCTTTCAGGGCATTAGTGCCGCTTCATCAAAATCGGAGCCGGCATGTGAACTGCTTCCAGGCCCACAAGGCCTGGAAGCAAGCAGACCCGCAGTGAGAATTCATCAGAATTCTCGCAAGTGTCCGCGGTGTTCACCATGCCGGCTCCGATTTTGATTAGCGGC
>LDAQ01000077.1 GCA_001028025.1 Faecalicatena fissicatena | reverse complement strand
ATTTTGCGGAAACTCAAGGAAGGGGACGCCTGACAGGAGGCTGTTTGCTGCAGTATTGTAACAGTTCAGACAAGTCTAAACTGTTACGCAGCATGTCAAGTCTAAACTGTTACGCAGCATTGACATTACTGCTTTTTGGATATAGTATATACAAGTACCCCTTATGGTATTGGAGGAATCAGAATGAAACAGTGTATGGATGCCGATAACCTGCATCGGCGGCTAAAGAAAATTATTGGACAGGTTCAGGCGATCGACCGGATGATTGATGAGGATATCCCATGCGAAGATGTTCTGGCCCAGATTAATGCTGCAAAATCTGCGCTCCACAAAGCGGGGCAGGTGGTTTTAGAGGGACATATCAAGCATTGTGTCCGGGATGGGATCGAACATGGCGATGCAGATCAGACGATTGCCAGCTTTACAAAGGCTGTGGAGCGTTTTGCTAATATGAATTAAATAATGTATGAAAGAAGCCAGCCAGTCAATACGGATGGCTTCTTTTTCATTCTCTTGACAGCCTATACCCCTATAGGTATAATATACCTATACCCCAATGGGTAATGGAGGTGCATTATGCAGAGATTAGAAACATTTTTGGAATGGGGAGGCACGAAGAAAGAGATTATGCTGCTGTTAATTTCAGCCGCGGCGTTGATCAGCAGCATTTTCGGCCTGATACCGCTTCCTTTTGATGCTGCGTGGATTGCCATTCTTTTATGCGGTATTCCTATTATCTTGGAGGCTGTCATGGGTCTTGTTACCGCCTTTGATATAAAGGCTGACGTACTGGTATCGATTGCTCTGATTGCGTCTGTCATCATAGGAGAGGACTTTGCCGCAGGCGAGGTGGCTTTTATTATGCAGCTGGGGGCACTGCTGGAAGATTTAACCGTGGCTAAGGCACGGGCGGGAATTGAAAAACTGGTTCATCTGACGCCCCGAACTGCACGGGTCATTGTGGGAGCAAAAGAGAAGATCATTCCAGCAGAGCAGGTCAAAGTAGGCGATTTACTCCGTATTCTGCCCGGTGAAACGGTTCCGGTAGACGGCGTCATACACTCAGGACAGACTTCCATTAATCAGGCGGTGATGACCGGGGAATCGCTCCCTGTAGACAAGGGGCCGGGCGATGAGGTATCCAGCGGCACGGTAAATCAGTTCGGATCCTTTGACATGAAGGCTGCAAAAGTAGGTGAGGACAGTTCCATCCAGCGCATGATTCGCCTGGTTCAGTCCGCCGATGCCGGGAAAGCCAAAATAGTCGGTCTTGCAGACCGGTGGGCCACATGGATTGTTGTGATAGCACTCACCGCTGCGGCGTTGACATGGTTCATCACAGGTGAAGTCATCCGTTCGGTAACAATTCTCGTTGTTTTCTGTCCCTGTGCGCTTGTTCTGGCGACACCCACAGCAATCATGGCCGCGATTGGAAATGCCACAAGGCACGGCTTTCTTGTGCGTGAGGGCGATGCACTGGAAAGGCTGGCCTCTGTCTCCAAATTCACTTTTGACAAGACTGGAACACTGACATTTGGGACGCCGCAGGTTATCAGTGTTCAAAGCTTTCTGACAGACATCAGGGAAGAAAGCCTTTACTCTCTGGCAGCCAGTGCAGAGATGCGTTCGGAACACCCGCTCGGAAAAGCTGTTGTCCGTTGTTACCGCACCTCTTCCGGAAGGGATGTAACACCTGTGGAACACTTTCAGATGCTGCCCGGACGCGGTGTGATAGCAGCTGTGGACGGAAAAGAAATCATAGCCGGCAATGTGGAACTGCTGAAGGAGCAACAGATCCTCTATACCCCCCAGAATCTGGCTGATGCCGGTCAGTATTTAAATAAAGGCTGCACCGTGATCTATATAGCCATAAACGGACAACTGGCCGGCTTTCTTGCCCTGTCAGACACACTGCGCCCTGAATCCTCCGCCATGATTGAACAAATCAAGCAGACTGGTATAACCCCCGTTCTGCTAACCGGCGACCACGACAATGCAGCCCGGCACATAGCAAAACAACTTGCGATCGAGGAAGTATGCGCTAACTGTCTTCCGGAAGATAAGCTAACTTACATCGAAATCAGTCAAAAGGAGAATAAATCAATCTGCATGATAGGTGATGGAATCAATGATGCCCCGGCGCTTAAAAAAGCCTGCGTAGGAATTGCAATGGGAGGCATTGGCAGCGACATCGCCGTAGACGCCGCCGACATAGCACTGGTTAACGACGCAGTAAAAGAAATCCCCCACCTTCTCCTGCTCGCCAGACGAATGATGTTTACGATAAAATGCAATCTGACCTTCTCCATGACCCTGAATTTTATAGCGATCATCCTGGCCATGACCGGAATCCTCAACCCCATAGTAGGCGCCCTGATACACAACGCCGGTTCCGTAGTAGTCATCATCAACTCCGCCTTCCTCCTAAAGTGGAAGAAAAAGAACTGATAAACCCAGAAAAACATTCCCCGTACGCGCCCCTTAGCCAACTATTCCCCTCCAATTCCTCCTAAATTCTTTGTTAAAAATTCATAAAGGAGTTGTAATGGACTGTTTTTTTTAGTACAATATACACATAATACGTGTGCGCGGCCAGTATAATGGGAACCATGCACATAATAACGACACACAAGGAGGCAGCAGCATGAAGGTTTACAGAACAGACGAGATTAGAAACGTAGTATTGCTTGGCCACGGAGGGAGTGGCAAGACGAGCCTTGCAGAGGCGATGTTGTATGTATCAGGGGCAACAAACCGTATGGGTAAGATTTCAGATTCTAATACGGTCAGTGATTTTGATAAAGAAGAGCAGAAGCGCAGTTTTTCAATCAGCACATCTCTGATTCCTATCGAGTGGGAGAAAGCCAAGATTAATATTCTGGACACGCCGGGATATTTTGACTTTGTCGGAGAAGTTGAGGAAGCAGTCAGTGCAGCAGATGCAGCTGTCATTGTGGTTTCAGGAAAAGCCGGCGTGCAGGTCGGAACAGAGAAGGCATGGGAGCTATGCGACAAGTATAACCTTCCGCGTATGATCTATGTGACAGAGATGGATGTGGATGATGCCAGTTTCCGTCAGGTTGTAGAGGATCTGACAAAGAAATACGGCAAGAAGATTGCTCCGCATTTCCAGCCGATCCGCGAGAATGAGAAGCTGGTTGGCTATATCAATGTAATCAAGAATGCAGGCAGAAGATATACGGACATCGGACATAGAGAAGAGTGTGAGATTCCGGAATACTGTCTGCCAAACCTTGAGATCCTGAGAGATTCTCTGATGGAAGCAGTGGCTGAGACAAGTGAAGATTTCATGGAGAGATATTTCGCAGGAGAAGAGTTCTCTGTTGAGGAGATCCGTGCAGCCATGCGTACAGAAGTTATGGACGGGGATATTGTTCCCGTGGGCATGGGTTCCAATCTTCAGGCACAGGGGGTTGCCAATCTTCTTTCAGATATTGTAAGATTCTTCCCGAGTCCGGACAGAAGAAGCTGTGCAGGAATTAACAGAACAACCAATGACATTTTTGAAGCAAATTATGACTTCTCAAAAGCAAAGACCGCTTATGTCTTTAAGACTATGGTCGACCCCTTTATCGGAAAGTATTCCTTTATCAAGGTTTGTTCCGGTGTATTAAAAGGAGATGATATCCTTTACAATGCAGATACGGATGCAGAAGAGAAGCCAGGCAAGCTTTATACCATATGCGGCAATAAACCGGCCGAAGTTACAGAGCTGTTCGCAGGAGATATCGGTGCCATTGCGAAACTGTCAAACACCAGAACAGGAGACACTCTTTCTACAAAGGGTACACAGGTTTCTTATGCGAAGACAGATTATTCGATCCCATATACATATATGAAATATGCTGTAAAGAATAAAGGAGATGATGATAAGGTTTCACAGGCCCTGGCTAAGATGATGGCCGAGGATATGACACTGAAGGCTGTCAATGACAGTGAGAACCGTCAGTCTTTACTTTATGGTATGGGGGACCAGCATCTGGAGATTACGGCAAGCAAGCTTGCAAACAGATACAAAGTTGAGATAACACTGGAGATGCCGAAGGTTGCATTCCGGGAGACAATCCGCAAGAAATCTGATGTGGATACAAAGTATAAGAAACAGTCAGGCGGACATGGACAGTACGGTCATGTTAAGATGAGATTTGAACCGTCCGGCGATCTGGATACACCATACATATTTGAAGAAGTGGTTGTCGGCGGAGCTGTTCCGAAGAACTACTTCCCAGCTGTTGAAAAGGGTCTGCAGGATTCTGTAGTAAAAGGCCCTCTTGCCGGATATCCGGTAGTAGGAGTAAAAGGAATTCTGTATGATGGTTCCTACCATCCGGTAGATTCCTCCGAGATGGCATTTAAGACAGCAACCGTCCAGGCATTCAAGAAAGGCTTCATGGAAGCCGGCCCGGTACTCCTTGAGCCAATTGCTTCATTAAAGGTTACCGTTCCGGATGAATATACAGGAGACGTTATGGGAGATCTGAACAAGAGACGCGGCCGTGTGTTGGGAATGAACCCAATTGCAGGCGGCAAGCAGGTCATTGAGGCAGATATTCCAATGACCGGACTGTTTGGATACTGCACCGTACTCCGGTCCATGACAGGAGGCCGCGGCACATATGCTTACGAATTCTCAAGATATGAGCAGGCTCCGACAGAAGTACAGGAAAAAGAAATCGCAGCGAGAGCTGAGGAGTCATAGGGGGATAAGGTCCGCCTGGGGGACGCGAGATGCTTTGCCGGCGGCGGGAAGTGGTATGCTGATTTTTGAAACCGGCCGCTTAGCCAGGCACATCGTCTAATAATTAACTGGGGATTAAGCAGGCCTAAATTTCCGATAGCACTGCCCCACAAGCCTCAGCGTAGCCCGCTACGCCTGCGTTTGTGGAGCAGCACTCTCGAAAATTTATTCCAGCTTAATCCCCAGTTACTTATTTTACGATGTGCCAGAAGTTCTAGCCGCGAAAAAGCCGCATCTTATGGAACCGAGCGTATGTATTCACTTAGAAAGCCGATGCTTTCTAAGCTCAGACGCTCTGGATAATTGATTTGGAGATCAATTATCCTCCATAAGATGCGGTTTTTTCGCGGCTAGAACTTCTAGGGCACGCTATGAGGCTTCAAAAATCAGCATACCACTTCCCGCCGCCGGCAAAGCATCCCGCGTCCCCCAGGCTGGGCCTCATCCGGGCGGCAGTTTCGGGGGCAGCGGATTGAGTTGGATATGCGTAAAAGAATTGGCGCCAGAAGGTTTTGGGGCAGCAGTATCAATTTATTCTAGGGATACTCCGTAGAATCGTAAATTCCGAAATAGCGTATCACCAGTTCCACATAATCCGCCTCCCCCGTTGAGGTCCTCCCGGGAAGAAATGGGTTTTACTGCCGGCAGGATGCGACCAGCTGTGCGGAATTGGAATATGCCTCTCCCGGATGCTGTATCAGGGCATTAGTGCCGCTTCATCAAAATCGGAGCCGGCATGTGAACTGCTTCCAGGCCCACAAGGCCTGGAAGCAAGCAGACCCGCAGTGAGAATTCATCAGAATTCTCGCAAGTGTCCGCGGTGTTCACCATGCCGGCTCCGATTTTGATTAGCGGC
>LDAQ01000076.1 GCA_001028025.1 Faecalicatena fissicatena | reverse complement strand
CGTTCCCTAAATCCCGATTTTGTAGTAGATCCGGCCTTCTTTCTTTTGTCCTCAATATGGACTGTTCCCTGCGCCACTTTTCGATATTAGCATGGTGCCCTGAAAGCAGTACCTCCGGCACTTTTTTTCCATGCCATTCTTCCGGTCTTGAATACTGCGGGTATTCCAGCAGGTTATCCTGAAAGGATTCAAACTCCGCCGACACGTCATTATGCAGAACTCCCGGAACCAGCCGTGAAATAGCATCCACCATGACCATAGCAGGAAGTTCTCCTCCCGTAAGCACATAATCCCCTATAGAGACATAATCCGTCACAATCTCTTCCAGAACTCTCTCGTCAATCCCCTCGTAATGGCCGCATAACAGCACCAATTCCTCTTCCTGTGCCAGTTCCTCCGCCATCCGCTGGCTGAATGTCTTCCCCTGGGGGGAAAGATATATCACCCTGGGCTTCTTCTCCAACCGCTCTTCAATGGATTCATACGCCAGGTATACCGGCTCCGCCTGCATCAACATGCCGGCGCCTCCCCCATAAGGATAATCATCCACGCTCTGGTGTTTGTTAAATGCATAATCCCGGATATTCACGGCTTCAATTGACAGCAGGCCGTTATTCACAGCCCGCCCTATAATGCTTGTATTCAAACCGTCCATCACCATTTCCGGAAATAAAGTTAAAATGTGAAAATTCATGATATAAGCCCCTCCAGCAAATGTACCTTCATCGTCTGTTCTTCCACATTCACATCCAGTATGCAGTCGTGAATCGCCGGAATCAGCACTTCTCCGTGATCCGGAGACTCCACCACATAGACTTCATTCGCTCCGGTCTCAATCACATCCTTCAACATACCGAACTCTCCTTCTTCGGTGTACACCTTCATGCCGATCAGATCCGCGATATAATACTCGTCCTCCTCCAGGCTGACCGCATCCTCACGGTCCACCAGCAGACTTTTTCCTTTATATTTTTCAACATCATTTATATTATCAATCCCCTTAAACTTTACAATCACGAACTGTTTAAAAAACTTAACGCCCTGTATCTCCATAGGGATGTGTTCTTTTCCCGTATCAAGTATCACCTGTTTTAAACCTTTAAATCTTGCCGCATCATCCGTCGTAGGAAATACCTTGACCTCCCCGCGGATTCCATGAGTAGAGGATATCACCCCCACCTGTAAGAACTGTTCCATATTCTTCTCCTGTATATGATTTTCTTATTAGAGCGTGCTTGAAAATTCATTGCCGCAATATGCCGCCCCATTTCACGGTCTATTTACTGCCAAATCCAGTCAACGTAGCCCACTACGCCTCCTAAATTTGGCAGTAAATATCCCGCAAACTGGGACAACATCTTGCAACAAGCAATTTTCAAACACACTCTAGTACCGCCATTTTCCGGATAAAAGGAAAGGGGCAGTCTCTTTATGCTGGCGCATGAAGGCTGTCCCCTTATTTTCTGCTATTGTACGATATCAACAACAACTCTCTTATCTTCCTTGGCAGCGGCTGCCTTCACTACAGAACGGATTGCCTTTGCAATACGGCCCTGTTTTCCAATGACCTTGCCCATATCGCCGTCAGCGACACGAACTTCTATCACAGTAGTTCTGCCGTCCTGTCTCTCAGAAACAACAACGCTGTCCGGGTCGTCTACTAATGCTTTCGCAATTACTTCAACTAATTCTTTCATCTAAGCCACCTCCGCGGAACAGCTTATTTCTCAATACCTGCTGCTTTTAAGATTTTTCCTACTACTTCTGTAGGCTGAGCTCCGTTGTTTAACCACTTCTTAGCTGCTTCCTCGTCTACCTTAATTCCGCTTGGCTCCAGGTTCGGATCATATGTTCCGATTTCCTCGATAAACTTGCCATCTCTTGGAGATCTGGAATCTGCAACTACGATTCTATAGAAAGGAGCCTTCTTCTGTCCCATTCTTTTTAATCTGATTTTTACTGCCATTTCTTTCACCTCTTCTTATCATTTTTTCTTTTTTGTTAATTTATGTGTTAAAAAGGAAGTCTAAACTTACCTTTCTTACCACCTATGCCGCCCATCATGCCCGGAAGCTTCTTCATCATCTTCTTGGCCTCATTGAACTGCTTCACCATACGGTTCACTTCTGAAATATCCACACCGGCGCCTCGCGCGATCCTGTGCTTTCTGGATGGATTCAGCAGATCTGGGTTGCTTCGTTCTTCCAGTGTCATGGAGTAGATCATGGCTTCCATACGGGCCATCTTCTTGTCATTCTCCTCAGAATCCAGGTCCGGCAGCTTGCCGCCCATACCGCCTAAACCGGGCATCATGCTCATAACGCTTGACAGACCGCCCATTTTCTTCATCTGGCTCATGCTCTCCAGATAATCATCGAAGTCGAACTGGGCTTTTTTCATCTTCTCTGCCATCTTTTTGGCTTTGTCTTCGTCCATCTCGGCCCCTGCTTTTTCAATCAGGGTCAGGACATCTCCCATACCGAGAATACGGGAAGCCATTCTGTCAGGGTAAAACTGTTCCAGATCGGAAAGTTTTTCTCCCATACCTATATAGAGAATCGGTCTTCCTGTTACGGCCTTGATAGAAAGCGCCGCACCGCCGCGGGTGTCACCGTCCAGCTTTGTAACAATGACTCCGTCGATTCCGATCTTCTCGTGAAAACTTCCGGCAACATTTACCGCATCCTGGCCGGTCATCGCATCTACAACCAGTATCGTCTGATGCACAGTGACTGCCTCTTTGATCTCCTGGAGCTCAGCCATCATGTCCTCATCAATGTGAAGACGGCCGGCGGTATCCAGAATCACAATATTGTTGCCGTTCTTTACAGCGTGCTCATAAGCCGCTTTTGCAATATCAGCAGGCTTGTTCTTGTCTCCCATGGAAAAGACTTCCACGCCCTGCTTCTCTCCATTTATCTGTAGCTGCTTAATTGCGGCGGGTCTGTATACGTCACATGCCACAAGCAGCGGCTTCTTTCCCTTTAACTTGTACTTTCCTGCCAGCTTGGCAGTGGTCGTTGTCTTACCGGCTCCCTGAAGGCCTGCCATCATAATCACAGTAATCGCACTGCCCGGCTGCAGCTGAATCTCCGTTGTCTCGGAGCCCATCAGCCTGACCATCTCTTCGTTCACGATCTTGATGACCATCTGGCCCGGATTCAGTCCGTTCATCACGTCCTGGCCGACTGCGCGTTCCTGCACATCTTTGACAAATCCCTTAACTACCTTGAAGTTGACATCCGCTTCCAGAAGCGCCATCTTGACTTCCTTCAGAGCCGCCTTAACATCATCTTCTGTAAGCCGCCCCTTACTGCGGAGGTTTTTAAATACGTTTTGAAGCTTTTCAGTTAAACTGTCAAATGCCATTCTATAACTCCTCTATAATTGTATCCGAAATCCTCCGGATTCTCTCAGCCATCACTTCTGGCTCCACACTCTGATTCTCATAGGAATCAAGCGCATCATTAATCTCGTGCACCATCTTTTTTACAGAAAGAAACTTCTCTACAAGATGCAGCTTGCTCTCATAGCCCTCCAGAATCTTCTGACAGCGCCTGACCAGATCATGGACACCTTGTCTGCTGATTCCTTCCGCCTGTGCAATCTCGCTTAATGACAGATCTTCCAGCACAAACTGCTCGTAAATCTCTTTTTGGTGATCTGTGAGAAGCTCACCATAAAAATCATATAATAACGCCTGTTCTAAAATCTCATTCACCATAATCACCTTTGTTATCATACTAAAAAGCAAAGCGGGTGTCAAGTGTTTTTTCTTGACACCCGCCTTTTTATGATATTTACGAAGTTCATCTATAAGTTAAAAAACTTCAGGTACAAGTTATGCAGACAGCACTCTTTCCCTGAAATATACATTTTCCCCCAAAATACATCATATGGAAAACATCTTTCCGACATTGATCATTCCCCAGCCCTGTGCCGCATACTCATTTCTGACACAGGATTCCCGGAGCTTCAGCTTCACTTCCACATTGGTCATATCCGGAAATTTTGACAGCATACAGGCAATTGCTCCCGACACCACGGGGGTTGCCATTGAAGTACCGCTTTTCACAACATACGGTTTCTGCCACCGGTTCGTATACTCCCCGTTGCAGCTCAGGATATTCGTCCCCGGCGCCAGAAGATCCGGCTTAATAATGCAGGCCTCCGTCGGTCCGTTGCCGGAATAATTCCACTCCTTGCCGCTGCGCCCTCCCACTATGGTCTTCTTCTCACCCACCGCCCCCACAGTTATCACCTTCCTGCTGGTTCCCGGAACTGCCACCGTACCCGCACCCGGTCCGTAATTTCCGGCAGAAACGACTACCACAAGCCCTTCATCCCAAAGCGATTCCACAGCATCTATGAGTCTCTGTTCCTGCGCTTTTTCCACTCCGGGCTGTGTCCCCACTGAGATATTCACAATGCGAAGCCTCACCTTTTTGTGGATATCCAGCAGCCAGTCTACCCCATCCAGGACATGTTCCACCGAGCCGTTCCCCGTTTCATCCAACACCTTTCCGACCAGAATCTCTGCCTTAGGCGCCATTCCCGCATATACCCCCGAGGATAGCCTGCCGCTTCCTGCCAGAATTCCGGAAACATGGGTTCCGTGTTTCCCGTCGTCATATATTTTCTCTTTATTATTTACAAAATCGCGGAAACCGATAATTCGCCTATCAAAATCAGGATGAAGCGTAATTCCGGTATCCAGCACCGCCACACGCACATCCTGTCCCAGGTATTTATTAGTTATGATATCCGGGCACCAATATCCTACAGTCTGCTTTACCCATTTCATAAAAACACCTTTTTTAATATGGTATTCAGAAATGTTGTCCCTGTCTACTGTTTGCTATCAGGATTCCAGGATCTTCTTAAAAATTCTATATTATATCTGCTCTTAATCTGTTTTTTCATCCACACGCAGCATCCGGTACCCTACGCCTATATGGGTCTGTATATACCGCGGATTGGATTTATCTTTTTCTATTTTTTTACGGAGAGAAGCCATATACACTCTAAGAGAGGACATATCGCTCTCAATCGCATTCACCCATACTTTATCCAGAATAAACTGGTATGTCAGCACTTTCCCCACATTCTGCGCAAGCAGGCAGAGGAGACTGTACTCCAGCGGCATAAGATGAATCTCTTTCTCCCCCACAAAAACCGTCCCCGCGCCGTAATCTATCACCAGATCCCCATCTTTGAACACACTGGAATTCTGATCTTTTGTCCGCATGAGATACTGAATCCGGCGCAGTGTAGAGCGCAGCCTCGCCAGCAGCTCCTCCACGCTGAAGGGCTTTGTCAGATAGTCATCCGCCCCCGCATCCAGAGCCTCTACCTTATCTCTGTCATCGCTTCTTGCACTGATTACAATGACCGGGGCCACAGACCACGTTCTGATTTTACGGATCACCTCGATGCCATCCATATCCGGCAGCCCCAGGTCCATCAGGATGATATCCGGATTGCCGGAAGCCGCAGCCATAACCGCCTGGTTTCCGGTGGCAGCCGTCTCGTATTTGTAATCCTGGGATTCCAGCGTTGTTGTAATCAGATTTTTGACCGGCATATCATCCTCGACGACAAGAATAAAAGGTTTGCCATTTACTGTCATAATGTTACTTCCTCCACTTCTAATTCAAAACGAAATACTGTTCCCTTCGGAACATTGTCATATACCTTAAGTTTACTTCCATGGGCATTCACAATCGATTTACACAACGTCAGCCCCAGTCCCATCCCGCGCCGGCCGTCCGAGACCGCGTGGCCCGCCGTATAAAACATCTGGAACAGCTTGGACTTTTGCTCCGCCGGAATTCCCGGCCCGTTATCTGTTACCGAGATGACCGCCCTATCTCCCTGTTTTTCTGCCTTAATCCGGATATCTGAGCCAGCCGGTGTATATTTTACAGCGTTATCCGTCAGATTAATCAGTACCTGGAGCATCAGTTTCACATCCATCTTCGCCATCAGCAGTTCATCGCACTCCACATGTATCTTCTGTTCTTTTCCCCTCCGGTTCACGTGGTGCAATGCTTCCTCTATCACATCCTCCACAATCTCGCCCTGAAGATTCAGTTCCATTGTACCATTCTCTATCCGGGTTACTGAGAGGAGATTCTCTACCAGATTAATCAGCCACATGGAATCATCATAGATATCTTTGTAAATCTTTTTCCGCTGCTCTTTTTCCACTTTCCCTTCATTGATCAGAAGTGTTTCCGCATTCCCGGATATACTGGTCAGGGGAGTCCGCAGATCATGGGAAATGGAGCGCAGCAGGTTGGCTCTCAGCTGTTCCTTCTGCAGCTTCATATCAATCTCCTGCTGCTGTGCAAGGAGCGCTTCCTTCTCCAGCGCAAAGGCACACTCATTCAGGATTGCGCCCATAACCCCTTCTTCGAATGCCGGAATCTCTTTTTTCTCCATATCAATCCCCACAACCGCAAAAACCCTGTCCCCGCTTCTCACCGCCGAAAACAGGCAGCGGGCTCCGGGAAGCGTCCGGGTAGAATATCCCGCATGCTTATTATTGCGGAAGGTCCACTGAGCAACGCCCAGCTCGGCATCGCTTAGGACATCCGGTACCTCCGGATCCTTCTTATATACAATCGGCCGGTTATCGGCCGAAGGCTTTCCGAGATAGAAATAAATATTTTTCTCCAGAAGCATCCCCAGCTGCTGGATCGTCCTGGATGCAATCTCCTGCGTTGTGCCTGCATCCTGCAGCTTTCTGCTGGTCTCCAGAAGCAGTTCTGTCCGGTATGCTTTTCTGGCATTCTGCCGGGCATAGTTCTTCACCTGCTTTGTCAATGCAGAACTGCAAAGGGCTGTCACAAACATGACAAAAAATGTAATAAAATATGCAGGGTCATTTACAGAAAGCGTCCTAACCGGCTCTGTGAAAAAATAATTAAAGACCAGGACGCTGAGAATACTCGTGATAATCCCCCATATCTGATGGCTTGTAAACATAGCCGATGTCAGTACACCCAGAATATATACCATAATCAGATTTGCATCGCTGAAACCCAGCCTTGTGAAGATAAGGGCAATTCCGGTAGACGCCCCCAGGCTTCCCGCACAGATAAGCGCATCCTGCCAGGCCTTTTTGTAAGTCTCCTCCCGGCGTTTCTTTGCACGGCCTCTGTATCGCTTATCATAGGCATCCGGAATCAGAAAGATTTCCAGATTCGGCGCCAGCCTTGAAAGCTGCTCTGACACACTGTCTCGGATAAACAGAAGCCTTCTTTTCGTATAGGTTCTTCCCAGAACAATTTTGGATACGCGGGCCGCCTTCGCATACGCGGCAATCTCTTCCACAATATCATTGCCGTAGGACGTCACGATTTTCGCCCCCAGCTGTTCCGCCAGCCGTGTATTATCATTCAGTCCTTTATGATCTGACTTGGACATATTGGCCGAATCCGGCGTCTCAACATAGAGTGCCGTCAGTTTACCGTGAAATGCGTTCGCCATCCTCGCCGCCTGACGGATCACCTTTCCATTGGAAGGGGAAGGGGACAGGCATACCATCAGATGCTCTGCCGTCTCATTGCTTGCATGGATCATACTGTCCTGTGCGAGATTCACCCGGTCCGCCATTCGACGCAGTGCAATCTCCCGCAAAGAGATAAGATTATCTTTTGTGAAAAAATTGGACAGCGCCCGGTCTGCCTGCTTTTCTTTGTATATCTTCCCGGTCTTCAGCCGCTCCAGCAGCTCCTCCGGTTCAATATCCACCATCTCCACCTGATCCGCCTCATCAAATACGCTGTCCGGAATCCGTTCACGGACAATCACACCGGTAATTCCTGCTATGGTATCATTAAGGCTCTCTAAATGCTGTACATTAACCGTTGTGTAGACATTGATTCCTGCCTTCAGAAGCTCCTTTATATCCTGGTATCGTTTGGCATGGATGCACCCCTGTGCGTTGGTATGAGCCAGTTCATCCACCAGAATCAGCTCCGGTTTTCTGAACAGGGCCGCCTCCAGGTCAAATTCATGGAGACGTATCCCGTGATATTCCACATCCTTTACCGAGAGCATTTCCAGCCCCCTGGTCAGTGCCATGGTCTCCGGCCTTGTATGGGGTTCTATGTATCCTGCCACCACGTCAATCCCTGCATCTTTCGCCCTGTGTGCAGACGACAGCATGGCATAGGTCTTCCCTATGCCTGCTGCGTATCCGAAAAATATTTTTAACCTGCCTTTTCCGCTCTGTTCCTTCTCAGCCTCCATAAGCTGTTTCAGAAACAGATCCGGTTTTCTGCTGTCTTCTTTCATCCTATCATTTCCTCTGACATTTCCTATCTGCTATCTTACTTCAGAATTTCCTGCATTGCAACACTTGCCCAGGGCCATTTATGCCCTTCACACGAAAAAATCATCACTTTCTATTTTTCTGCGCCCTGCACAGTCTTGCTCGTCGTAAGCCGGTTCTGCGCTTCGTTCCTTTTCAAATGCAGAGTATAATGCCATATTAAAGCTGGCCGGAGCATAGGATGCATCCAGCGCACACGCGGCCCTGAAATGTTTCATGGCATCCGTATGCCGCCCCCTCTTCTCCAGTACAATTCCCATCAGATTGTGCGGTACCGCGCTGTCAGGGTATAGCCCCATATATTTAGGAATGAGTCTGTCACACTCTTCCCACCTCCAGCCATTTACATAATTTCTGATTACCCTGCAGAGATTATTCAGTTCTTCCTCATCGCTTAAAAGCTGTCTGTATCCTTTAGACTGTTCCTTCATGACAATCCCTTCCTTTCCTGCTTTCAAGTTAACACATGCGCTATAAAATAGGTGTGAAAGAATCTCTGCAGGATATTAAAAGCGTATAAAAATCTTTTTTAAAATAATTCAGGAAATCTTTTCACACATTTGGAACCCGCTACATATTATGAACTGTAATCAAACATATATGGAGGATTTAACATGAGTGATTTAAGTGCTACAAACTGCGGATGTGGATGCGAAAATAATTGCGGAGGATGCGGAAACGGTATGTCTTCATGCCTGTGGATCATCATCCTGCTGTTCTGCTGCGGCGGCAACGGCTTTGGCGGATGCGGCAATGGCTGCGGCGGAAATGACAGCTGCATATGGATTATCCTGTTACTGTGCTGCTGCGGCGGCTTCGGCGGCGGATGCGGCAATGGCTGCGGAAACAACTGCGGATGCTAATCCCAATACTGTAAAACCTTACCAGAACATAAATCTACCTGCCCCTGGCCATCCCGTAACACTTTTGTTTCGGGCACCCTGGGGCAGGGAATAAAAATAACCCCGGTACAGCTCACTGTGCCGGGGTTATTTTATGATACAGGAAATTCCGCCGGAATTCCCTGTATCATAAAAACCCCTCATAAAGGAGGGGATGGGGAGTTGAAGTGGGCCTGCCCGCTTTTTATGGTCTTGCCCGATTCTGGTGCTGTGACTTACCTTTGTCATTCTGCTCTTTGTTTTCTTTTTTTCCTTCCATGCGTTTCTTTAGCATACAGTCCTCATCTATCTCATATACAGCATTTCCATCGATAATCAGTTTTCTTTTCATAGTCTATACCACCGTTCCCTTTCTATTCCCTATTATAGTATGTAAGAACCCTTACTTTAGTCTTATCCAATCCTCATATTTTTATACTTCTCATCATATATATTTACAACGTAATAAACAGGAGTGAATATGGAAGAGAAAACGCCAAAACCAATGACACCGTTTGATGAGCTTGTTACACCGCCTCAGCTTCAGATGCTGAAGCTTTTTCTGCCCTACACTCCTGCTTCTAACCAGCAGTTTTTAGGAGTATTCATAAAATTCCAGGAGCTTCAGCATACCATCTCCTATTTTCAGAATTTTGAAAATGATTTACATAGTCAGGCCTTTGGCAGCGGCCAGATGCCATCCATGATGGGGATGCTCCAGGAATTAAGGCCCTATCTGCCCAAGCAACAGGCGGAAATGATGGACACATTTCTGAATATGATGAATATAATGGATATGGTCCAGATGTTTCAGGAAAGCTCACAGGGTCAGGAAAATGCTTTTTCAGGCACAGACAGCGCTTTTTCATCTGAAAGCGGCTCTGGCGGGCCCTTCGGAGGAGGAGCCGGCAGCATGGGCGGTATGGGAGATCTCTTCTCCGGCGGATTCAACCCAATGGATATGATGATGGGAATGCTCACGCCGGACCAGCAGAATATGTTCCAGATGTACAATAATATGTTTTCCGGCGACATGTCTTTTGACCAGGGTTCCGGGGAAAACACAGGCACAGAAGAAAAAGAATTCGATGTAAAAGATGCCGCAGAAAACATTTCCCATGGGAATGCTCCGTGGGAGCCTGCATCAGCGGGGAAAAAACCGCCGCAAAACGTTTCAGCAGAAAATAACCCCATGGCAAATGATTCATTTATGGAAGGAGATGTTATAGATGAACGAATGGATGAACAATCCGGCTATGAAAAATATTGATCCGATAAAATTGGAGCTGATCCAGATGGCAGCAGCCCAGACTGCCGGCAAATCCGGCAGGGATCTGGCTCCCATCATGCTCGCTTTGATCACAAATGCAAACAAAAAGGGGATCAATTTTTCCGGAGACGAAATGTCCCTGATTCTTGAAATGCTCAAAGAAGGAAAATCCAGAGAAGAACAGGCACAGATTGACAGAACCATCAACATGGTCAGCTCTTTTATGAAGAAAAAATGAAAACGCCATCCCGGCAGATAAACGAAAAAAGAAGGAGGCCTAAAAGCCTTCTTCTTTCCTTTTTATGCGCATTTCTCTTCTCTTTTCCGCTGCTTCCCATTCCGCTTTCTCTTCCTCACTCTCCAGAATCAGGCGCGGCACCCGCTTTGGCTTGTCGTTCTCATCCAGAGCAACCATGGTAAAATAGGCGCGGTTAATCGGCCGGCGCATTCCGTCCATATTTTCCACATAAGTATCCACCCTGACCTCCATGGATGTATTACCCACATAAGTCACCTTGCCGATAATCACGATCACATCCTTCTGATAGGCACCCTGGATAAATCTCAGGTTATCTACCGACGCCGTTATAATATTTCCCCTTGTATGCCGTTTTGCCACCAGCCCGGCCACATCATCCAGCCACTGCATCAGAATTCCGCCGAACAGACGCCCCGCCGCATTCAGATGATTCGGCCGCACCATATGCACCGTTTCCACTCTTGAATCCGCTATTCTTCTGTCTTCTATCATTTATATCAACTCCAATCCGCAGTCTCCCGCAATATTTTTATAAATCTCCAATGTCTCATCATCTTCACAAAACAAAGGATATTCCAGATTATAATTCCCCCATACCACCGCTCTTAACTTCGTAAAATAAAAAGTTGAAAACAACCAGTTCCTGGCAGTAATATCCGCAAGAAATTCCAGATTATCCTCCCGTAAGGGATAGTATACCTGTCTGGAATCCGTTTCAAACTTCAAAAACACATTTTTTTCCGCATCACTCAATCCAGCAGCAAACTCCCGCTGTACCTTAGGAACCAGCACCGAATAATAAAAATCCGCAAAAGAGCCCTCCTCATTAACTGCCAGGCACCGCTCCAGAAAATGCTGCATAGCGATCTTTTCCCCTTTTAGAATCACCGATCTGTACCGCGAAAATCCATCCTGTATATCCTCAATCAGAACCGCCCCCTTCGCCGCCAGCTCCTGTGCACTCATAGACTGAAACATTAAAAACCTCCTTTTTCCCCTCGCATTTCCATCTGCATTACCAAAATACAAAACTTATATAAAAGTTAACCACCGTCTCCCGCCTTTTCCCTACCCATTCATTATAGTATCCCTCATATCCAGAAATCAAGCAAAGATTAGCAGGCGTGCTTTAGCCACGCTTGCGGACCCATTTATAAACTAACTTCCCAGCCAATACACTCCCTCACAGCCCATCCCGATCCGCCTTCCCCGTCTCATACGCCTCCCGGCAAGCCATTCCCCCTTCCGGTTGTCATGAGACCAGCTGTACGGAATTGGAATATGCCTCTCCCGGATGCGTCTTTTAGGGCATTAGTGCCCTAATACCGTATCCGGGAGAGGCATATTCCAATTCCGTACAGCGGCCCCATACCCGCCGCCTAATACCCCACATTCTTCAAAAACATCCCCTTAGGATCGCATGGTGCGCTGGCTTCTTCCTCCCCCTTAAAGATTGCCTCAATGCATTCCATCTTCCGTTTCCCAAGTCCGATATCCATCAATGTACCGATAATCATTCTCGGCATATTATGCAGGAAGTCATTTGCCCGAAGGCTAATCTGGATCTCATCTGTATCCCCATAAATATCTATATTGTAAATTTCTTTTTCCGTAGATTTACTCTTCTTAACAGTAGAAAAGTTTTTAAAGTCATGTCTTCCAGCCAGCAAAAGAGCAGCCTGCTGCATAATCCCAATATCCGGGGTGCGGAAGGCATAGTAAGTATACTTGCGGTTAAATACACTGGGAACCGCACCTATCGCTATCCGATACTGGTAAGTTCTTAATTTTGCATTCAGTGAAGCATGAAAACGCTCCGGCATCTCCTCTGCCGACAGAACCGCAATATCCATTGGCAGATAACGGTTCAAATACTGACGTATCTCATCCGCTTTCATATCAGAAGTAGTCTTAAAATTAACCACCTGCCCATAAGCATGAACCCCCACTTCAGTCCTCGCCCCACAAAACAGCTCCACATCCTCAGCAGTCATCTTATGAATAACCTCCAGCAATTTGTTCGCAACAGTATTCGTAGACTCTCCCTTTCCAAGTCTCTGCCATCCCTGATAGCGTGCTCCATCATATTCCAAAACCAGCTTAATATTGTGCATCATCATTTCTCCTCCATAAAAAACGCCCAAACGTCTGTTTATTCATTATTTTCACGCTTTCAATCTTACAGCACACATACGATGAATGATTCTTCATTATTTTTTCCCATGTCTGTACACTATCCCGCGTTCAATTCCCACTCCTGTAAGTACCCCAACAGTATAACATACCAAATCACTCCATAGAAAGCCATATCCCAAAATCAGCCCTCCCAAAGTAGTGTGGCGTAATGCATTTATCCAATCTGCCTGATACAACTGGGAAAACTCTATTGCAAAAGAGAACGCCAATGCCGCCAGCATAACTTTTACAGTAGACGTTTTAGAAAATATAAAGCCCAGCCCCCAAAACACCATCATAGCCCACAGGGCATCCCCCGCATAGTCCCTCAGAAATGCCGGCAGCCAGGCTCCAAACTTCCTTGACGCAAGACCCAGTGCCATTGTAATTACAATCAGCGCCAGATATGCAGCTCTATTCCTTTTCATAAATACTCCTTCAATATAGTTTCAAGCTGGTTTTCATAATCTTAATATTTGAAATCTTCCATGAGTAACTAAGCATCCCGCGTCCCGCATGTGCCTCTCTTAAACTCCGCCGAAGAACACCCCTGATATGTGGTACGCCAGGAAGCTTACGGCCCAGGCCACTGCCAGCTGGAAAAATACGATCCCGACTGTGATTTTTTTACTTCCGACCTCCCGGTTTATGGTAGCAATTGTGGCCGTACAAGGTACGTAGAGCAGACAGAACACCATAAATGCATAGGCGTTGGCCGGTCCGAACCCCATCGCCCCCAGCGCTCCTACAAAGCTTGTCATTCCATGGCCTGTAGTGATGTTCTGAATTCCGAACAGTACGCTGCAGCTGGATACAACCACCTCTTTTGCGGCGATTCCAGAGATCAGGGCTACAATGATCTGCCAGTAACCAAGCCCCAGGGGTTTAAATATTGGCACCACAGCCTTGCCAATAACTGATCCGAAACTCTGGGAAATGTCTGTCACATATCCGGTGGTTCCAAAGTTCAGAATAATCCACATGATAATTGACGCTATGAAAATAACGGTTCCTGCCTTGGTCAGATAATCTTTTACCTTTTCCCATACATAAATAGCAATTGTCCTGATATTCGGAGCCTTATACTCCGGAAGTTCAATCAGCAGTGAATGTTCCGCTTTACTTCCATCGATCTTTGAAAGAACAAAGGCCGTTGTGATTGCCACAAGAATCCCCAGCAGATACATGGAATAACAAACCAGCATTGCATTCTTTCCAAAAAACATAGAAGAAAAGAGTACGTAAATCGGCAGTCTTGCGCTGCAGGACATGAAAGGCGTTACCATGATGGTTTTCAGCCTGTCTTTTTTATTCTCCAGGGCTCTGGATGCCATAATCGCAGGAACGGAGCACCCAAATCCAAGCAGCATGGGCAGGAATGCCCTGCCGGAAAGTCCCAGATGCCCCATGATATCATCCATTACGAATGCCACTCTCGCCATGTAACCGCTGTCCTCTAAAAAGGCAAGCGCCAGGAACAGGATAAAGATATTCGGCAAAAATGTCAGGATTCCTCCGACTCCCGAAATAATTCCATCCACAATCAGAGACTGCAGCATAGCATTCACATTCCAGGAGACAAGCAGACTGCCCGCTGCCCCGGAAATCCATTCGAGTCCGATTTCAAAATATCCCTTCAGCCAGTCTCCCACAGTAAATGTGAGAAAGAAAACAAGGGCCATAATCGCCAGAAAGATAGGCAGCCCCAGCCATTTGCTGGTCATGAACTGGTCAATTCTGTCCGTCTTCTCCTCTTTTTTACTCTTATTTACCAGTGTCTCCTGGATAATCTCTTCTATAAAATCATATTTCTGATTAATAATATCCTTCTCGTAACTGCGGTCCATAACCTCCGGCATATTCAGGGGATATTTTTCCATAACCGCATGATCCTGCTCCAGCATCTTGATGGCATGCCATCTTTTATTTTCCATCTCAGGATATCTGCGCTGAAACTGTTCTATAAGCAGATCTATCTTATCCTCGATCTCATCCTGATACACCATAGCATAATCACGGTGATGGTTATGTACATGTTTTGTGTTCTGTGGATGGTGATGGATAAAAGGACTCTGTCTTGCATAATCCTTGTGATGTGCCACCGCATGCATCAATATCTCCAGCCCGCTCATCTTCCTGGCGGACACTGGAATCGCGGGAATGCCCAGCATCTCAGGAAGGCGGTGCAGGTCGATCTCCATTCCCCGCTCTTCCACGATATCCATCATATTCAGTGCCAGGACGACCGGCTTTCCCAGTTCAATAAGCTGCAGTGTCAGATAAAGATTCCGCTCCAGACAGGAGGCATCCACCACGTCTACAATGACGTCCACCTCGTCGCTCATAATACATTCCCTGGATACCTTTTCTTCCATCGTATACGAGGTCAGGCTGTATATCCCCGGCAGGTCAATCAGCTTGAATTCCTGGTCTTTGTAGAATGCTTTGCCCTCTTTCTTCTCAACCGTAACTCCCGGCCAGTTTGCCACCTTCAGATTGGCGCCTGTGTATGCGTTAAATAATGTTGTTTTCCCGCAGTTTGGATTCCCTATGAATCCTACATTAATTACCTTATCACTCATGCCCGGACCTCCTCGACCACAATGTTGTCAGCGATCCTTTTTCCCATGGCAAATCTTGTGCCACGGAACCTCACGGTAATGGCTCCCTTTTTATCATTGTTTAAAATCGTGATATTGGACCCCGTGGTAAGCCCAAGCGCTTCCAGCCTGCGCTCCAGATTCAGTTCTGTATTTATCTCCTGTACCTGGTAAGTATGATGGTTCCTGCCCTCTTTTAACCTCATGACTCTCTCCTGTAATCTGTTTTTGGTATTGATAATTATTCTCTATAAGGGATTATAAATCTTTTCCCGCTGTAAGTCAAATAGATTGACATTTTTTGTCGCAAGATTTACTCTATAAATAACAGCTTTTTACGTTCCTGCATAGATTCGCGCGGGATTCACCTGAGATTACAAAACAAAATGAGGTATATTTTATGGACATTTACTACATATTACTTTACTTTTTCGTATACGGATTTCTAGGCTGGTGCACAGAGGTCGGCTTTGCTGCTTTTAAAGAGCACAGATTCGTCAACAGGGGCTTTCTTAATGGTCCCATCTGCCCTATTTATGGAGTCGGCGTCACTATTGTCATCGCATTTCTGACTCCCTACAGAGAAAACCTGATTCTCTTATACGTGTCCTCTGTCATCCTTGTCACCCTTCTCGAGGGCATCACCGGCTGGGCAATGGACAAAATATTTCATAATAAATGGTGGGACTATTCGGAACAGCCATTTAATATCGGTGGCTACGTATGCCTGATTTTCTCTCTTGTATGGGGCGTTGCCTGTGTGGCCATCATGGATTTTATCCATCCGCTGATCCATAAGCTCCTGACCTACCTCCCCCACACTCTGGGGATTGTACTGATCGTACTGCTGGGCGCTGCAATGTTTGCCGACCTTTATGTGACAGCTGCCGCCATCTTCAAGTTCAACAAACGTCTGGCAAGCATGGAGAAGATTGCCGGAGAACTGCATGAGATTTCCGACCAGCTCGGAAAAGATATTTACGAAAAGGTAATCCTGGCTATGGAGAAACAGGAGGTATCCAGGCAAAAACTGGATGAGACTGCTTCCGGCATTCGAGAGAATATACAGGAGGCCGCCGCGGAACTGAAAGAAAAGACCCAGGAGGCTGCCTCCGACTGGAAAGAAAAGACGCAGGAAGCTGCCGCCGACTGGAAAGAGAAGACGCAGGAAGCTACTTCCAGCCTGCTTGAGAAGACGCAGGGAACTACTTCCGGTCTGATTGAAAAAACCCAGGAAGCTGCTGCCGACTGGAAAGAAAAGACACAGGAAGTCTCCGAAGAAATGCGCGGCCATATTACTGACCTGAAAAAGCGCTATCAGGAGCTTAGCAGCAAAACACCACGTATCGGCCGTCGTCTTGTAAAGGCATTCCCTAAGATGGAATCCAGAAACAATAAGCTTCAGTTGGAAGAACTACGCAAGAAGTTTAATATAAAGAAGAAAAAATAATCAGATTTCATATGTTGTTTATATATATGGAAATGGCTCTGCCGTAAGGAAGGAATACATATATGGAGAATAATTGGGAGTTTTTTGAAGACCTGCAGGAACTCATTTTCGTGATAGAGATGGGAAACCACACGCTGACCTATATGAATCACAGTGCGAGAAATACCTTTGGCTGTCTCGAACACCAGGATTATCAGGGAAAGAAATGCCATAAACTGCTTCAGGGGTTCTCATCTCCCTGCCCGTTCTGTACAAATTTCCTTCTGTCAAAGGGCATGTTTCACGACTGGGAATACACCAATCCTCTGACTCATATAACTTACACTCTCAGGGATACTCTGGTCGAGCTAAATGGGAAAAAATACCGAATTGAACTTGCCTATGATAAAAATAGCCAAGTTATAGAAGAAAATCATTATCAGAACCTTTCCTCTGACACGAAAAGGATCTGGAATGATGACATAGTCCCTGTTTCAGAAGGCAGAACGGTATTTCAGACATTTATTCTGAATAATTACTTCGATGCGGAAGCGTTTTTCCAGTCCGTTGCCATCCCGGAAGCCCCCTATTATCTTTATTTCGGCGATCTGCAGAGAAATCTCTACTATATCTCCGACAATATGAAGGATGATTTCGGCTTTTCAGACAATATCGTTTACAACCTGATTGATGCCTGGGGCGAAAAAATCAGCAATAAGCAGGATCGCTTTTTATATCACCAGGATCTAAGCCACATCATGGAGCAGAAAAAAGGAGTGCATAGCCTGCGCTACCGCGTGACTGACAAAAATGGAAATTCTACATGGGTTCACTGCCGTGGTATCGTTAAATGGTCTGAAGATAAGAGTACTCCTCTTTTCTTTTCCGGCTGTGTTTCAAGGCTGGACGGCGATTTCTCTCTGGATGCTGTCACCGGATTTCCCAGGGAACAGTCCGCGCTGAATGACCTTGCCGCACGCGCCGGCAAGAATAGCACCACTCTGATTGTTGGTTTTGGCCTGAACCACTTTACATACATCAATGACTCCAAAGGACGGGCAGCCGGCGATACACTTCTTCAGGCAATCTCAAACTGCCTGCTGGAAAAGCTGGGAAGCTGCTTCACATTCTACCGTCTGGATGGAATCCGTTTTATGGCTGTTTCCAAACAGCTCATATCATATGCTGACGGCGATGCAGTGGAAAACCTCCGGCAGTCCATTGAAGAATGCTATACCAGACAGAAGCTGTCCACAAAGCAGGCGGCCTCTTTTGGGATCCTTCATTTTCCTGATGACGGCGGCACCCCGCAGGAGATTCTGGAGAATACGATGACACTGATCAGCATTGCCAAGCTCAATCCTGATCTGAAATACAGTGAATTTTCTTCTGATGTGATTGCAAAACAGAAGGATAAGTCCAGCATGGCTCTGAGTCTGAGCGAAAGCGTGGAAAGAGGCTGCGATGGTTTCCGCATTGTTGTCCAGCCCATCGTTTCCCGTGACACCGGCCAGATCATCGGCGGAGAAACACTGCTTCGCTGGCAGTACCAAGGACAGGATATTTCTCCCGTAATATTCATACCGCTGCTGGAAGAAACTCGTATGATACTCCCCGTAGGAAAATGGGTGTTCTGGCAGGTTGTCAAGCTCTGCAAGCAGATCCTTGCCTTCCAGCCGGATTTCCTGTTATCTTTTAATGTAAGTTATCTTCAGATACTGGATGATACGTTTCTGCCCTTCATCCGTCAGACCCTGGAGGAAAGTGGACTGCCGGAAGGCCACCTCATGCTGGAGTTGACAGAAACCCATTTCGATGAGATGCCAAAGCGGCTCCAGGAATTCGTGGCTGAATGCCTCAAACTGGGGATTAAATTTGCTCTGGATGACTTTGGCAATGGATTTTCTTCCCTCCAGATGCTGTTTAAATATCCGGTAAATGTGATCAAACTGGACCGTACATTGATGAATGAGATCACACATTCTACGGAAAATCTGGACTTTATTATGAGTATCGTCTATGCCTGCCATCGATCGAAAAAACAGGTCTGTGTGGAAGGAGTAGAGACAGATGCGGAACTTGAGATTGTGCGGCAGACGGACTGCGATATGATACAGGGGTTTTACTTCTATCGGCCATTGGAGGTGGAGGATCTGCTGGGGCGGTTGGATGGGAGCGGGGAAATTTTCGAATGAGGGACGCTGAGAAAAAGGTGAATCCGGCTCCCGCAGGGGATGTATATGCCGTTGTAAAATCCGGACGCTTGCTGAGAATCAGTAACAGACAAAATATGGGGAATAAAGGTACTTGCCGCAGTTGGCCCGAATGCCGATGCATTCGCGCCGCCGGCGGCAACAGGATTTGATTTTGAGAATCAAATCCTGACCTTTATTCCCCATATTTTCTCTGTAACTGATTCTATGCGCGCTCTGAGGGTTTTACAACGGCATATACATCCCCTGCGGGAGCCGGACTCACCTTTTTCTCAGCTGGGCGCATCAGGGCGGGAGGGAGATCGTCCCTGTGGGACTCGCGGCGGGGAGGCGGATTGGGCTGGCTGCGCGGGGCTTGTAATTATTTTTAATGGATATCTTGAGGCGGGATAATAAGCAAAATAAACTGTTCTGTTATATTTACTATAATACTAAGAAGGCACCCCATGCGAAGTGCCTCTTTAAATCAAATTCTTATAACAATCCCAATTCTCATTCCATATATCTTTGCTATACATAGCCTATTTATAGCATCTCCCAAAACTTATCCGCCACATACACTGTTTTTCGTCTCGGTATCCTGCAATGCTTTTTGCTCCTCTGGTTTTTCTTCTATCTCCTGCTTTTCTTTTTCTGCCTGCTCTTCTTTATCAAATTTATCCCAAAGCAATTCATACATTATCATAATAAGCATAATGATACCCAACTCTATTAATGCAAATGGGCTTTTTAAAAATAAAACGATCCTGCCGACATAGGGGATATGAAAAACATAGGTTCCTATGATATCCTGACGGTGAGTAATATAGTCATCAGTTCTTTCAGCTGTTGCCCCCTGAGTCAGATATCTAGTAGAACCGTCTCCCTCTTTTTCTGTCCCACGATAATAATGAGTGAAGACGGCATCCTCACCCAGACGATCCACACGGAAGGAAACAATATCCCCCTCTTTGGGTTCTTCATTATTTTTTAAGTTTTTAACAAGCACAGCAGAGCCAGTCGGTATGACTGGCTCCATGCTGTCTGTTAGAATCACAAATGTTTGATATCCTAATAATTTGTTTATCTTTTCGGGACAAATTTTCATTAAGACTATATATGCAACAAGCATTATCAGTAAAACATTTGGCAGTATCTTTATTATTTTTTTCATAAATTTATTTACGGAGTAGACGTATCTTCAGATAAAGTACCGGTTAATACTACATTGTAGGTCTTAGTTGTATCCGCACTTTCAGGTGGAATAACTGTAACAGTATAATTCGCTCCTGTTTCTGCCAGTGCTGGAGTTGCAAATGATGTTTTTGTCACATCACTTGTTCCATCATTAATCTTGGTGGTAAAGCCAGTTGCTTCTGTGGTAGTACCATCACCTTCATATACCTTTGCTTCCAATGCCAATGTAGTCTTGGTATCTGCTGGTATCCCAGTGGCTTTAATATTGATTGGTTGACTTTTATATTCCGGTATGCTATCCCACGCTGTATTGGAACTATACGTAGTCGATGCGGGTACAGTTACCGTTATCTTATCTCTTAAAGTAACTGTTCCGGAAGTGGTTCCTGTCAACTGATCCCATACCGCATAAGACCCTGCCATTGTTACAACTATTGCCCCTGCTGTTAATAACCCCAGTATTTTTTTCTTACCTAATTGCCATTTTTTCATAACAAATCCCTCCTAAAGGTTTTCTTCGTTTTATTAACTGACTTCATTATATACTGGGACAGGGGATTTGGCTAATACTTAAACCTGATTGTTCCGCGATACGTTTAGGCTATCACTAAAAGTTTTTAATCGGCATAACATTCCATGAAAAGTTTTAAAAAATCCTTGACCTGAGGGGAGAGAATCTCTCTTTTGCGCTTTATCCAGATCAGTTTCTGGTGTACGTCACAGTTGTTCAGTAACAGACTGTTGATCTGGCCTCTCTTTAGTTCTTCTACCTGCCATTTACTCCCGAATATGAAGGAATCTGTTCTTTTTACCATGTTGATGATTGCATGGTAGTTGTTTATCTGAATTGTTTTGTCAAAATCACTTATCTGGATTTTCCCATCTATTCTCATACTGTTGTTTACGTTGGCAAAGTAGTCAAGAGGAAGCCTTACCCGGCTGTATGGCAGCAGTTCCTCTGCATCTACGGATGTCCTCCCATACAGTGGATTTTTCTTCCCCAGCTGGACATACAGAGGGCCTTGTCCAATCTCGTGCATTTCCAGTTCTTTTATTTCAGCCAGTTTGTGGAATGAAAACATCTGCATGCTGTTGATTGTAACGATTCCGATGTCTGCCTTCGTCTGTTGTACCTGGTTTAATACCTCTTCTATTGTGGTCTCCATGATGTTTATTCCAGTACGTCTGGCTCGTATTGTCTCGTAATACTGGAAGATCATATCGTCCCGCATGATCAGCTTGCCGATTGCAATACTGATTCTGGATTCTATGTAGTTCTCAGTCTGAAGCTTTATCATGGATATCTCCTCGACCTGCTTCAGGATTGATTTGGCATAATAATAAAAACCTTCGCCAAATGTGGTCATCTCCACGCCTTTATTTGTTCTGTTCAGCAGCTCTGACCCGAACTCGCGCTCCAGACTTTGTACTGCCCTTGTCAGATTGGGCTGCGATACATACAAATTGGCAGCTGCCTTTCTCATACTTTTTTGTTCCGCTATCTCTACAAAGTATTTAATATCTTTTATCTCCATTATTTCCACCCTCAAAATTGTACACTTCCCATGCATTATACCTTATTCGCGCATACAATGATATAATAAAAGAAGCAGAAAACTTTCCAGATTTTGTGTTTTACTGTTTTTCATGATAAAATGACATATATTAAAAAAGGCCCGAAATAATATGATGAACTGCAGAAAGGAGGATTCTCTTATGTTAACACAGGTACTGATACAACTCGAATATCTGGCCAGAATTTTAGGTGCAGCACTGTGCGGTATGATTGTGGGATATGAACGGGAAAACCATTTTAAAACCGCTGGAATCCGTACTCATACTATCGTAGCACTTGCCTCCTCGGTAATGATGATTATATCCAAATACGGATTCAATGATATCCTGCCTCTGGAACACGTCGGACTGGATCCATCCCGTGTGGCAGCAGGCGTTGTAACTGCCATCGGTTTTCTCGGGGCAGGCATTATCTTTACCCGCAACTTAACAGTCAGCGGACTCACCACCGCCGCCGGTATCTGGGCAACCGTAGGAATCGGAATGGCTTTCGGGGCAGGTATGTATATCCTGGGCGTAATGGCTACAATCTGTATAATCATAATCCAATTCATCCTGCACAAGAACTTCCGCTGGCTCAAAACACTTTCAATCCAGCAGATTACTCTTGAGATCAAAGAAACAGATAACATCAAAGCTATCCTGAAAGATTCCTTTGCCATCCGGGATCTGAAAATACTTACAATGAAAGTCACCCGCCTGAATGAAGAGACACTAAAGCTCAAACTAAACGTAGCATTTCCGGACGATTATACATTCCAGGATGTCATAGATCTCCTCAAAGAAAACCCACAAATCAAATCCGTGGATATCTGAAATGTGCTTAAGAGAATAGGAGGACGCGAACGCCAAGGTGAGTCCGGCGTTTTTTCCACACCCATCCGCCGCACCGGTCTACTCACCCTCACCGGAAACATTCTCTCCTCCCGTCTGGGATGCACCAGCCTGCCGTGGAACGGGACGGGGACGCTCTGTGAGAAGGGAAGTGACGCAGGACGCCGGAAGGGCATATATGCCCTTCCGGCGTCCTGCGCCCCCTCGTACAGAGCGTCCCTGTCCCGTTCCACGGCAGGCGTAACCTCTACACTCCCCCGGTAGACTCCCTGACAAGAAGTTCTCCGGGCAGCACTACTTTTTTATGCTGCCCATTCTTACGTATTATATTAAACAGCAGATCAATCGTCACCTTTGCCATCTTCTCCACCGGCTGGCGTATGGTCGTGAGTGTAGGAGTATAATAAGATCCAATCTCCAGCCCGTCAAATCCTGCCACAGAGCAGTCCTGCGGAATCCGGATTCCCGCCTCTGTAAGAGCACGGCACGCTCCAATTGCCAGACTGTCCGCGATCCCATACACCGCGGTAAACTCCTGCTTTGTCTCCAGCAGAGACTTCATCAACCGGTACCCGGTCTTCATGGAATAGCTGTCCACAGCGTAGTCCATATGGCGGATCAGCTCTTCATCCGGCCGGATGTGATTATCTTCCAGCGCCTTCAGATATCCTTCAAACCTGAGTTTTCCAATACTTTTATCTTCCTTATCGGCAGAAATAATCGCGATCTTCTTATGTCCTGATCTGCAGAGATAATCTGTCATCTTGTAGCTTTCCGCATAGTCGTCGACGGAAACGGAGGACCAGAGCGGCCCCGCCTCATTCTCCTCGTTGACGATCCCTGAGGTACTCAGTACAAAAGGCACATCCAGCTGTGCCAGATGCTCGCTGGAATGAGTAATAAACCCTCCCAGAAAAATGATTCCTTTTAACTTCTTCTCTTTGACAAGTTCGATCGCCGCATCCAGCTCATTTTCACGCTCCTCCACTCTCTGCAGAATGAAAGAATACTTTTTCCGCTGTGTTTCCTGCTCAATGATCCCTATCATATCGTTGAAGAACGGGTTCGTAATGCCTTTGACCAGGACTGCTATAGCTTTGGCGTCGGAACGCTTCAGATTCCTTGCGCTGTTGTTTGGAATGTAATTATGCTCCTTGATGACCTGCATAACCATCTCTTTTGTCTCCGGATTGATGTCCGGGTGATTATTGATTGCACGGGATACGGTGCTGACTCCAACGCCGCATATCCTTGCTATATCCTTGATTGTCTCCATGCTGATTCCTGCCCTTGCAAAGTATTTTGGACATGCACGCTCTCCCGGACCGATTTTATCTATTGAACTTTCTGTTCAGAATGCTGTCCTTTACGAGATAGACGACCGTACAGTTTCGTTATCTTACGTATCTCTTTTATAAGAGTATCATTTATCTCATCTTTTTTCAACCGCCATACCCAATTATTTCCCAGGGTTGAGGGCGTATTGATTCTGGCCTCGCTCCCTCTGCAGAGATAATCCTGAACGGGTATCACGCACAGCTTTGCTACACTCCCCATAGCCATAGCGATAAAATCCCATGCGAGCTCATCCTCGTCCAGTGCATGCTTATGCAGGTATTCCTTGGCGAAATCGCGGCACTCCTTATTCACATGATGATACCATCCCCGGGTCGTATCATTGTCGTGCGTCCCAGTATAAACAACGCAGTTTTCTGTATATGTGTGAGGCAGATAATTCGCCGACTCCCTGGAGTCAAACGCAAACTGTATGACCTTCATTCCCGGAAAACCGGTGTCGTCCAGCAGTTTCAAAACGCTGTCCGTCAGGAATCCCAGATCCTCCGCGATAATATTCAGCCTGCCAAGCTTCTCTTCCATTGTCCTAAAAAATTCGATCCCAGGCCCCGGCATCCATTTTCCGTTAACGGCAGTCTTCTCGCCGTATGGTATGGCATAATATTCGTCGAATCCCCGGAAATGATCGATGCGGACGATGTCGTACAGCCGGAAACAATGGACGATTCTGCGCATCCACCATGCATAGCCGGTCTTTTTATGATACTCCCAGTCGTAAAGCGGGTTTCCCCACAGCTGCCCAGTAGCAGAGAATCCGTCCGGCGGACATCCTGCCACGGCGGAGGGTTCCTTATTTTCATCGAACTGGAACAATTCCGGCGCCGCCCAGGTATCTGCACTGTCAAATGCCACGTAGATCGGAATATCACCAATGATCTCGATACCATTTTCATTTGCATAGGCATGCAGCCTTTTCCACTGCCTGTTGAATTCATACTGCTGGAACCGGTAGAAATCAATCTCCCCGGCCAGTTCCGATCTGGCCTCTTCCAGGGCGTTCTCAACTCTGTCCCGGTAAGGGGCCTTCCATTCCCGCCAGCTTACGCCCCCATGCTTGTTTTTTAACGCCATGAACAGACAGTATTCATCCAGCCAGTCCCGGTTTTCATCCAGGAATTCCCTGTACTCCCAGTTCTGGCTGCCGTCGAACCGGCGGTATGCCTGATGCAGGATTTTAAATCTGTTCAGATACAGCTTTTCATAATCTATGCTGTCCTGTATTTCCCCAAAATCATATGATTTACATTCTTCCTCTGTCAGAAGTCCTTCCCGGATTAAAGTCTCCAAATCTATGAAATACGGATTTCCGGCAAATGTAGAGAAAGACTGGTACGGTGAATCCCCGTACCCGGTCGGTCCCAGCGGAAGAATCTGCCATTTACTCTGTCCCGCCTCTTTTAACTGATCCACAAACTCATAGGCTTCTTTCGAAAAACATCCAATCCCATACGCGGAAGGCAATGCGAAAACGGGTAATAAAATTCCACTTTCTCTCATCGCTTTTCCCCTTTCTATTTATCCTTTAACTGCTCCTGCAGCCACACCTTTAATAATATATTTCTGGCAGAGCAGGTAGAATACGATAATCGGCAGGATTGCCAGAACCAGCATACCCATCATTGCTCCCATATCCACCGAACCATATCCGCCCCTCAGATACTGCACCGCGATCGGAATTGTCTGATAGTCGCTTCCCAGCACAAGCAGAGGAAGCAGATAATCGTTCCATATCCACATCGCATTCAGAATTGCAACGGTAATTGCAGTAGGTTTCAATACCGGCAGAACAATTCTGAAAAAGGTCTGGATCGGTGTGCAGCCGTCTATCATTGCGGCTTCCTCCAGGGAGATCGGTATCGCTTTGACAAATCCCGCGAACATGAACACCGAAAGCCCCGCACCGAACCCTACATATACAAAAATGATCCCCACCGGATTCCCCAGATTCAACATGTCTGTCACTTTGGACAGAGTGAACATGACCATCTGGAACGGTACAATCATAGCAAATACAAACAGATAATACAAGACCGTAGATATTTTACTTTTTACCCGTGTCAGCCACCATGCCGTCATTGCCGTCAGCAGCACCACCAGCAGCACAGAAAATACCGTAATAAAGATGGAATAGCCTGCCGCTTTAATCAATCCTGTTTTTGCCACACCATCGATATAGTTGCTCAGGCCCACGAAAGTATCGCTGTTGGGAAGTGCAAAAGGCTGGTCACTGATGTAGAGTTTACTCTTAAAAGAGTTGATGAATACCAGAATAATCGGAAATATAAATACCAGGGCCAGTACGGCAAAGATCACGGTCATCACAGTTCCTGTTCCTTTTGATACCTCCATTGTCTGTACATCTTCCTGAATTTTCTTCTTACCTGCCATTAGCTTTCCACCTCCTTATTTCTTGTGAAATAGAGCTGTGTCAGAGCCAGTATTCCTACGATCACAAAGAAAATAACCGCTTTCGCCTGGCCTACACCCTCCCAGCCATTTCTATTATAGAAGGTTGTGTAAATATCCAGCGCCAGCATGGCTGTCTTCTTGGACGGTGCACCGGCAGTCAGCGCCAGATTCTGGTCAAACAGCTTGAAGGAATTGGTCAGTGTCAGAAACAGGCAGATCGTCACGGATGACATCACCATCGGTATGGTTACTTTGAACAGCGCCTGCAGCTTTGAGGCCCCATCAATCTTTGCGGCCTCCACCAGCTCCGTCGGAATGTTCTGGATACCCGCGATGTAGATAATCATCATATACCCGATGAGCTGCCAGTTCATGAGGATGATCAGCCCCCAGAAACCAAATTTCGCGTCTGTTGTTATGGTAACTCCGAATCTGGCAAGCACGCCGTTGATCATCAGCTGCCAGATATAACCAAGCACAATACCGCCGATTAAGTTCGGCATAAAAAATGTAGTACGGAACAGATTTGTCCCCTTGATTCCTCTTGTCAGCGCATATGCGAATATAAAAGCGATCACATTGATGCTGATGACAGAAACTATTGTAAACTTCACGGTAAACCAGAGGGCATTCATAAAATCTTTATTTGAAAATGCCTTCATGTAGTTTTCTAATCCAACCCATCTTGCATTTGTCACAGTGGTAAACTTGCAGAACGATAAGCCAATACCCATCACAAATGGAATTACGAAAAATAATGTAAATGCAATCAGTGTCGGAAGCACGAATATGCAAAAATATTTTTTATATGCTTTCTGCATAGTACTCCTCCTGTTCTGTAATTGAGGGTGAGGCAAATAGTTTTCCGCGCTCACCCTCCTGGTCTTTATTTATTCAGCTGTTGCTTCTTTCTCTGTTTTCCAGTCCTCGGTACACTCTGTCACAAGTGTGTTCCAGTCCTTGTTGCCTGATGCATATTCCAGCAGAGATGCCCCCAGATTGTCTTTGAAGGTCTGGCTCGGGAATGTCTGGAAGTCCCAGGAAACACTTGTCAGGTCGGAATTCTCCATGTAGCGGATGACTTCCTGTGCCAGCGGATCCGTAGGTTTCTGATCGTCCTCAAAGGTATTGAACGGTGTGATAAATCCAAGCTCATTTGTCACTTTTTCTTTGCCTTCATCTGTTCCAAACAGCCACTCAATGAAGTCCAGAGATGCTTTCTGATCTGCCTCGGAAGCCTGGCTGTTGATGCAGAAGTAGTTCTCACCGCCTACGCATAAGCCCTGTTTCTCTTCGCCTTTCATACCGGTATAGATTGGAAGATATTTGATTTTATCTTCTTTTACGGTGTTGCCGTCAACGCCGCTGATGTCTCCCCATGCCCAGTTGCCGTTCTGTACCATTGCCGCTTTTCCGAGTGCGAATTCAGCCATAGAATCGGAAACTGTCTTAGAACCTAACATGGCCGGCTCTGTTACGGAGTTGTTCAGGTAGAGATCAAAAATGTTCTTGAACTCTTTGTTATATTCAAATGAGATCTCATCCTCATCTTTCACGTTGTTATCCTGATACTCATAATAGATCGGAAGGTTCATCAGATGTGTCTGCCATCTCCAGTCTTCACCAGGTGCAAAAGAGGTAGAAGCAAATACGCCGTCAATTCCCAGCTGGTCTTTCTTTGCGGTCATATCCTCGGTAACTTCTTTTAACTTGTCAAAATTATTGATCTCTTCTATGGATGCTGCTTTTGCTCCGTCCAGTGTAAAGTACTTATCCATGATCTCTTCATTGTAAATGATGCCGTATCCTTCCACTGCGTACGGGATGCCATATACTCCGCCGTCTTCGCCCTCGATTGCCATGCCCTTGTCGTTCAGCCAGGAGTACAGGTCAGTATCAGATAAATCCATGCAGTAGTCTTTCCAGTTCTGATATCCTACCGGTCCATTGATCTGGAACAGCGTAGGAGCATCTTTCTTGGCAATCTCAGACTTCAGGGTCTGCTCGTAAGTTCCAGAAGCTGCGGTCTGTACCTTCACCTGCACACCGGTCTCCTCTGTATATGCCTTGGCAATTGCTTCCCACTGTTCGGCCTGCTCAGGCTTAAAGCTCAGGTAGTAAACGGTACCTTTATCATCCTTAGATGATTCACCAGATGCGGAGTCAGACTTGTTACTTCCGCATCCTGCTAAAAGTCCTGCAGCCATTGTAGCTGCCAGTGCCGCTGATAAAAACTTTTTCATCTTCATACTTACTTCTCCTTTTTTCTGAATAAACTTTTTCTTGTTCCTCCGGTTTTGGAATCGTTGTCGGTATCGGTGTCGGTAACGTTTCCAATCCTTGCCTTAAATATACACCTGCCACATAATAATTGCAATCCCTGATTCTACATTCTGTAAATTTTTACAGTTTTATCTCTCGTATTTTGTGCAATTTGTACAGGTGTATTTAAATCCGGCACGGGCCTTACCCATAAGGCCCGTCCCCTGCTGCCTTCTATATTCTCCCCGGGAGCCGCGCTGCAGGAGACTCCCGGAAAGTATTTCGGGAAATCCGTGTTGTGCCGTAACAGTTCAGACTTGTCTGAACTGTTACATTGTACCTTTTTATAGTTTCCAGATATCCCTATTATATTCCTCTATTGTCCTGTCTGAGGAAAAATATCCCGCTTTCGCAATATTAACCAGCATCTTCTTCGCCCACTCGGTTCTGTTCTCATAAGCTTTAAGGGCTTCTTCTTTTTTCTTCGTGTACTCCTTGAAATCTAAAAGGGTCATAAACCAGTCTTTGCTCAGCAGTTCTTTCTGCAGGCGTTTTAAGTTCTTTTCATTTCCCACTTCCAGCATTTTTTTACAGGTGATAAAGTCCACCGCTGCTTTGATATCCTTATCTTTCTCATAGAAATCCCGGGAAACATAATCCGCTTTTGCATAGTGTTCGATTACCTCATCGCTGGATGCCCCGAACACAAAGATATTGTCATCTCCTACAAGCTCATGGATCTCCACGTTCGCACCGTCTTCCGTCCCCAGCGTAACGGCGCCGTTCAGCATAAACTTCATATTTCCGGTACCGCTGGCCTCCTTGGATGCCAGGGAGATCTGCTCGGAGATATCGCAGGCCGGTATCAGTTTTTCCGCCTTGGTAACATTATAATTCTCCACCATAACAACCTGAAGATAAGGGCTTACCTCCGGGTCATTGTTAATGATTTCCTGCAGGCAGAGAATCATATGGATGATGTCTTTTGCAATCACATAGGCCGGCGCGGCCTTTGCCCCGAAGATCACGGTAATCGGAGTGGAGGGCCGTCTGCCCGCTTTGATTTCCAGATACTTGTGGATCACATACAGAGCATTCATCTGCTGGCGTTTATATTCATGGAGACGTTTTACCTGTATATCGAAGATAGAATCCGGGTTCAAATCCAGTCCCTGGGTCTCTTTCAGATAACCGCAGAGAACCTTCTTGTTCTCCTTCTTTATATCCAGAAGGCGGCCCAATACATTCTTATCTCCCCGGAAGTTCATCAGTCTCTCCAGCTGCCTGGCATCTGAGCGGTATCCCTTACCTACAATGAAATCCAGCATTTCAGTCAGAAGCGGATTGCAGTGGAGCAGCCATCTTCTGAACGTAATTCCATTTGTTTTGTTGTTGAATTTTTCCGGATAAATTTTATAAAAATTATTCAGCTCGTTGTCCTTGAGTATTTCCGTGTGAAGGGATGCAACTCCGTTTACGCTGAAACCATAATGGATGTCGATATGCGCCATGTGGACCGTATCATTTCTGTCGATGACGGCCACGCTCTCATCCGCATACTTTCTTCTCACTTTATCGTCCAGCACTTCAATAATGGGAACCAGCTGGGGCACTACTTTTTTCAGGTAATCCACAGGCCATTTTTCCAGCGCTTCTGCAAGAATCGTATGGTTTGTATATGCGCAGGTACGGGAAACTACTTCTATAGCGTCATCCATATCCATACCACGCTCCATCAGCAGACGGATCAGCTCAGGAATGACCATTGTGGGATGCGTATCGTTAATCTGGATGACCGCATAATCCGGCAGATCATAAAGTTTGCAGCCTTTTGCCTCGCATTCATCCAGTATAAGCCTTGCCCCGTTGCTGACCATAAAATACTGCTGGTAAATGCGCAGCAGGCGGCCATTCTCGTCGCTGTCGTCCGGATACAGAAACAGCGTCAGATTCTTCGCAATGTCTTCTTTGTCAAATTCAATCCCTTCCTCTACAATGCTCTCATCCACGGTCTCCACATCAAAAAGATGCAGCTTATTCGTAGTATTGTTGTAGCCGGTAACCTCAATGTCATACATTCTGGAATTGAGGGTCATTCCTTTAAAACGAACCGGATAGGTCACATCGGTTTTGGTCAGCCAGCTCTGCTTCTCAATCCAGGGATTTGGCGTCTCTTTCTGCAGTTCATCCTCAAATGCCTGCTTAAACAGACCGAAATGGTAATTCAGCCCGATTCCGTCCCCGTTCAGCCCCAGCGTAGCAATAGAATCCAGAAAGCAGGCGGCCAGACGGCCAAGCCCGCCGTTACCCAGAGACGGTTCCGGCTCAGCTTCCTCAACCTCGCAGATATCTTTTCCACTTTCTGCAAGTACGTCCCTCACCTCATTATAGATGCCCAGATTAATCATATTATTAGAGAGCAGCTTCCCAATCAGAAATTCTGCGGAAATATAATAAAGCTTCTTTTTCCCACCACTTTTTTCTTTTTTCTGTGCCATCTCCTGTACAATTTCCAGAAGTGCAGAATAAAGCTCTTCGTTGGAAGCTTCTGCAATTCCCTTTCCCAGTTTCTGACTCATACTATCCTTTATACCCATATCATAACTCCTTTCATGGAAATCCAAATTGGCCTTACATCAAGTCTATGTTATGCATTTTAATACGATTACAGTTCATTTTCTTGCAAAATACTCTTCATTTATAGTACAATACTATCATTCTTATAAATTCAGCTGTATTATTACAGAAAGCGAGGCACCATTTTGAATATTACAGAGTACCAGAATTACCATGAAACCAAATCCCATACAAATGCTGATTTTCCCTATAATACTTATCTATGTTCCATTCCTCTAGATTTTATACAGGTTCCGCTGCACTGGCATGAAGAAATCGAGCTTATTGTTATAAAAAAAGGGCAGGGCTATGTTTCCGTCAACTTTCAGACGGAAGCCGCGGCTGCCGGAGATATCATCTTCATTCTTCCCGGACAGCTCCATTCTATTGAGCAGCGGGCAGGCTGCACCATGGAGTACGAAAATATCCTTTTCAAACCCGGACTGCTGCTTGCAGACAGCAGCGATCTCTGCACTGTACAGTTTCTGCAGCCTCTGCTTCGTGCGGAACGCGCCGCACTTACCTTCATTACGCCATCCAGTGCCGCATATGCGGATCTGGCAGGCTGCATTAGCCATATCGATGATTTATGCGCTGCCCGGCCGGATGGATATCAACTGGCAGTAAAAGGATATCTCTTTCAGTTCTTCTTTCTGCTGATCTCCTCACAGACAAACAGAGATTCGACCTCAACAATCAAGACCAAATCTCTGGAAAAATTAAAAACCATATTGAAATATGTTGAGGAACACTATGCCGATGCAATCACCATTGAGGATATGGCAGCAGTTACATATTACAGTAAATCCCATTTCATGAAGTTTTTCAAAAGCCATATGGGAATGGGATTCACAGAATATCTGAATGATTACCGTCTCAGCATGGCCTCACGGCTGCTGGTCACCTCCGGATATTCTGTATTGGAGGTTGCCGCAAGAACCGGCTTTGACAACCTGTCCTACTTTAACCGGCTTTTTAAGCGTAAATATGGACAGACGCCCGGTGAATACAGAAAAGCTGCCGTTTAAGACAGCTTCTGTTCTCCTGTATAATACATCTCAATCGGATCGATGGGGTCAATGGGATTCTCCACCTCCATCTTCTCTTTCCGCCCGTGGCGTTTAAGAAGTTCCCCGCCCTTATTATAAAACCAGAAGGAATATACAAGCACTTTATTCACCTTTCCAATCCGGTCTTTTGTGGTCTTCTCGTACAGTGTTCCGCCTGTCTCCAGCTTCGTCCTTTTGTGAATCATAGAAATCAGTTCTGTCTCACAGCTCACCGGCTCGGGTAGTATAGTATAAGCCCGTCCCACACAGCCCGGCTTGTGGGAATCGCTGCCGCCTACGGTAACCTTGCCGTACTTTTCAGCCAGCTTCAGCGCCCCTGCATTGGACGCTGCAGATTCACAGCTATTGAATGCTTCCACAAAATCAAACCGCTTCATCACTTCAGGGTTCGTATAAAACCTTTTCGTATTCGTAATACTCAGATACTTCTCGCCGCACGGATGTGCAGGCCCGAGAATCCCACCGTTACGGTGCACCAGGTCAATCAGGACAGATACCGGCATGCCGCGCATCTCAAGCAGCCGCATCTTGACTCCCTCCGGCATAATGACCAGAATATGTCCGGCATCCCTTGTATCGTACTCGATTCCTTTTAAAACAACAAAATCTTCATGGACTTTTCCTTTCATATGGTTCTTCCAGTAGCGGTATCCCTTATACGTGTTATGGTCTGTAACTACCATCCCCTGGAATCCTTTGCTTTTTAGAATTGTAATGTATTCGTCCAAGCTTACTTTACTGTCTATAGAACCTTCCTTCACATGGCAGTGCATATCAATCTTCATAAGTAAGCCCCCTTTTTTTAGTTTATATACATATATGTATTATACAACTTTGTCTGAGGGCTGGCAATAAATTAACGTTCATTTCAATTGCCACATTTTCCAGAATCCGGTCATTCCCTGGATTTTTGGGGGTTTTATTTTACTGTTTTATTTTTAATTACTAATCTCTCCATTTTCCTGCCGTTCTATTTTTCCAACTATATCCACTACGGCCAGGATACTGCCGGTCCAGCCAAAAATATACACATATCCGGGAACCTGAACCTCTGTAAAACAGTAGAGCACGGCTAGAATCAACAGCACAGCCGTCCCAAATACTATAACTGCTCCGCTCATTATTGATTTTTTATCAGACATAAAAAACACACCTCTCTCTCATATGAAACCATCATATCAGAAAGGGTGTGTCATAAAACGGACTTTACTTTTTTGTTTTATTTGTTTTATTTGTTTTATTTTTATTTTGTTTTATTTTGTTTTATTATTTTATGTTTCTTTAAAGTATTCGCCTCTTTTATTTATCATCATCCAGATCCAGAATCGTAATGTCATCGTCCAGATCTTCTTCCCCGTCCAGCCCGTCATCATCCTCGTCTAAATACTCCTCATCATCGAGGAACTCTTCGTCTTCCAGGAACTCTTCCTCATCCAGAATTTTTTCGCCATCCTCTGCTCTGCTGTTCGCTTGAGTGTCCTTTCCCCTGTCAGCGGCTTTCGCTAAAGCCACGGTACCGGCACCGGCTTCTTTTTTATTCACAGGCTCAACACTGTCCAGATTGTCCATCATGGCCCTTGCCTTGTCCACCTCATTGGCAGTAGAATGCTTTTTCCTGATCTCTTCTGCTTTTTTCAGATGAAGCCTTTTGCGCTTTTTGGATTCCAGTAAAAACTGCACGATCACACCCAGAATAACGAGAACTGCAATCGCTGCTATCCGCACGATCTCATTCTCCAGCGGGATCAGTCCATAGATTGCCTGCCCTGCTGTAAAGCCTCCGAACAATGAAGTCACCACCATCGTTACCGGCTCCGCAAACTTCAGCGTAATCAGGCCGATTACCAGTCCGATTCCGACACATACAAGCGTGTATATCCAGTCTGCCGGCTGCATAAAATAAGCGCTGGCCACGGTGCCCAAAAACCAGGCAACCAGAAAAACCCCTGCCAGATAAAACCGGGCTCCCAGCACAGCCAGTATCACACCTGCCACCAATCCGATAATCCATGCTATATTATCACTAACATTAAAGTAGGATGCCACATAACTTCCGCCAGTCACACCAATTGCCAGGCCCAAAAAAGCAGCCCAGAAACGCACCATCTTCAATCCAAAGAAACAGAACAGCAGACCAACAGCTGCAATTACTGCCAGCATGATCATGTCTTCCTGTGACAGGTTACTGCTTTTGGATGACAATGCTGTCAGACCGGCATTGATCTCAACCTGCATTTTCTGAAAAATCAAATTCACTTCCATCTTAATAAATCTCCTTATCCCTTGTTAATATTTACTTTTGTTCCCCGTTGTCATAACTTTCTGTTATCTCCCGAAGCAGGTTCAGATATGCATCCGCCACATGGGCAGGTGAAAGAATTTTTACATTCTTCCCCAGACCAGTCAGCCATCCGAAAAATGGCTCGCTTACCGCCACCGCCACCCGGGCGATAAAATGCTGTTCACCATCCGGCCTAACAGAAATATCTTTCCCGAATCTGTCAATGACAACACCTATGTATTTATTATGAAATCTGATACGCAGGGTCTCCTCCTCCCCACCAAACATACCAAATGTTTTTTTCGCATAATGTGCCAGATCAAACCGGCTAAACTCCTCCCTGCCAGCTCTGGGCTCCTCAAGAAGCTCGATCTCCAGCATCTTGTCCACTCTGAAATGCTTCAGCATCCCCGCATCCATATCAAATCCAATGAGATAATAATTCTCATCATCCCACGTCAGCGCCCAGGGGCTTACCTGATATGGGCTCCCGCCCTTCTTCAGGCGGATATTCTTATCGATAGTCCACTCAAAATATCTGAAAAGAATCTGCTGGTTCGATGCAATCGCCGCATGAAGTTTGTCTATATTATAGTAGATACTTTCATTCATCGCCTTGATCCGGTTGGTCACCACAACCTGCCGCTGAAGCTGCTTCGCCTCATGACGGCTGGCCAGCCCTTCGATCTTGCGGATCAGGCTGTTTGATTTCTTCTCAGTAATAAATCTGGACGACTGGACGGCATCCACCAGAAGCTTCAGCTCTGCCAGTTCAAATTCGTGTCCCGCCAGATAGTAACCTTCCGGCCTCTCTTTTCTGTACGCGATATCCATTCCAAACCGCTTTAGCGTCTCCATGTCGCTGTAAAGACTCTTTCTCTCTGTCTGGATACCATAGTCTGCCAGCTTTTCCTCCAGCTGCCTTCTGGTTAACGGGTGCTTTGCATCTGTTTCCTCCAGAAACAGCCTCATCAGATACAGGATTTTCTCCTTCTGGTTGCAAGATTTCGCCATAATATTCTCCCCTGTTTAATCCCATATTTTTTTACCTGCACCTATTCTATTTTAACAATATTCCTAAAAATATACAATATAAAGATGGATGCTAATCTATCAATGATTAACACCCATCTCTATTCTGATATCTCTATCATTCTTTCTTTACCTCTTTCTCTATCTTTTGATAGGGCTTGGTTTTAAAAATTTAATTTGCTGGCGGTCCGTACCTCCTGTTCATAAACTTCCTTATTGGATTAAGATTCTCTGATCTTCTTTTCCGGATGGATTTTACTTCTCTCATAACTTTCTCGTCATTATGATAATTTCTCCATCTTTCTTTTCCGATCATTCACTGTTTTATCCAATAGGCTAAAACTTTTTGAAGTTTCATTTACGAAGAATTTTCCTCTCTTATTAAAAGATTACTTTTCCTTTTTAAATGATTGTTCAATCAGTTTTTTTCTTGTTATTATAATAACATTCATCTTTTATTTTGTCAATATAATTTCTAACATTTTAATTATATATTTTTAATTATCTGTTAATTTATCTTTCGGCACTCCTCATTGACTTCTTTATTCTGAGATTGTAGAATAGGAATATCGGACTTTTAATATATATTCAGATATAGAAAATGATAAAGGAGTTTATACTATGGAACAATTGACAATTCCTCAGGGGTACCGTTCTCCCCTTACAATACGGGAAACAGAGGTCGCTATCAAGGAAATCAAAGACCATTTTGAGCGTTCACTGGCAAAGTCGCTGCATCTGACCCGTGTATCCGCACCACTTTTTGTCCGTCCGGAATCGGGACTGAACGATAACCTGAACGGCGTGGAACGCCCGGTTTCCTTTGGAATCAGGGAACAGGAAGATGCGCCTGCCGAGATCGTACACTCTCTTGCAAAATGGAAGAGATATGCGCTGAAGCATTATGATTTTCATTCCGGAGAGGGCCTCTACACCGATATGAGCGCGATCCGCAGGGATGAGGACACAGATAATATTCATTCGCTCTATGTGGACCAGTGGGACTGGGAAAAGATCATTTCCAAAGAAGAACGCAATACAGAGACACTGGAATATACGGTTCGCAAGGTTTACGGCGCTCTGAAAGAGACGGAAGATTTCATCTCCAGACGCTATAATTACATAGAACCCCTGTTGCCCGATGATATCTTCTTCATTACAGCCCAGGAGCTGGAAGAGATGTTTCCGGGTAAAACACCGAAGGAAAGAGAACACCGCATTGCGAAAGCAAAAGGGGCCGTATTCATTTCCCAGATTGGCAAGACTCTGGCTTCCGGTGAAAAGCATGACGGACGCGCCCCGGATTATGACGATTGGGAGCTGAACGGTGATATCATTGTCTATTATCCGGTACTGGATATCGCCCTGGAGCTTTCTTCCATGGGAATCCGCGTCGATGAGGATGCTTTGAAGAGGCAGCTGAAACTTGCAGGCTGTGAAGAAAGGGCAGAACTCTCCTTCCAGAAGGCTCTGCTTGCCGGAGAGCTTCCCTATACCGTAGGCGGCGGAATCGGTCAGTCCAGAATCTGTATGTACTATCTCCGCAAAGCACATATTGGTGAGGTACAGTCTTCTATCTGGCCTGAGGATATGCTGAGTCTGGCTCTGGAGAACGGAATACAGATGCTTTAAAATCGGTAGTGCAATCCGGTCCTATCTTGACAGGCCGTAGTACTCTGTACTCAGTTCACTCTATATACTAAGGCCGCGCTAAATACTGGGCCGGCTGAAAATAAAAGCACACAGTACAGTTTTGGTTAAGATCTCCTCCAGACTGACAGTTTTAATCGTATAGACTGTTACGCTGTCAGGAAGTGAACCATATCTGCTCTGTGTGCTTTTTTCGTTTTTTTATTTTTTACCGGGCACTCGGATTACTGCTTTTTCCGGATTCCCACAGCCATAGAATGCTGGGCCGCATGGCGATGTTCCACTACATCTTTTGCATAACGGATCACGCCGTTATTTTCATAGGGATCATTGAAATAATATCCCTCCTCATCATAACCCACAAGCAGCATACAGTGCTCGTTGGATATCCATGTAAAATCACTGCCGCAGTCCCGGAGCTTCCAGCAGGGACCGGTAATCGGTTCCCGCATGTTGATACATGCCCAAAAGACCACCGGCATTCCCTGGTCTATATACTTTTCCAGCAGTTTCTCAATCGGAGTGCCTGTTTCATCATAAACGTCATAGGACTCTCCCGCGGCTCTTTCCAGCGCCCTGCGGATTACCGGGGCATAGCAGCCAAAAGAGTTTTCATCATAAGGGCTTCCGCAGAAACATTCATTCGGGTTAGGCCCGTAAAGCTCTCCGTCCTGTTCTTCCAGTTTTCCAAGCTCCAGATATTTTTCAATAAACTCGTCCACCGTGATGGAATACCCCAGATACTGGAGCAGCATAACCGCTGAAACGCTCTCACACCCCGTTGGATATCTAACACTCTGGTCTATGTATGGTACGTCAAGTTTAATCATCTGCCATCACCGTTTCACTACACCTCTGTGTATACTTCTTCATCACCGTCAGCACAATAAACAGGATTGCCAGGCTCAGCCCCAGTGTAATCCACCATACCTTCACGAATCCTGCTATAATATATCCAATCACGCACACAATTGCCACAATCATGGCATACTGCATCTGAGTTGACACGTGATTGATATGATTGCTCTGCGCCCCGGCCGAGGACATGACTGTCGTATCCGAAATCGGAGATACATGGTCGCCGCACACTGCGCCCGCCAGAACTGCGGATACTGAAATGATCATCATTTCCAGGTTATTAGAGGAAGAGAACATTGCAACAACAATTGGTACAAGGATTGCAAAAGTTCCCCATGAAGTTCCTGTAGAAAATCCCAGGAAGATTGCAATTGCAAACATAATCGCCGGAATTGCTACACTTGCGGATGCATTGGTTCCCACAAGATTACCGACAAAAACGTCTATGCCAAGTGCATCGCCCATTCCTTTCAGGGACCATGCAAATATCAGAATAGCAACAGCCGGAATCATAAGCTTGAAGCCATCTACAAAACTATCCATAAATCCTTTGAATGAAATAACTTTTCTTGGCAGATACAAAACCAGCATAAATAATATGGTCAACATTGTAGCAAAGATAAGGCTTGTCTCCGCATCGCATCCCGCAAATGCATCAATTACACCTGTTGCGCCGCCCTGGAATCCGGTAAATATCATGGCCCCGATGGCGGAAACAATCAGCACTGCCACAGGAAGTACCAGATCGATCACCCTGCCTTTTGCAGAGGAAGTCTCCTCCTTGATCTGTTCGAATTCTTCCGCTCCCGTGGTAAACAGATCCCCTTTCGCCGCATTTGCCTCATGCTTCTTCATCAGTCCGAAATCAAAACCAGAAATGATGATATAGAACACCATAGCGATCGTCAGCAGCGCATATAAGTTGTATGGTATTGTTCTTAAAAACAGCTGGAACCCTGTAATGCCCGCATCATCTGGGACATAAGAGTTTACTGCAGCCGCCCAGCTGGAAATCGGCGCGATAATGCAAACCGGAGCCGCCGTGGCATCAATAATATAAGCCAGCTTCGCCCTGGAAACTTTGTACCTGTCCGTTACCGGTCTCATAACAGACCCTACGGTCAGACAGTTAAAATAATCATCCACGAAAATCAGAAGTCCCAGGCCCGTTGTAGCAAGAAGCGCACTCTTCTTCGTCTTAATCTTACTGCCCGCCCAGTTTCCATAAGCGGAAGACCCTCCTGATTTCGCCATTAATACGATAATCATACCAAGCAGTACATCAAATATTAAGATATTCAGATTCATACTGTTCTTCATGATTTCAAAAAATGCAACAAAAGAATCCCACGGCTGAAACCCGGTATACAGTAAAGCTCCCACCGCAACACCGATAAATAAAGAACTGTATACCTCTTTTGTTACTAAAGCCAGAATAATGGCTAAAAGCGGTGGCACCAAAGACCACCATGTTCCGATAAACATTGAACCGTCCATAAATCAACCTCACTCTCATTTTTATTCCTGTACCTTATACTGCAGCCTTGCTGCATCCCCGCCCGCAGGTCATGAATTCCGGCATACATCCCCGGGGAACGTATGACAGATGCACCTGACAGGTGCAGCGGTAAAATACAGATATGGACGCGTCTGCTTTTGCCGACACTACACTTATTTTAGCGAATTAAAGGGAAGAATACAATCTTTTTTTCAAATTAGGGGGCGCTAAGTGAAAGACGGGCCTGGTTTCCGGGCAGGGGAGAGGTATGCCATTTCAAGATCCTGTCCGCTTGCTAAGAATCCGTAAGAGAAAAAACAGGGAACATGGAGGGTGCTTGCCGCAGTTGGCCCGAATGCCGATGCATTCGCGCCGCCGGCGGCAACAGAATTTGCCTGGTAAGGCAAATTCTGCCCTCCATGTTCCCAGTTTTTTCTCTAACGGATTCTAAGCGCGCTCTATGGACTTTGAAATGGCATACCTCTCCCCTGCCCGGAAACCAGGCCCGTCTTTCACTTAGCTGGACGCATCCAATCGGTTGGATAAAAGAGACTCCCTGTCGGGAGGGACTTCTTTCGGAAACGGCGGATGTGAATTGAAAAGCCTGAATGTATTGGGAGGAGATTGCTGGCAGAATATATCGAATTAAATCAACAACCGGAAGCCTCCACACCTGCCTCCAGCAAATCCAATCCGCTTACTCAACTCCATCCGCCTCCCCCGTATGGCACCTCCCGGGTAAGAGGAGTCACTTCCGCCTTGATGCACACAGCCTGTCTGTAACGGGACACCGGCGGCAGCCCGGGAAACTTTCCCGGCCCGCCGCCAGAAGGGGCAGGAAAGTTTCCCGGGCTGCCGCCGGTGTCCCGTTACAGACAGGCGTCCCCCATCCAAAACGCCCCCTCTCACCTATAAAGCCACCTCTGTGCGTGATGGGATGGATGCTGCTGCCCCAGCTCTTGATACTGCGATTGAGGATGCTTTTGCGGCCAGTTTCAGCCCCTCGTCAGGCGGCATTTGTTCGATGATGGATGTGATGAAGTATCCGGTGAAGGTGTCGCCTGCTGCCGTGGTGTCTACTGCTTTTACGGGGTAGATTCCCTGACGGCAGATTGTTTCCTGGTCCTGGTAGACTGCGCCGTCTCCCCCGAGGGTGAGTACGGTTTTTACTGTGGGATACAGCCTTCTCAGCTCCTGCAGGATCTCTTCCGGTTCCTGTTTTTGGGTTACCTGGGCTCCTTCTATTTCGTTCATTAGGAACATTGAAACCTTGGAGTAGTCGCAGGAATCCAGGGCGCTGTTATAAGGGGAAGGATTCAGGATGATCATCATCTGCTTTGCATGTGCCTGTTCGATCATGTAGTCCACCAGATTGACTTCGTTCTGCAGTAATAAGATATCCCCTTTGTCAAAATGTCCGAGAACCATATCTATGTACTCTTTTGTCATCTTCTGGTTTGATCCGCCGTACAGGAGGATACAGTTCTGTCCGTTTTTGTCTACCTGGATGATCGTGTGACCGCACGGGCCCTCCGTTTTTTGGATAAAATCAGTATGCACCCCGGCTTCTCTGCAGGTATCTATCAGAATCTCCCCGCCGTCTCCTACCAGCCCGGCGTGATATACTTTGGCCCCTGCTTTGGCAAGCGCAATGGACTGATTGAGTCCCTTGCCGCCGCAGAATGTCTCCATCCCATAAGAACTCAGTGTCTCGCCGGGTACAACCATATGTTCGACCGAATAAACGTAATCCAGATTTAAAGAACCTAAATTCAATACCTTCATTACTTCCTCACTTTCTTTGCCGGACTCCTGTCCGCCAATCCATATCTGTATTTTACATATACAGATTATTATACAAAATCCGGGCCAGAATCACAAGGACATAAATCCCGATTATTGCCTGTATTATATTATTTTCCGGTCCTTTTTATATAAGGAGGGACTTTCTGGTCTGCGTCGTGAATGATTTGATTCGATACGTACTGGTAATCCGCTTTTCCTGCCGGACGTACAGTCACCTCATGTGTAAAGGCACAATCCGTATTTTCGTCTTCCCAGACTGCCTCAACGGTCAAAGTTAGAGTACCGTCCCCGTTTTCCTTATACGAAGTCACTTCCGGATATGGCAGTATACAGGAAGGAAAGTCCCCCATTCCACGCGCTTTCCACCTGTAAATCCCTGCGGCCTTATCATAAACGGTCTGACTCTGCAATTCTGCTTCATCCACCCGGAACCTGGTCTGTATCATTTCTGCGAATTCCTGCTGTGATGCATGTATTTCACTATTATCCACCTCGACCCGTCTGCCATATTTAACCTGGTAAAGCGTCTCATACATATCTTCAAAACTCAGTTCACCATAGTCATTTTCTGACCAGTCTGTCAAAAACAAATTGTTATCCTCATAGCCGACCGGCAGTATATACTTTCTGTTTAGTTCCCGGCAGTCCCGGTTCAGAGGTTCCACCCGCACCGCATGATGTCCGGTTGCGCCATCATAACCCGGTGGCTGGTACTTTTCAAACAGGAAATAACCTTTCACAGTATAGCTCCATACATAGGCCGTAAATGTATCCAGGAAAGATACTGCAGGGGTATCGCCTTCCCAGGATACGGCATACTGGTCTATCTTCATCTCCTTTTCCCTGGACTCCAGGCTGTACCAGATCAGTCCCCCGTCATTCAGAAGACGCAGCAGGACTGTATTTCCCGACTGCCCCTGTGCTGCTCGGATACAGAAATCTTTCATAGACTCAAAATTGTGCATGTCCAGCTGATTTTCCCAATCCACGGCAGAATATCCGCCTTCTCCAAGCCTGTTTAATATCTTCTCCTTCGTTTCCAGGCTGTTCAGTGTTCCTCCAATTAACGCTTCCCTGTAAATTTCTTCATAGAGGCCGGCGATTTTTTCTGCCTCCCGAAGAATCTCTTCATTTTCCAGCGCCTTTAACCCTTCTGGTTTTTCGTCCGCGTCATGTCTGTCCGCCGTGTGCTGCTCCTTCACTTCCTGACCATCCTTTCTGTCCGCACCTTTCCAGCCCTGACAGCCTGATAGGAAAAGTATGACTCCTGTCAGGACGATCAGGCCGGTCATGCGGCGTCCCCTTACCCCTTTCTTCTTCATAGCACCCGCTCCTTTTTATATGCCACTGTATATATCTGTCCTGACGGTCTGCAACTCCCCCTTTCTACAGAACCCACATTAGCAGAACTTTCAATTTGCAACTCGCCCTCATTTTCACCCTTTACTTATAGTCCATTCTTGGTTTGTAATCGGAAATATGTTCTTTCCCGTCCTCCAGAATATGATTACCCACATACTTCATATGCCCATTTTCATCAGGCCTCATCGTCACTTCATGTGTAAACGCTTTGTCCTGTCCCTCCAGGACATACACCGCATCCACCTCCAGTGTTACCGTACCGTCCGGGTTATGCCTGACCTCCACAACCTCCGGCTGCTGCTGAAAATGATGTGAGATATTCCAATACCCCACGGCCGCCCAGTCATAGCTGTTTTCTTCCCCGTTATAGCCCGGCATCTGCTCCAGCCTGTCCGCCGAGATCGGAAACCAGGATGTGATCACGGCTTCATACAGAGCTGCTGGTACCTTCCCCGGACTCTGAATGTCATCGTACGGATGCCCATAATCGATTTCATACAGGAAATCAAATACATCGTTAAACACAATCGGCTCCATAGACTCCTCGCTCCATTCCGTCAGGAAAAGATTATTTCCTTTATATTTTACCGGTTCGATGTATTCTCTGCAGTACTCCCTGCATTCCTCAGAGAGCGGCAGCACCCGGAACATACTGTGCATATCCAGTTCATGATTTTTAGACTTTGCCTTCTCCATAATGAGCCAGCCCTTTTCCGTATAACTCCAGTCATACATCCGGACCTTTTCTATATAGGAGAGATTCGCTTCTCTGCCCTTTTCCCATACTGCTGAGGCGTAGGTCATCACCAGTACCCCGTCATCAAATTCCAGCTGTCTCCACTCAAAAGTTCCGCTTTTCGTAACTGTAAAAAATCCAGCTGACACAGTTCCTCCCTGCTCCGCCTGTCTGAGTACATCATCCAGCACTTCCTCATTACGCATATTAAAGTCATTGGCACTGCAGGCCGAAGTATACCCCTGATCTGCAAGACAGTTCACCAGCCGGTGCATGTCCTCCTCTTTCAGCACCACATTATCGGCCGTGCCCTTATCCGCGCTCTGGTAAATATCTCTGCAGCCCTCCACTGCCTCCAGAATCATCTCACGAATCCTGATCTTTTCTTCTTCATCTATCGAAATCATAACCGGTTCCGTATTCTCTGTGCTTTCCCGCTCATCCGGACGGAGCATATTTACATCTATTGTGCCGTCGTCCGCAGAATCCCGCTCCCTATCCGCCGTCCCTGCTTTCCTGACCAGCATAATAACGGTAAGGGCCAGAATTGCCATAATAAAAATAGCAGCCGCTCTTCTTCTGTTCATGCCGCCTCCTTATTCTTACATTTGTAGGATTTCATAATATTACACCTCCATTCCGCAAAAGTCAAGAGTGACTTGGCATGACCTGAGGCAGCTGCGGCAGTCCACGCAGATATCCTTCACTTGTATTTACCGCTGTTTTGTTTTAGAATGATTTTTATGTGAGGTGATATTATGACAATCCAACAGTTAAAATACATAATTAAGATCGTAGAATGCGGCTCGATTACGGAGGCTGCCCGGCAACTTTTTATTTCACAGCCCAGCCTTTCCGCGGCCGTAAAGGAGCTGGAGCAGGAATATGGGATCGAGATTTTTTACCGCACCCCCAGAGGGATTTCTTTGTCCGCAGACGGCACAGAGTTTCTTTCCTATGCACGGCAGATTATCGAACAGACGGAACTGATGGAGCTAAGATACACAGACAAAAAACCAGCCAGGCAGATCTGCTCGGTGTCCACCCAGCATTATGCCTTTGCGGTCAATGCTTTTGTCAATCTGATTGCTTCTCTGGATGCAGAGGAATATGAATTTACGCTGCGCGAGACGAGAACTTATGAGATTATCGAGGATGTGGCTAATTACAGAAGTGAGGTGGGCGTCCTTTATTTCAGTGATTTCAATGAAAAGGTGCTGCAGAAACTCCTCCAGGAAAATCAGTTGGAATTTACGCCGCTTTTTCATGCCCGCCCTCATGTATTTATAAGCGCCGCCCACCCGCTTGCCGGAGCGGGCAAAGTCACACTGGAGGATCTGGAGTCCTATCCTTTTCTGACATTTGAACAGGGTGCCTACAATTCCTTCTACTTTTCAGAAGAAATTCTCAGTACAGAACCACACCGGAAGATCATCCATGTGAGCGACAGGGCAACCCTGTTTAACCTGCTGATTGGACTCAACGGCTATACTATCTGTACCGGCGTACTGAACAGTGACCTGAATGGTGATAATATTGTCTCCGTCAAATTAAAAACTAACGAAGTCATGAGGGTTGGCCTGATTACTAATAAAAAGGCGCCGCTTGGCGCTGCTGCTAAAAAATACATCACTGAATTGAAAAAACTGATCGAGGAGTATGGATACACCGTTTTGCAGTAATAACCATATCTTAAGCCTATGCAGCAATCACCCGGTGTACCGCTTCATATATCTTTGCCGCTATATATGGGTTATTCATTGTATACAAATGAATCCCGTCAACCCCCTGTGCCGTCAGATCTATGATCTGGTCTGCCGCATAGGCGATACCCGCATCGCGCATTGCCTCCGGATTATGTTCGTAGCGCTCCATCATTGCGGTAAACTTGCGTGGCAGATGTACACCACACAGCGATACCATGCGCTCAATCTGCTTTTTGTTGACAACCGGCATGATCCCCGCCTCGATTGGCACATGGATTCCGGCAAGGGAGCATCTTTCCCTGAATCTGTAGAAATAGTCATTATCAAAAAACAGCTGGGTAATCAGCTGATCCGCACCGGCATCCACTTTGGTTTTCAGATTACGGATGTCTTCTACTATACTTTCTGATTCCGTGTGCCCTTCCGGATAACAGGCTGCAATAATGTTAAAATCACAGCGTTCCCGGATAAAAGCGATCAGTTCACTGGCATATCGGAAATCACCGCCACATTCTCCTCCCTGAGGAATATCGCCCCGGAGCGCCAGGATATTTTCTATCCCTGCTTTCCCAAAAAGACTGATCTGTGACAGGACATCCGCTCTGCTCAGGCCAACACATGGCAGATGCGCCACACTCTCAATATGGTAATCGTTCTTCACTGCTGACGCAATCTCGAGAGTTGCCTTGCAGTTCTCGCTTCCTCCCGCCCCATATGTGACACTGATAAAATCCGGATGTAGCTTTTCAAGTTCCCCCAGAGTGCTGTATATGGTTTCCACTGAACCCGTGCGTTTCGGCGGAAAAACTTCAAAAGACAATACGGTGTGATTTTTAAAGATTTCTGTTGTTTTCATGGTTGATTATCCTTTCCCTCTTGCTATGAATGGAGTATAACATGAAAAGAAAGGTATCACGTAATATGCATTTTTTATAGATAGGCATAGGAAAAATCTATATCTCAGGGAACTGCTCCGCTACATAAGCACCTCTGCTGTGGTACCTTCCTCCTCAGAGGATCTGTAGAACAGTTTCCAGCCATGTACGCCGGCAATGTCATGGCAGAGACTGATTCCAAACCCATGCCTGTCCGTATAGACCGCCGGGGTTCCCTGGCTTCTGTTCATCCATTTCAATTTCTTACCGCTGACTGCCTGCCCGTCATTCCACACGGTAATCCGATAATCATCTGCACTGACTCTCACCTGGCCTCCCCCTGCTGCCGCATTCTGGATCAGATTTTCCAGCATACACCGCACCAGAGTTCTGTCGCCCTGAAGGATATCCCGCGTGCACTTCACCTCGATATATGGATACATGTTCTGAATCTCACTCAACATGCGGGGCAGGTCTATCTTCTGCATCAGAACCTTTCCTTCCCGCACACCGCCCATGATCAGCAGCTTTTCCACTATATCATTCATTTCCCGGGCGCTTTCTTCAATCTGCTGTGCGGCAAAAAAACGATCCTCCCCACTGAGATTACCCAGCATAAGATACTGCGCATAACCCTGGATTCCGGTGAGGGGGGTCCTCAGTTCGTGGGCAATCCGGCTGACCGGACGGTTGATCCGCTTCATCGTAAAGTAAAGCATCCCCCCCACAACCGCAGACAGAAGCACCCCGATCCCTGCCATAAGAAAAGCACGCCTCTGCTGATACTGCTGCAAAGGTGCCATGCTCTCCATATACGCAAGCCTTATGACCGACCCTGCATTTTCCAGACTTTTCTGAATCAGAACATAGGGAGTTCCATGAACTTTGATTATCTGCACATATTCCTCATTGGGCGGATCAATCGGCAGAAAGTCTACTTTGCTTCTCCCGTCCTGTACCACTCTGATTTTCACCCCCTGGGACATATAGCCCCGAAATGCTAATGGTAGATTAACCTCCGGCGCTGACTCCTCGCCAGTCTGGATTCCCAGCAAAAAGGATGCAACTCCCTTCTCCAGCGAGACAGCACGCGACATCCACTGCTCCAGCTCATTTCTGTAGAGCAGGCCGTGGAGAATCAGCAGACTTCCGTATATAATAAACAGAAACATCATAAATGTAACCAGAAAGTTTTTCTTCCACAACTGCATACTATATCTCCAATCGATAACCGTATTTGAATATGGTCCTGATGTATTCTTCCAGTCCCAGTTTCTGCCGCAGACGCCGGATATGCACGTCCACAGTTCTGTCATCACCACAGTAATCCATCCCCCAGGCCAGATCCAGAAGCCTGTCCCTGGACAGGGCAATATTTTTATTCTCCAGGAGCACCTTCAGGAGTTCATATTCTCTTGTAGTCAGCTCCACAGGAATCCCTTCTTTCCTGACCACAGCCTGCGACGTATCCACTTCCACACTGCCCAGCTGATAAAGTGTCTGCTCCTTATTCTGACGTCTCATTGCCGCCTGAATCCTGGCCACAAGCTCCTCCACGGCAAATGGTTTTACAATATAATCATCCGCGCCTCCATTGAGCCCTCTCACCCTGTCCCCAATCTCCCCCCGGGCAGTCACGCATATCACCGGGATTTGTTTCCACTGCTTCAAAAGTTCAAATCCGCTGATATCCGGCAGGTTCATATCCAGCAGAATCAGATCCGGCACTTTCTGTTCCACGGCTTTTAAGGCCTCCCGTCCATCATGGACAGGAAGCCCCCGGTGCCCGGTCATCCGGACCGTACGCCTGATTAATTCATTAATACTTTTATCATCTTCAACAATTAAAATATCTGCCATAGATGTCCCTCTTCTCATTACGTATTTATAGTACCATGCAGGCAGATATCTTATTTTGGGTGGTCCGATGTATTATAAGCCCGGATTCCAATCTCAATCAGATCCTCTTCGGTAAGATTTGAGACAACCGCCGTGTCTCCGTTGATGCTTTTTTCACGGCAGTACTGCTCTATTACTTTTTCAGCGCCGGAAAATGCATAAATATCCCCAATATAAGCTTCAAGCGACCACTCTGTCGTTCCGTCCGCCTTTTCCTCTGCATGTTTAGCATACAACGGACAGTCGCCTATATTCTTCAGAAGCCAGAGTGCTTCCTCATAGTTCGTCATATCCCGCGTAACCTCGCCCATAGTCAGCGTATCGAAATCCTTGCCAAACTTTTCACAGGTCTGCTTTCCAAGCTCCACATCGTCTACATGGTCGCGATACAAATCCGTATCCTTCCAGCCGGGTGTATAAATGACTTCACCCTCCTGCAAATCCTTCTCCAAATCCTCCTCAACTTCTTTCGATGCCGCCTTCACCACATCTTTTTCCGCCTTGGCATTAGACCAGCCAATTCCAGCCCCAAGCGCCGCTGTCATACAGATCACAAGCCCCGCAGCCATCAGTGCAACCTTATACCTGCTCCATTTTTCCTTCATAATTATTCTCTCCTTTCTCTTATTATAGTTTTTAGGCGTTTGCGAAACGCCGA
>LDAQ01000075.1 GCA_001028025.1 Faecalicatena fissicatena | reverse complement strand
ATACTTCTCTAAAGAATTATAGCAAATAGACGTACCAATAGCCATACCATTTCATACAGCGTTATGCGTACGTTATCCCGGAGTGCTGTTCATTCAGTGCCATGTTCTTGCTGCATGGTATCTGCAATATCCCTGTTACTGTTCAGATCGTGCCGTGCGCGCCTGGAGGGCGTAAACGGTAACATATCCCTGATTTTCTATGGCAGTAATGCATTGCAGTTTGGCAATGAGTGAGATATACTAAAAGCCAAAGGGATTTTGATTGTGTTTAGATGCAGAGAGGTCAGATGTTATGATAAAAGATATTTTACTTTTAGGCAGTGAAGAACTTTATGAGGCCAGTGAAGCGGTTCAGGAAGATGAGCTGAGCGGCCTGAAGCAGGTGTGATTATGGATTTTTATAAAAGAGCAGCCCTGGTATGCACCATGATTCCGGAAGGAAAAGCATCCACTTACGGGCAGATAGCGCTGTTGTGTGGAAAACCAAAGAATGCCAGGCAGGTAGGCTACGCGTTAAGCCGGGGCCTTGCCGGGAAAGATGCACCGGCCCACCGGGTGGTGAATGCAAAAGGGATATTAAGCGGAGCCGCTTCCTTTGCCACGCCGGATTTACAGAAGCAGATGCTGGAAAAAGAGGGCGTAGAGGTGCTTTGGACAGAAGAGGGCTTGAGAGTAGATTTAAAAAAATATGGATGGAAGAATACAATGGACGATGCCCTGTGGCTGCGGGAAGAATTTGAAAGAAGGAATATCTGAGAGCCCGGGTATTGAGGATGTCATTAACAAATATAGGAAGTTATACAGAAAGAGGAATCAAATGGATAAGTATAAAGTTTTAAAAGAAGTGTTCGGATACGATGAATTTCGAGACGGACAGGAGGAACTGGTGGAAAGTACGCTGCAGGGGAGGGATGTTCTCGGGATTATGCCCACGGGAGCTGGAAAATCGATCTGTTTCCAGGTTCCGGCCCTCTTATTTGAGGGCATATCCCTCATTATTTCGCCTTTGATTTCCCTGATGAAGGATCAGGTGACCGCATTGAACCAGCTAGGTGTCCATGCGGCATATATCAACAGTTCACTGACCGAGGGGCAGTACCGGAAGGCGATGGATAATGCCAGGAACGGGCAGTACAAAATCATCTATGTGGCGCCGGAGCGTCTGATGACAGAATCTTTTTTATCGCTGGTCAGCAATGTGGATATTTCTATGGTTGCAGTGGATGAGGCCCACTGTATCTCTCAGTGGGGGCAGGATTTCCGCCCAAGTTACCTGAAGATTGTAGAGTTTATTAATATGCTTCCCAAAAGACCGGTTATCGTGGCCTATACGGCAACGGCAACAAAGGTTGTAAAGGAAGATATTTCCTGCATACTGGGGCTGCAGGACCCCACGGTTGTTGTGACAGGCTATGACAGGAAGAACCTGTATTTTGCAGTGAAGAAGCCGAAGAACAAGCTGGCGGAACTGCTGGCATATATGGAAAAGAATAGAGACAAGAGCGGGATTATATACTGCAATACGAGGAAAAATGTAGAAGAAGTCCATGAGGCTCTGCTAAAGGAAGGATATCTCACAGCAAAATATCATGCAGGCCTGTCTGACTCCGCGAGAAAGCAGAATCAGGAGGATTTTATCTACGATATTAAGCCGATCATGGTAGCGACAAATGCGTTTGGTATGGGAATTGATAAGTCCAACGTGCGTTTTGTCATCCATTATAATATGCCCAAAGATATTGAAAGCTACTATCAGGAGGCAGGACGTGCCGGGCGTGACGGGGAGCCGTCAGAGTGTATCCTTCTGTATTCCGGTCAGGATGTAAAGATCAATGAGTTCCTGATCAGTAAGCAGACGGAGAATGAAGAGTTAGATTATGAAGAGCGTGAACTGATCCGGGAGCGGGATAATGAGCGTCTTAGAAAGATGACGTTCTACTGTGTCACCAATGAGTGCCTGCGTGATTATATCCTGCGTTATTTCGGAGAATACGGCGGCAATTACTGCGGGAACTGCGAAAACTGCCTGAAAGAATTTGAAGATATCGATGTGACAAACGAGGCGGCAAATATCATCAATATGGTGAGAACCAGCGGTGAGCGTTACGGTATCAATGCCATGATTGACGGCGTGCATGGTTCGGAAAATGCGAAAGTCCGCCAGTTCCGTCTGGACAGGAATCCATTTTACGGAGCTTTGAAAACAACAACAGTGGTCCGGATCAGACAGATTATGAATGATCTGCTGATTAAGGGATATCTGTTCCTTACGACAAATGAATATCCGGTATTAAAAATGACGGAGCAGGGACGCGAATTTCTCAGGGAAGAGGCGGGAGAACCCATCATTCTGAAGCTTCCAAAAGAAGTGGAAAAGGCTCCGGCAAAACAAAAGGGAGAGAAGAAGCAGAAGGCAGTGGATGTAAAATATCCGAATCTGTTTGAGCGTCTGCGCCAGAAACGGTATGAACTGGCACAGCAGAACCATGTGCCTCCGTACATTATTTTCTCCGATAAGACACTGAAAGAAATGAGTACATACCTGCCCTCGACAAAGACGGCCATGTTGGAAATCAATGGAGTGGGTACAAATAAGTATGAGAAGTACGGAATAGAATTCATGGGGCTGGTTCAGGAATATATGGAGGAAAACGGGATACAGCCGGAAAGCATCGAACCGAAGCATCATGATGCGGAATCTGAGAATGAAGGGGAAGAACAGGGAGAAAAAAAGATAACCCTGAAAGACGGCTTCGAGAATTACCGCGACAGCCTTGTAGCACAGGGCGTTGTTCAGGCCTATGCCGCATGGACCGAGGAAGAAGAACAACAGCTTGAAGAAGAATATAAGTCGGGGATAAAGATAAAAGAGATCAGTGAGATTCATCACCGTTCTGAGGGCGGGATACGCAGCAGACTGAAGAAGATGGGGCTGATTCTTTAATTACTTTTTCTATATAGAATTCAAACAAAAAGAGGTATGCTACGGTTGAACATTTTTAGCCGGAGCATACCTTCTTTGATGTAAGGGGCAGATGCAGTGATTCATTCGTCCCGAAAAATTTACTATATATTTAATAAAAAATTAAATCATTCCAGTCCCCCCACACGTTATTATAATCAGGGGACGCCCTGAGGAGGATAAATTGACGCGCGAAAATGAAATTTTTAAACAAATAGAACAGGGAAATATGGAGAGTCTGGACGAGCTGATCGGGTTGTACTACCCTGAAATATTCCGGTACTGCTGCTGGCATACATCTAATCGTGCCAATGCGGAAGACGCGGTGCAGGAGACATTTCTGAAGGCGGTCAGATATATGGACAGGTATGCCCATCGTGGAAAATTCCGTGCATTTCTGTATCGGATTGCCGCAAATACATGCATTGACATGAGCCGCAAAAAATATGAAGTGCCTGTGGAGGTGGAGATACTGGAGGCAGTCCCCTTGGTGGATACCTCTTTCCGGGCAGCAGAAGACGAAACCGATTTTTTGAGTCTTGTCAGGCAGCTTCCAGAAGAAATGTCAGAGCTGGTCTTTCTGCGTTATGGACAGGAGATGAAGCTGAGGGAAATCGCGGAGATTACCGGGCTGCCGGTCAGGACGGTACAGTCAAAGCTGCGCTATGCCCTGAAAAAACTGAAAAAGACGGCCGCCGCGGAGCAGAATGAAGAGCGTGCATTGCAGAATATGCAGGATAAACGAGGTGATGGAGATGAAAAATGATGCATTTATAACTGAACTAAAAAAAGAGTTTCGGGAAAACTGCCCGGAAGTTTGTGAAAAACATATGGAAAAAACGGCGGGACTGGTGAAAACTTTTTATGAAAGCAGACAGAACAGCCGGTCCAGAACCAGGAGAATCGGTTTTGGTGAACTGGTTCTGCGCCAGATCAGGTTTATCGGCTGGAAAATATGGTGCTTACAGCTGGCGGTGATGGCTGTAATGTATTGTGCGCTCCATACCATCTTCGGGAATATGGATGTGGCATCCAGGCATATGCCGTTTCTGCTGTTTGCGATGGCTGTGATGCTGGCATGGATGGCAGTTCCGATGATGGGAAGGAGTATCAGATACCGCATGGCAGAGATAGAGAGTGCATCCCGGTTCTCCCTGGGCCGGCTGATGGCGGCGAGGCTGCTGATTACAGAAGCAGGTGCGGTTGTATTGATGGCAGGAATGATGCGGCTCACGGCAGCAGGAAGTATATACCGCCTCAGTGAGATTGTTTTTTCAAGTCTGCTGCCATTTCTGGCCGTGACCGGTATTTGTACCGGACTGCTTGGACATATCAGGGTTCAGTCTTATGTAAAGAGCTGCAACGCAGCAGTTGCCTGCATTCTCGCATCTGTGTTTATCATGGACCGGCTTGGAACCGGGAGCCCGGCGGATCTGCCGGCAGCAGCCGGCTGGACGGCATGTGTGTTCTGCCTGGCGGCCTGTGCATATCAAATCAGAAGGCTCTGGAAAAAAGACAGCTTTGAGGACGGAACGGTTTTCTGTTAAAATATATGACCCCCACGCTGGGAAAACGAATTGAGAGGAGCAATTATGGAACTTAAAATAGAGCATCTTACCAAAAAATATAAAGACAAGACGGCTGTGGATGACGTCAGCCTGACGGTCACCCCCGGAATATGGGGCCTGCTTGGGGCAAACGGAGCAGGAAAAACAACGCTGATGAGAATGATAGCAGGGATCATGAAGCCGGACTCGGGCTGTGTGAAGTATGATGGGATCAACATTACTGCGCTTGGAGAGACTTACCGGGACATTTTCGGATATCTGCCCCAGGAGTTTGGATTTTACCCCGAGTTTACTGTAAAAGACTATCTGGAATATGTAGCCGTGTTAAAAGGGCTGACCAGGCAGGAGACGAAAAGAAAAACAGGAGAATTGCTGGAAACACTCACTCTGGAAGGGGTGAAAAATAAAAAGATTATCAAATTATCCGGAGGAATGAAACGCCGGGTGGGAATCGCCCAGGCACTTTTAAACGAGCCGGAAGTCCTGATACTGGATGAACCTACAAGCGGCCTGGATCCCGGAGAGAGGGTGCGCTTCCGCAATCTGCTCTCCGAATTTGCACAGAACAGAATTGTACTGATCTCTACACACATCGTACCGGACATAGAATATATTGCCTGCCAGAATGCGGTGATGAAAGACGGGCGCATACTGGCATCGGGCACAACGGAGGAGCTGGTGGGAATCATGGACGGCAAAGTCTGGAATGTGCAGATGCCGGCCTATGATGTGCATCGAGCAGAGCAGAAGGCCAGAATTGTAAATCTTCGCAACGATAACAGTGAATCTGTGTCCGTCCGCTATCTGTCGGATAAGCCGGTGTTCCCGGAATCTTTGCAGGCACAGCCGAGACTTGAGGATCTGTATCTGTGGCTTTTTCCACAGGAAGAATCAGGAAAGGAGGAGCACTGATATGAGACTTTTTCTGATAGAGCTGAAAAGAATCCTGAAAACCAGGTCCGTGCAGATCGTGATACTGGGAGCCCTTGTGCTGACTGCCCTCTTGGCGTATGCTCCGATTAGTTTTGTGAAATATACTTATTATGACGATGCAGGGAATAAGTTTGAGTTAAAGGGGACGGAGGCGATATACAAGCAAAAAGAGGCCCAGGCGGATTATACAGGAATTATAACTCCGGAAATGGCCGTACAGGCACTGATACAATATCAGGAATGCGCCGGACAGTATGAGAACGGTGTTTACGATGACAATATGCCGGTGAATGAATACAATGAGAAAATAGCTCCGGTGTCATTCATTGTCAGTAAGCTGGCAGAGGTGTATGCAGACGATAAGACAGGATTTGCAGCAGATGTAATGAGTTTGACGGCAGAGGATGCCGGGAGGTTTTATAAGCAATGCAGCCAGCATTTGACTGACCTGATGAATCTGGAACAGCCGGATCATCCTCAGGCCAGGGAGAAGGCGGAAGCAATGTATGAGACAGTGGATAAGCCCTTTTCCTATTATCCAGGGACAGATTCCAATTCTATTGAATATTTTGGGATTATGGTACTTCTGATGGCTGTGGTGGGTATCGTGATCACGGCCCCCATATTTTCCATAGAATACCAGACGGAGTCCGACCAGATCCTGCGCTGTACAAAGCATGGAAAACGGCGGCTTGCAGCCATAAAGCTGCTGGCCTGCTTCACGATACTGACAGTCATATACGCAGTATGCATGACGATTTTTACAGTGGTAATCAATACGGCATTTGGCTGGGAAGCCAGACAGACGGATGTTCAGTTTGTATTTTCTGCAATTACCTTTATAAAACTGACAGTGGGACAGCTTCAAATGCTTATTATAGGGATGGGATATCTGACATTACTCGCGACAATCTTTTTCACCCTGTTTTTATCCAGCAGACTAAAAAGTGTAGCTGCATCTGCCATAACAGCGCTAATCTTCTGTCTTCTGCCCTTCTTTCTCAGCAGCTTCTGGAGCAGCAGCCTGGGTGACTGGATCAGCGCGGTGCTGCCGTCGGGAGGAACCGGGATGGGAAACAGCTTCTTATACGCATTGCTGGATACCCGGTTCTTGTCTGTCGGAGAGTATGCATTCTGGGTGCCTTATGTTATGGTCGTGGCGGCGTTTGTAAATATAGTATTGTTCAGCACTCTCACGGTAGAAACCTACTGCAGACACAGCAAATAAGGGGGGAGTCTGTGAATGAGAGGTAGGCTTGGGCGGGGATGGGGGCGCTAATGAGAAGTCAAGTCCGGCACCTGGCGGTGCAATGTCTGCTGGTGAAATGTCCGGACACTTCGCTAAGAAGCTGTAGAAGAAAACGGCAGTAAAATGGAGGTACAATGCCGCATTTGGCCCGAATGCCGATGCATTCGCACCGCAGGCGGCATCAAAATTTGCCCGGTAAGGCAAATTTTGCCCTCCATTTTACTGCCGTTTTCTTCAACAGCTTCTAAAGCTTGCTTTATGGACTTTTCACCAGCAGACATTGCACCGCCAGGTGCCGGACTTGACTTCCCATTAGCTGGGCGCATCAGGGCGGCAGATACTGTACATTCCCAGGGAGGCTCCCGTGACGGGGGCAGCGGATTTGTACTCACTATGAGTTACTTTGTTTTACGGGGGGAGTATAAATGAGTGGGTGTAGAGTTTAAAAGGGGATTTTTTGAATATTAGCCAGATAGTAATGTGCAAAATACGGACTGTTCCAATAACTGACAGATTTAGCAACCGGGTCAGGTTATTACCGGAAAGCCAGTATCCATCCGCTGCCCCGTTTTAGGGAACACCCTAAAAAAAATTATACGTTCCGGTCGGATGAACCAGCCAAGGGGGATGTAAGGCACAAGTCTTCCTGCCTGTATGGTCGGTTTAAAACGCCTTATAGCGGACGATTAGAAGTTCTTATAGAGCCAGAGGCGCCCAGAAGGGATGAAAATTGATTTTCAAAATCAATTTTCATTCCGGCCTGAGACGAGAAAGCATCAGGCTTTCTCGTTGAATGTCGGATGTGCCCTTCTGGGCGCCTCTGGCTCTATTAGAACTTCTTCGTCAAGCGGACAGGATTTTAAACCGACCATACAGGCAGGAAGACTTGTGCCTTACATCCCCCTTGGCGCCCCCCACCCCCACAATCTTTTAAATTCCCCTCCTGTTTTTAGGGTGATTTTATGTTACAATGTGTCCCATAGGCTGATGATATTGAATGAAAAAGGTGGTAGTAATTATGGAGTACACAGGATACGAACTGCTCTGGCTGTACGTGATTTATTCCTTTGTGGGATGGTGCGGCGAGGTGGCGGTTGCAGCAGTTAAAAAGCATAAGTTTATTAACCGGGGATTTGTGAACGGACCGCTTTGTCCCATATACGGAGCAGGAGCCGCGGCATTTGCCATTTTCCTGCCGGAATTGAGAAATCATATATTCTTTCTTTTCCTGGGCGGGCTGATACTGGCCTCCTTTATTGAATATATGACAGGGCGGCTGATGGAAAAGATTTTTCATAAGAAGTGGTGGGACTACGGGGAACGGCGTTTCCACATTGAAGGTTATGTCTGCCTGGAGAGCTCTGTACTGTGGGGAATCTGCGCGGTTTTGACCATACGTTTTATCAATCCGCTGCTGCTTCGGGTTGTATCTCTGCTGCCGGAGCTGGCGGGGATGATCGTTGTATGGGCAGTGGTTATTTTGCTGGCAGTGGACACAGTCGGCTCAGCAATTGCAATTTTGGGATTGAAGAAGAATAAGCGGATCAGCCAGATCACGGAAGAGTTACATAAGACCTCAAAATTCCTGGAAAATGCACTTACACGGCGGATTCAGAGCCGTATGCTGAAGGCATTCCCGGATATTGAGTCTGCGGCTGGAGTGGCGGCCGAAAAGGTGAAGCCGGAAGTGTTTGCGGAGGGATGCAGTTTTTATAAACTGGTCTCACTGTTCTTTATCGGGGCATTTCTGGGGGATATCGTGGAAACGATCTTCTGCCTGATCACCAGTGGGGAGCTGATGAGCCGAAGCAGTGTGGTGTACGGGCCGTTCAGTATTGTCTGGGGGCTGGCCTGTGCGGTTCTGACGCTGATTCTATATAAATACCGGGATAAGAGTGATCGTTTTATCTTTTTGTTTGGAACCGTTTTGGGAGGGGCTTACGAGTATATCTGCAGCGTGTTTACGGAACTGGTATTTGGAACCGTGTTCTGGGATTACAGTGATTTTGCATTCAATCTGGGCGGGAGGATCAATCTGCTGTACTGTTTTTTCTGGGGAATTGCAGCGGTCATCTGGATGAAAGGGATTTATCCGAAAATTTCAGGATGGATTGAGAAGATACCGATGCGCGCGGGAAAGATGATCTGCAATGTGATGATTGTGTTTATGATCGTCAATATGCTGATCTCCGGCATGGCGCTTGGAAGATATACGGAGCGAAATACTGGGAAACCGGAACAGACCGGGGTGGGGAGGTTCCTGGATGAACATTTCCCGGATGACAGGATGGAAAGAGTCTATCCGAATGTTAAAATTACAGAAGATCAGACGGATGGTAAATAAATAAAAATATGTAAGAAAAAGGACGGCGGAAGTCTGAGTTAAATGAATGAAAGACAAAGAAAAAATCTCGTACCTGTTTCGGGTACGAGACTGCCTTTGCCATATTAGAATAGAAATAAAATGTCTATTCTTTTTTTTGCGTTCTGCGGCAGCCTTTAAAAAAGTTTTATAAAGAGTCTTGACCCTGACGGAGCGTCAGGGTGTATCGTAGCCTTATCAAAGGAGGGAATAAAACATGAGAACAGTAAAAGATGTATCAGAACTGACAGGTATCAGCGTGCGCACGCTTCATTACTATGACGAGATCGGGCTGTTAAAGCCGACAACATGCAGTGATGCGGGATACCGGCTTTATGACGATAAAGCACTGGAAACATTGCAGCAGATTCTGTTTTTCAGGGAATTTGACATGCCTTTAAAGGAGATCAAATCCATTCTGGAGAGTCCCGAATTTGATAAGGACAAAGTACTTGCCAGCCAGATGCGGATGCTGGAACTGAAAAGAGACAGACTGAACAGGCTGATCGGTACAATCAAGGATATTTTGAAAGGAGAGAATGCAATGAGTTTTGAAGTATTCAGTAAAACAGATATCGAGAAAATGTATACACTTATGCTGGAAAATATGGGGGAAACACAGAGGGATGTGCTGAAAGAACAGTACGGCGATCTGGTGAAATTTAAGGAATCTTTTCTGGAGAAAGCGGGATCGGGGCAGGCGCAGCAGAATTATCAGAAGATGATCGAGTGGTATGGCAGCAAAGACAAAGCTTTGGATTCTGTAAAAAATACTGCACCCGGGGATGTGTTTAACTCTTACCAGAAAAGAAGTGAGGCGCTCTATAAGAAACTTGCGGAATCGAAAAGGAAAGATGTGAATGCATTTGAAGTAAAACAGATTGTGGGGGAGATGGATTTCGTCTGGAAACAACTGTATCAGATGGAGGATGTGAGCGGACTGATGCTGGAAATGGCGGAACTGTATGAGACAAATGAAGACATGATAAAGTACTATGATACGGCTTATGGGGATGGAGCAGCGGAATTTTTGGGGAGGGCTATTCGGGCGTTTTATGGATAGGGGGACGCCTGCCTGAAATGATGAGCGGGATGCCGCCGGGAGGAATGCCGGGTTATCTGGATCCATACGTTTCCCGGACAGACGGAGAAGAGGATTTCCTTTCCCATGTTGGCCCGGAGAATTGATCAATTACTGAAAATGTAAAAAGCACATCGGGAAGGACGGAAGTCTCCCGGTGTGCTATGTTTTTATGTCTGGGCTTCTGGTTCTCTCTGATGAATCTTTTTCCATTTCCCGGTTCGGTATTCCATAAAAGAGATCAAATAATTTGCTGTCCAGCCAATGGGCACTGCCAGCCAGACCATGGAGATGCCGAAATGGGGCGCCATGGTGATGGCAAAACATACGCGGATTCCCAGATTTACCAGGTTTGCAACGGTAAACATCTTCATGTCTCCGGCACCGCGAAGTACCCCATCCGTAATCATTTTCAGGCCGATCAGGAAATAGAACCAGCCCATGAATTGCAGGCAGCGTATTCCGGTGTCCATGGCGAGTGCGGAACCGCCTTCTCCCAGAAACATGGTGATGATCGGACGGTTGAACAGTTCCAGCGGAAGGCAGAGCAGCACTGCAAATACAGCGATGATTCCGTATGCTGTGTGATAGCCTTTCTGCACCCGGTCAAACCGCTGTGCTCCGATGTTCTGGGCAGTGTAGGGGGACATTGCGTTACCCATGGCCGCCATGGGAACGACGCAGATGCCTTCCACGCGCATGGCGGCAGAGTAGCCTGCAAGAATCTCGGAGCCGAAACTGTTAACTACAGACTGAACGAGCATCATGCCGATGGATACTGTGGACTGCTGCAGAATAGAGGGCAGTGCGATCTTGGCCATGGACTTCAGCTCTTCCCTGCTGTACAGGGCCGTGCGTTCAGTAGGATATGCCTTCAGTTCTCTCAGAAACAGGAAAAAGGCGGTTACTGCCGAGATTCCCTGTGCTATGAGTGTGGCCCAGGCGACTCCGGCAACGCCGAGTCCCAGGGAATATACCATGTAGACATCCAGCCCGATGTTAAAAACGGAGGAGAAGATCAGCAGGTAGAGCGGGATGCGGGATCGCCCAAGTGCATTGAACATGGAAGAGAGCACATTGTACATAAATAAAAAGGGCAGTCCCAGAAAATAAATATTCAGATATTCTGTGGCCTGATCCATAATATTGGAGGGTGTATTTAAAAGCAGCATGATTGATTTGCTCTGCCAGAACCCGAAAGCGCCCAGCAGGATGCTCAGCCCAAGAAATGTGAGCAGCGAAGTATATATGGAGAGCTTCATCTTCGTATAATCCCGGGAACCGAAGAAACGGCTTGTAACAACGGAGGAACCGATACCTCCGCCTATGGCGATGGAGATGAATACATTGGTGAGCGAATAGGAAGCACCGACGGCTGCCAATGCATTTTCACCAACAAACTGGCCCACAACCACCGAATCGGCCATGGTATAAAACTGCTGGAACAGATTTCCGATAATCATAGGAAATGCGAAGACAAGAAGTGCCTTCAGCGGTCTTTGGTGTATCAAATATTCTTTATCCATAGCAATGACACCTTTCAGAAATAATTTCAACAGCAACAGTATATCATAGTTCTGTGATATAATAAGTATATTTCAAGGGAGTTGATTAAAAATATTATTGGCGGAGGGGGAAATAATATGTTTTGGTTATCTGAAAAAGACATTATATCGATTATTATCACAACTCTTCTTTTCTCTTTTCTGGCGACAGCTCATCGTGTGCTTTTACCTAATAAATACAGTGCGTTCCTTCAGTTTAAAAGTGAGGAGGATCCTAAGAAAACTGCAGAGAGTACAGCAGTTAGAATAATTTACATTATTATTATGACAGCATTACTCTATGTGGGATTTAGTGTTAGGGCAGAGGTCATTTATATAGGAATTTTTATCGCAGCTTTTTTAAATGTATGGCCTGCAGTCATACAATACAGATTACTGCGATTTATCAAAACTAAATCTGAATGGATCCTACTGACAGGGTATGTGGTATTTATTACAGCCTCAATATTTACAGCATATCTAACTGTAAAACTTTTGCTCCCTATGCTGAATGGAGAAATGCAGATAATGCTTTTGGATAATCAGGCAATATCGATACTTACTACAATTTTTGCAATAGCTCTTCCGATACCAATCGAATCGTTTTTGGCAAAGTTTTCCTGCGTAGTAGTGGTACAGAATATAGATACATTTAAGGAAGAAGCTTATATACTACGGAATCAGCTGCAGATAGAGAATCCTATTTTAAATAAATATAAATATATAATAGATGATGCCGCAAGAGAAAATGACATCAGCGTAGCACTTTTGAGCACTATTTTAAAACTGGAACTAATTTACAGAGGAAAAATATATTACAGAACGCTTGAATATATTATGTGTACATTTTTAAAATCTATTACAATTAAAAGAGATCTGTCAGTTGGTATTGCCCAGATTAAAATTTCAACTGCTCAGAAAATTTTGAGAGAAAATCCGGATAGTTTTTTGCAGAAATTATTGAATGGAAAATTTAATATTGGGGTATGTGCAAAAGTACTTCGATATAATATAGAATCTTATGAAAGGATTTTGGAATCAGGGGAAGAGTGGCGGCTGGAAGGAATTACAGATATTTATGACTATATTGCCTGTGAGTATGTCGGAAGCTTGTACGATAAAAAAGAACGTACAGCTTTATTGTATAGTGCGGCTTTGAGAAGCTTTGCAAGTAGTACCTGTTATAACGGTTCAGAAGCCACTGAGTTATATCATATTACACTAAAAGCAGAAAGGATTGAAAGAGGGGCGTATGATAAATTAAAAAAAGCATTAGAGTCTTACTGTAAACTAAAAGAAGCCATGTTGGAGGATGGGAAAATGCTGATTCGTTTAAAATGTTTTCATGACTATGAATTGCAGCAGATTAGAGATATAGCGGAGGAAAATGAAATAGATGTATACTTTGAATAAACAATCATACTATCTGGTTTAAGAAAATGGTTTCTGTGGTATTATAAGAAAAAAGACATTTGTTTCTTGAAAGGAGTAGCATAATGAAAAGCCTGAAATTAAGAGAAGGATTCTATTGGACCGGTATTGTTGACGATTCCCTGCGTGTGTTTGATATCATCATGTATACGGAGTTCGGTACTACATACAATTCGTATGTATTAAAGGCCGGGGATAAAACGATTTTGTTTGAAACGGCGAAGGAGCGGTTCTGGGATGATTATCTGGAAAAACTGGAAGAGGTGACAACGGTCAGTGAGATTGATTATCTGGTCGTGAGCCATACCGAGCCGGACCACGCCGGCAGTGTGGAGCGTCTGCTGGATCTGTGCCCGCATTTGAAAATCATATCTACAGGGACAGCCAACGGATTTTTGAAAGATATCGTGAATCGGGATTTTACGGGAATTGTGATAAAAGACGGACAGAGTATGCGCATTGGAAATAAAACGCTTTGCTTTATGGCAGTGCCGAATCTGCACTGGCCGGATACAATGTACACCTATATTGAAGAAGAGCAGATACTTGTGACCTGTGATTCCTTTGGCTCTCATTATGGGTTTCACGATGTGCTGGTCAGCAAAGTGGAGAACTGGGAGGATTATGAAAAGGCGACAAAGTATTATTTTGACTGTATTATAGGGCCGTTTAAATCCTATATGATAAAGGCTCTGGAGCGGGTAAGGCAGCTGGATGTGACGATGATCTGCACCGGACACGGGCCGGTTCTGGATACAAAGCTGGAGCAAATGTACCAGTGGTATGAGACCTGGTGCACGGTTCATAATCCAAATCAGCGCAAGACGGTCATCATCCCTTATGTCAGTGCATACGGTTACACGAAACAGGTGGCGGAGGATATCGCTGCAGGAATCCGGGAATGCGGGGAAATTGATGTCAGACTTTATGACATGGTAGAGGAAGATGCCGGAAAGGTCGTGGAGGAACTGGGATTTGCAGACGGGATTCTGTTCGGAACGCCAACGATCGTCGGTGAGGCGCTGAAGCCGGTCTGGGATCTGGCGCTGGCTATGACGCCGGTTACCCATGGAGGAAAACTTGCGGGGGCATTCGGCAGCTATGGATGGAGCGGCGAGGGGGTGCCTCATATAGAGGAACGTCTCAGGCAGCTCCGGATGCAGGTAGTGGATGGTTATCAGGTGCGTTTCAGGCCCGATCAGGCGGATCGGCAGGATGCTTTTGATTTTGGATATAACTTTGGGTGTATTCTTCTGGACAGACCGAATACGAAAAAGAAATCTGCCGAGAGCGGTCTGGTAAAATGTCTTGTCTGCGGTGAAATATTCGATGCCTCACTTGAGATCTGTCCGGTATGCGGAGTGGGAAAGGAAAACTTTGTTCCTGTTGAAGTGGAGGAAAGTTCTTACCGCAATGATACAGATGGTTTTTATCTGATTCTTGGAAATGGTGCAGCAGGCTATCAGGCTGCGAAAGCAATCAGGGACCGGGACCGCACTGCTTCGGTGGTCATGATATCAGACGAACCTTACCGTTCTTATAACAGACCCATGCTGACAAAGTCCATTATGGCGGAATTAGACAAAGACCAGATTGCAATTCAGGATGAAAAGTGGTATGAAGAGCAGAACATCGTACAGGTTCTGGGAAAGAAAGTGGCCTCTGTGGATACGGGGGAGAAAGAAGTATCGCTGGAGGACGGAACACGGCTGAAGTATACAAAACTGATCTATGCACTGGGTGCAGAATGCTTTATTCCTCCGATCCCGGGCAGTGAAAAAGAGGCTGTTGTGGCGATCCGGAGGCTGGAGGACACGAAGAAGGTCGCAGAGTTGCTTCCTTCTGTAAAGAATGTAGTTGTGATCGGCGGAGGAGTGCTTGGACTGGAAGCGGCATGGGAAATGAAAAAGGCAAAGTGCAGCGTCACGGTGCTGGAGATTGCTCCGGTTCTGATGGGGCGTCAGCTGGATGAACCTGCAGGCGGACTGTTGAAAGAGATCGGGCAGGACTGCGGAATTATGATACGGACAAATGTACAGCCTGCGGAGATTCTTGGAAATGAGCGGGTAAGTGCAGTGCGCCTGAAGGATGGGGAGGAGATCCCTGCGGATATGGTTATTATTTCAAGTGGTGTCCGGTCTAATATTGGGCTTGCACAGCAGATGGGGCTGGAGACGGACCGCGGCGTGGTGGTAAACAGCGGGATGGAAACCAGCATGGCGGATGTCTATGCCTGTGGCGACTGTGCCCAGTACCAGAATGTGAATTATGCAATCTGGCCGGAAGCGGTGGATCAGGGCAAAGTGGCTGGCGCCAATGCGGCAGGGGATAAGACAGAATATGTACAGGTACCGGCGGCGCTTACGTTCCATGGGATGAATACCGCGCTTTATGCGGTGGGGGATACGGGGAAAAATCCGAATCTTGTGTATAAGACTGTGGAATTGAAAGATATGGGAAGAAAACAGTATAAAAAATATTACTTCCTCAATAATCGGCTTTGCGGAGTTATATTGATTGGGGATGTTTCTGAGATGGGAGACTTGGGGGAGGCTGTAGAGAAGAGGGCTTCATATCGGGAGGTTATGGGGCGTTAGGAGGCCGCGCCTTTGGCGGATAGACGGGAAGCTGCATTCGGATACACATGCTGGCAGAAATGCGGCCGTTTATTAACGAATTCTAGGAAGCAATCAGGCGGACGACAGGGGCACGGGATGACACAGCACGAGAAATCAGATGATTTCTCGCGCTGGGTCATCCGACATCGTGATTCGGAATCACGGTGTCTCCCCTGTCGTCCGCCTGATTGCTTCAAGAATTCGTAAATGCACTCTGAGCATTTTCTGCCAGCATGTGTATCCGAATGCAGTTTCCCGTCTATCCGCCAAAGGCGCTGGGTGCATCCGGCGGGAGGGAGAGCCGGCTTGCGCGGAAGGGAAGTCCGGCGGGAGCGGCGGATGGGAATGGATTTGTGTGACAGGATGGGAGGAAAACTGTATAAAAAGCAGGGGGATAGGAAGAGATATGGCGAATAAGGATTACATAAAATTAGTTTACGGGAAGTAAGTGGGAGTGGACATCGATTTACAGTGCTTTTTTACTATGGTAGAATATGAAGATAGAATGTGAATGGCTGGATATTTATATGTGGGTAGATGAGGAGAGCGATGTTATGGCTTGTTTGTTGATTGTTGAGGATGATGTTGATCTGGGGGAAGGGATTGGGTTTGCTTTTTCGGCGGACGGGTATGTGACGAGGCTTGCTTCTTGTATTCGGGAGGGGCGGCGGATGCTGGACGACGGGGGCGTTGATTGCGTGATTTTGGATTGTAATCTTCCGGATGGGAATGGGTTTGAGTTTTGCAGAGAGATCCGGGCGGGGAGTGATGTTCCTATTTTGATGCTGACGGCCAGGGATACGGAGCTGGATGAGGTGAAGGCTCTGGAGCTGGGGGTGGATGATTTTATGACCAAGCCTTTTTCGGTTGCGGTGCTGAAGGCACGGGTGAAACGGCTGGTTCTGCGGAGGAATGGGGGGACCGTGATTCAGTCTAACGGGATTCGGGTGGATGTGAAGGAATGCAGGGTTTTCCGGGAAGGAGAGGAAGTGGTGCTGAGTAAGGTGGAGTATAAGCTGCTTTTGTTCTTTTTGGAGAACCGGAATCAGGTGCTTTCTAAGGAGCAGATTCTGGAAAATGTCTGGGACAGTGCGGGCCGGTTTGTGGATGAGAATACGGTGTCTGTGAATATTCGGAGACTGCGGGCTAAGGTTGAAGAGAACCCGGATTCCCCCTGCTGTATTAAGACGGTGCATGGGCTGGGATACATATGGAAAGAGCAGTAATTGTATTTTTATGGGGTACTCTTGGAAACTCTTGTGGGTAAAGGCGGTAGTGAGTTATGGAATGGATATGGATCGGTATTCTTGGCGTGCTGGCTCTGGTATTCGCCGGGACTGCGGTGTGGCTTGGGCGGAAAAACAGAAGGCTGTATCAGGAAGCAGACCGGATGATGGATCGGATTCTGGATGATAAAGTGATTGAGCAGACGGATTTAAAAGAGGGTGAGATCTCCGCTCTGGCGGGCAAGGCGAGGAGGATCCAGGAGAAACTGCAGGTTGAGGTGGGCGGTGCACAGAGGGAAAAGGAACAGGTGAAAAGCCTGATTTCGAATATGTCTCATCAGCTGAAAACTCCTCTTGCCAATATTATGATGTACGAGGAAATTCTGGAGGATGAGTCGCTTACGAGAGCGGAGCAGGAGAAGTTTCTGGGCAAGATGAAAAGGCAGTCGGAGAAGGTGGAGTGGATCTTGACTTCTCTGTTTAAGATGGTGAAACTGGAGCAGGATGTGATCGTATTTGAAGCGGAGGGGGCTTTGATCCGGCGGACTCTGCTGGATGCGGTGAACCTGATTTATGATAAGGCACAGCGCAGACAGATTGAGATAGAGACGGAATATTTTCCGGACTGCAGACTGTATCATAATCCGAAATGGACCACGGAGGTGTTTGCCAATATTCTGGAAAATGCGGTCAAGTATACGCCGCAGTCGGGCCGGATTACAATTGGGATGCGCCGGTACGAGATGTACACTGAGATCTGGTTTCGGGATACGGGGATGGGAATTGCAAAAGAGGAGCTTACAGAGATCTTCAAACGTTTTTACCGGAGCAGGACTGCCGAGAACATGGATGGCTCCGGAATCGGCCTGTATTTGTCCAAATTGATTCTGGAAAAGGAGAAGGGGTATATGAATGTGGCTTCTGAACCTGGAAAGGGGAGCTGCTTTTCTGTTTTCTTACAGAACTGTGGGAATTGAATTCTGACAGTTTTGTAAGAATTTCTTTTTTATTTGTAGGATGCATGTAAGTATGCCCTGCTACAATTAAGGACAACAGGAAAGGAGTGTATGGATATGAAAATTTTGGACATACAGCATGTTGATAAAATATACGGTTCCGGGGATATTCCGGTCAAAGCGCTGTCCGACGTGACTCTCTCCGCGGAGCAGGGGGAATTTGCGGCAATTGTTGGAGCCAGCGGGAGCGGAAAAAGCACCCTGCTGAACCTGATCGGCGGCCTGGATGTGCCGACCAGGGGGAAGGTGGTCATAAGGGATCACGATATTGCGGAGCTGAAACGGAAGGAACTGACGATCTTCCGCCGCCGGAATATCGGATTTGTTTTCCAGAATTACAGTCTGATGCCGGTACTGAATGTGTACGATAATGTGGCGCTTCCGGTTACATTTGACAAGGGAAAATATATGGACCATTCCTATATAGAAGATCTGCTGAAAGAGCTGGGACTGTGGGAAAAGAGAAAGAGTTACCCCAATGAGCTGTCCGGCGGGCAGCAGCAGAGAGCGGCCCTTGCCCGTGCGCTGGCAAATAAGCCGGCGATCATACTGGCGGATGAGCCCACCGGCAATCTGGATTCCCGCACGGCGATTGAAGTGATGGGGCTTTTAAAATCCAGCAGTAAAAAGTATAACCAGACAATTTTAATGGTGACACACAACGAGGCCCTTGCGCAGACCTGCGACAGGATGATCCGCATAGAGGACGGGCGGCTGTATGACGGCGAGAGGGAATTCTACGCAAAAGGCGGTGAGGCGCAGTGAAAAATACGATCCGTCTGGCTTTTGCCTATTTGAAGTATTATAAAAAACAGACACTGTCTCTCTTTCTGGGGCTTGTCCTGTCTGCATCTATACTGACCGGGATCGGATCTCTGATGGGGAGCGGCAGGAATGCTGCGCTTGAAAATGCCCGGGATAAGACAGGGGACTGGCATTATTATGTGCGCTGCGATTTTCCCTGGTTCCCGGAATTTCAGGAGCACACCCAGGGGACAGGATATAAAGTAGAAAAATCAGGTGTTCTGACCATACGTAAGGTGCTGGAAGAACCTTACGAGATAACAATGGCGTATGCGGATTCGGGCTATCTGGACATCATGGGCCGCAGGTTGGAGCAGGGATATTATCCGCAGCAGGAAAATGAAGTGGCAATGGACACGTATACGCTCAGAAACCTGGAAATCCCGGCGGAACTGGGCAGCAGGGTGGAGCTGGACAATGAAGAATTCACATTGTGCGGAATCATTTCCAGTATGCCTGACGCGGACAGTATGCAGGTGCTGGTTGACGAAGACCTGGATTACGGGGCCAATGGAAAGTTTCTGTATATGAAGTTTGATGAGTCCCGCAAGGTGTATAAGCAGGCCGCCAAAATGGCAGACACTTTTGGAATTGAAAAGACCAGTTTAAAGAGAAATAATGAAACTCTTAAATATCTGGGCGGAGAAGGCGGTACGTCCGTACTGGAAACAATTAAAACAGGAATTTCCATAAAGGGGGCCGGACTTCCCTATATCTGGTATATACTCAATGAAAACTGGAACCTGACCGAGAAGGTGGTGGTGGCTGCACTGGGACTGTTCAGTATATTTATTATGTATAGCCTGTTCCAGGTATCCGTCATCCGAAGAATGTCGCAGTACAGCATACTACAGACGGTGGGAATGGGAGAGAAGAGTACCTTTGGCATTCTTGCCGCAGAATTATTTATGATCTTTCTGCCCGGATATCCTTTGGGCTGCCTTCTGGGAAATGGTGCGGCCTCACTGATCTACAGAGTCGGCGGACGCATTTTTGTATATCCGGAAGACTTTATTGTACATCAGAGCGGCGATACGAAACTGACAGCAGTGAACCTGCCTGCTCCCGGGAAATTTCATGTTTCCGAAGACATTATTGCGGGCGGTGCAGTCTTCTTCCTCGTGCTGATCCTTCTGATCAGCTTCATACTGGTGCGGAGGATGCACAGACTGACCCTCAGGGAGCTTCTTGCCAAAGAAGGCGGGAAAAAAAGAAAGAACCGAAAAATATACAGCATAAAGTTTTCCAACCTGACAGGAGTTCTGACGAAGAAGTTTATGTTTGCAAGAAAAGGGGCATTCATAGGCATACTGCTTTCCCTGTCTGCGGGATGCCTGCTTTTCCTGGGATCAGCTTATGTGGCGGAAAATACAAGAATTAATAATGAACTGACCTTCAAAGCCGACGATGGCCTGGGTTCTGATATTCAGATCTATCTGGATACAGATGATTTGAAGACGGTCATACCGGAGAAAACGATACAGCAGCTGAAACAGATTGATGGAATCGGAAGCCTCAGTGCAGTCAGGTATATGCTGGGGGAAGTACCGTTTGTGGGAGGGACTTTCAACTGGCCCAGTTATTATCCGGAAACTGCGGATCAGGAGGATTTTAAACCCGATCCGGTGCTGATGGAGAAGTACAATGGAGTAGCCGTACAGACAGGGGAGAATGATTATCTGCTGAAGGTGAATATTTACGGATATGACGACCAGCTGCTTGACGGTCTGAACGAGTATCTTCTGGAGGGAGAAATCAATCCGGATAACATGCGTGCAAAAAACAGCGTGATTTTCAAGACGATCATGGACGGACAGGGAAATTATGACGGAATCGATCTCAAAGCAGGAGATGCCATAACCCTGAAAACGCCGGTCAGTTCAGCGGCCGCGCCGGAGGTGCTGCGCTTTGAATCTGAAGCGGACCAGTACAGGGAAGCAGAGTTCCAGGCAGCCGCAATCACAAGCCGGCCATTGGCAAAGGTAGATGCATTCATAGAGGATGACGGCAAGGACCGGGTCGATATCATTATGACAAATGAGCAGATGGAGAAGAACTTTGGAGTCAGAGGTTACCGGACGGTCAGTATCAGCCTGAAAGAGGGAGCGGATGCCTCGAAAGTATCCGATGAAATCCGCAGGCTCACATCCGGAATCGGGAAATGCATTGTGAAAGACTACACAGAGCAGATTAAGACCGAGAACCAATACCTCGCCCAGAAAATGATGTTCTTCTATGGCGTGGGAGCCATTCTCCTTGTCATCAGTTTTCTCCATATTGTGAACAGCATGCAGTACCTGGTAGCAGCCAGGAAGCACGAGTTTGGTATCCTGCGCGCCATGGGCATCACAGATGCAGGGTTTCGGAAAATGCTTGTGAAGGAGGGCATCAGATACGGGCTATATTCCAGCCTGGTGATGGCAGTGCTTTACCTGATCGTACAGAAGATTCTGTATTACTTTATGATCCATGTATATCTGTATCTGCATCCCAAAGCAAGTATGTCTCCGCTGCCCATACTGGGAATGGGGGTGGTAAATATCCTGATCTGCGTTGCGGCAGTACTGATCTCGGGGCAGGCTGTACTAAAAGAGCAGATTATCCGGGAAATCAGGACTTAGCGACGAGATTTAGTTTCGGCGCGGGTGGGGGACGCTCCATGAAGGGATAGCCGCAAACCGCCCTAAGAACATACCTGTCCTTTC
>LDAQ01000074.1 GCA_001028025.1 Faecalicatena fissicatena | reverse complement strand
CTCATGGTCTACCGTATACGTGCTAGTCTCATCTATCCATGAGATAATACCTCTAGAAAACTACAAGTTTTTTAAAGGAGTTATCCCTATGGATAAGATTACACATCAGGTCCGTGTAGAGCACTGGGCCAAAATCATGAATGAATGCATAAACAGCGGGATGCCTAAAACTGCCTGGAGCAGAGCAAATGGAATCTCAGAAAAGCAGTTCTTCTATTGGCAGAGAATCCTAAGATCTGCCGGAGCAAGTCAAAAACAACCAATGTGTAAATTTGGCCGCTGGAAACGGCGGTCAAAAAATGAGCCAGTACTCATGATTTACCGTATACGGCTTCCCAGAGAACCTATTCTTCTCAAAATAAAATATAGGCAATTCCGGATGGTTTTTTAAGCCAGGGCATTTTTGTCCATAGTGACTGGCTGGAACAAGCTGGTTATAAAGTAGAAGATTTGAAGACAAAAGATTCTATTAATTGGGGATTTAAAGAGCAGGTGGACGGGTTTGTATCAGGACAATGCGCTACTTTAAATCAGACACCGGAAGTCATTACAATCTGTGAGGAGGCAATGGAGAAAGGAATCTGGACTGTATTGCCGCAGCCGGTAAAGACAAATGCTAAAATCAGCAGCTTTACGTGGGGCGCTTCAGGGGCTTATATGCTCTCAGCAAACTCAGAAGTACAGGATGAAGCATGGAACTTTATTGATGGATCTCTTCACCAGAGATTAATATGGAATATGCAAAGAGTTTACTTGTTCACCGCTTTATTATTCTTCCTTAGAAGATCCGTTTTTTGGCCGAGGGTATATGAATTCTTACCGTGGGCAGTAGCTTGCTTTCTGATTGGGTTAATATTTAAATGGATGTAAATGAATCCGCCAAAATGGACGGCTCATCAGCCGTGAATACATTTTTCAAAATTACGGTCCCTTATGTAAAATCAACGATTATTTTAGTGTTGCCGTTATGGGTCATCTGGGTGTTTAACTCTGCATAAGGTCTATATTATGACTGGCGGAAGGCCTGCTAATTCAAGTGCCATATTATCAGTATATGTGTTTAATCAAGCTTTCTACTCCATGGATTTTGGATACGGGGCAGCGATTGTTATTTTAATAATGATTATTTTGGATGTAAATGCACTTATATTTCTTAAAGCCACGGATTATGAAAGTGAAGGTGATTTTTAATGAAAAAACAGGGTTAAAAGTGGTAAAGGCGATAGCATTGGCAGGTTTTCTGATTTTGATGTTTTTCCCTTTTTATTGTTAATTATCACATCCTTTATAATCCCGCCTGAAATACATGCAGAGAACATTACTTATTTTCCGAAAGTGTTTGTATTGGAAAATTACATCAAGTTTTTTTGCGGACTAAGTTTCAGATTTATATAAAAAATAGTTTATTTGTAACATTCATTAGTAGTGCCATGATTGTTTTCTCATCGATCACGGGCGGTTATGCATTGGCCAGATATAAGTTCAGATAGAACATAACATAATTATAAACTCTGCAAAATTATAAACTTTGGGAAAAAGTTGTTGACAAAAAGCAAGACAGTGTGGTAGTATATCTAAGCTGTCTCTTGAAGGAACAGAAAGAAATGAGTTCTGAAGAGCAAAAAGAAAACTAAAAAAGTTCTT
>LDAQ01000073.1 GCA_001028025.1 Faecalicatena fissicatena | reverse complement strand
CCGCTCAAAATGAGCGGCAAGCTATACAACCGTACCGACTATGGTGCGTTTACGAAAGAACCCATACCTATGTTACTCTTTCGGATAATTCAATGTTGATATTTAAAGGCACGGCTATTATTTCTGAGGGTGGGCAAGGCTCACAGATTTTAATAATAGAATTTTGGAGATGTATGGAATTATCACCAGAAAGATTTTGGGAGAAAATGTAATTGTTGCAAATACAAATGACGTTGTAAAAAGAAATGTGATTTGGCGAAGGTAGTAATTTTAGAGGGGAAAGAGTATTTCACTCCCAATATTTATTAGATAGGAAGGTGGTTTGAAAATGAAGATTGTTGCATTTGGTGTTGAATATAATTCTAGTAATTTAGGGTGTCAGGCACTGTCCTATTCATTTTATACAATTGTAGACAATATTGCATCAAACAATAATATACCTGTAGATATGTATATTTATTTAAGAGGGAAAAAAAACGTAAAGAATTTTATAAGAAATATAATTAAGCCGGTAAAAAAGCCCTATGGTATATATAAGATGATACATTTTTATATAAAAAAATATGATGAAACTGATGTAAAAGGGAATTTATTTTTGAAGAAGGAACTTAAAAATGTCGATTTTGTAATTGATTTTACAGCAGGTGATAGTTTCTCAGATATTTACGGGAGTGAAAGATTTTTTCAACGTTCTTATGTAAAAAAATCAATTATCGACATGGGAATTCCTTTCATATTAGGCCCCCAAACAATAGGTCCTTTTTATGAGAATGATGTCCAGTTATTGGCACAACAAATTCTTAAACAGTCTAAGTATGTTTTTGCAAGAGATGATGCATCTATGAAAAGAGCTATTCAGAACGAAGCTAATAATTTGGTGAGAACAACGGATGTAGCATTTAGGCTACCATACAAACAAATAGATAAATCGAATGATGAAATAAAAAAAATTGGAATTAATGTGTCTGGGCTACTTTATTCAGGAGGGTACACAGGGGAAAACCAGTTTAATTTGAAAGTAAATTATATAGAGTATAGCGAGACTATTATTAGTCAACTTCTAAAGCTGGGCTATGAGGTATATCTTATACCACATGTGGGAATTTCTACTATAAAAGACAGTAGAGATAATGATTGGAATGCTTGTCTCGATTTACTTAAAAAGTATCCGAAGTGTATTATTTCGCCGCAATTTAAAAATGCAATGGATGCCAAATCATATATATCCTCAATGGATTTTTTTATTGGAGCCAGAATGCATTCAACAATTGCTGCTACTTCAACGGGTGTTGCTACGATCCCTTTTTCTTATAGTACAAAATTTGATGGCTTATACACTTTAAATGGATATGAGTATTGTATTAATGGAATGACGATGACTACGCAAGAAGCCATAGAAAAAACATTAGAATATGTGGAAAATCCAGAAAAGATAAGAGAAGCTGTAAGAATTTATTTATCTAGAGTAAATAGTTTATTAAGTGCCTTTGAAAAAATACTTTCTGATCTGATATGTCAATAGGTAGACATTTGGTATTATATTGTGCTTCTTTTTACTTAAAATTATAGATAACACACTATAAAGGAGTTAAAGCGTATGGAAACAAAAGTATTTGCTGCTCGGATAAGGAACTTCAATGAACTAGAAAATAGTTCTTCTGGTGGCATGTTCACAGCACTATCAGATTATTTTATTGAAAATGGCGATTATGTTCTATGTTCAATCTATAATTACCAATTGCATCAGATAGAGTTTAGAATAATAGATAATAAGAGCGATAGAGACCAAGCGAGAGGATCTAAATACTTTCAAAGTAAAATTGGGAATTCATTTAAACAGGCAGAAGAATTACTCCAAAAGAATCAAGATAAAAAAATATTATTTGTAGGAATGGGATGTCAGGCGGAGGGGTTTAGAAGATTTTGTGAATTGAAAAAATTGATTGATAGAGTATGGATTGTTGATATCATTTGTACATCAAATCCATCGCCAAAGTTGTGGCGAGATTATATTACGAGATTTGATGATATAACAAAAATATCATTTAAAGACAAACGAAATGGTTGGAATCAACCAACAGCTATAGTTGTAGATAATGGAAAGGAAAAATCTATAGGTGATTGGTTACGTATTTTTTATAGTCATAATGCAGACAAACCTTCCTGTGCTGAATGTCGTTTCACTTCAACAGTTAGGAAGATAGATATGACAATAGGTGATTTCTGGCATATTGAAAAATCAATACCAGAGTTTTATAATGAAAAAGGGAATTCCGTTGTTTTAATTTATACCGAAAGAGGTTTAGACCTTTTTGAAAATGTAAAGAATAAACTGGAATGGATTGAAAGTGATACAAATGCGTGTTGGCAGAATAGATTGTATACTCCCCCTGGAAGCCCAATAACAAGGAAGGCTTTTTGGAAAGATTATAGAAAGGGTGGAGTAGATTTGGTATTGAAAAAATATCAAACGTTTCCTATCTGGGCGAAGATTATATTAAAATTAAAGAATGTGTATAAACGTTTTTTATGAACAAATTGATTATAAGCACTGCGAATGCGGAACAATTTCAATAAGTGCAAACTTAGTACTGCCTTTATAGAGTGGATAGGAAAAAAATACGATAGGCATAGTAATATGGTAGTTTGTTGCATTTAAGATTGTGATTGCAATGCAGATTATTGTCTATAAGCTATCGGTGGATAAAATCAATGATTTTCCAGTGATTTACGAGTACACAAACTTTTTATGGATATAAATTTTAGTGATTGTAGGAGTATTTGTATCGATAGTAAATCATAAATGCTATGATCATATTATGAAAAATATTGGAATATAAGGTACTCCTACATTTTTTTACGAGAGGTATGTAGTTAACAATGGATAAAAATATACCAGTTTTATATAAAAGAAAAGAAGAGTGCTGTGGATGTACAGCCTGCTATGCCATCTGTCCGAAGGAAGCGATTTCTATGGTGGAAGATGAAGAAGGGTTTGAGTATCCGGCGGTTGATGCGGATAAATGCGTGAGATGTTATATATGTTTGAGGGTATGTCCGATAAAAGGTATACGGTAAATCATGAGTACTGGCTCATTTTTTGACCGCCGTTTCCAGCGGCCAAATTTACACATTGGTTGTTTTTGACTTGCTCCGGCAGATCTTAGGTAACTGATCTGACCAGGGAAGCAGTTCTTCTATAAAGCTGTAATCCGTATCGTCCTGATGGTCTTTCAAAACTGTCAGGACATAGTCCAGATAACGGAACGGATTCAGGTTATTCGCCTTTGCTGTTTCCGTTATGCTGTAGATGATCGCACTGGATTTCGCCCCATCGATACTGTCGATCAGCTTCCATGCATGTTTATGCAGGCAGAAGCTGCGGAGCGCTCCTTCTGTTACGTTGTTGTCGAGAGGAACCTCACCATCATTCAGGAACACTTTCAGTGCCTCTTTCTGATTGATACAGTAGTTGAGCCCTTCCAGTGTTTTCCCTTTGGGAAGACGACCAGCGGATTGCACCTCTTTTGCCCACGCAAAGAAAGCCTCCACCAGAGGTCTGACTGTGATCTGCCGCTGTTTTTTTCGATCATCTGGTTCCAGATCGGATAGTTGATTGTCCAGATGATAGATGGCTCCGATCCGCTTCAGTGCCTCATATGCAACGGTATCCTTTGCAGTTTTTTGTGCCGCTTTTGGAAGGGCTTTTAATGCATCCGAAAAATACCGTCTTGCATGCGTCCAGCACCCTGCAAAAATGATATCCGGATTCTCCCGGTCAGCTTCCTGTAAGCAGAATAGCCGTCACAGACAACTACGCCTGCGAAGCCTTTTAGGAATTCTCTCGGGTGGTCTGCTTTTCGGGTCCGCTGGTATTCATACAGGATGATGGGCGTATCTTCGTAGATCTTCCCGGTACGGTAGATCCACATATAGCTTGTGATTTCACATACGCTGCCAGAACAAAAACTCTCGGAACTTTTT
>LDAQ01000072.1 GCA_001028025.1 Faecalicatena fissicatena | reverse complement strand
GTATACGGTAGACCATGAGTACCAGTTCATTTTATGACCGCCGTTTCCGGCGGTCGGTTTACACGTTTGTTGTTTTTGTTTTGCTTATGCAGATTTCCGGCAACTGCTCAGACCATGGAAGCAGTTCTTCCATAAAACAATAATCCGTATCCTCCTGATGGTCTTTCATCACGGTTAGGATATATTCCAGATAGCGGAAGGGATTTAAATGATTCGCCTTTGCTGTTTCCGTGATACTGTAGATGATCGCACTGGATTGTGCACCGTCAATACTGTCGATCAGCTTCCATGCATGTTTGTGCAGGCAGAAGCTGCGCAGAGCCCCTTCCGTTGCGTTATTATCAAGCGGGACTTCACCATCATCCAGGAATACTTTTAATGCCTCTTCCTGATTGATGCAGTAGTTGATCCCTTCCAGAGTTTTACCCTTGGTAAGGCGACCGGAGAACTGGATTTCTTTTGCCCACACAAAGAAAGCCTCCACCAGAGGTTTGAGATTGATCTGCCGCTGTTTTTTACGGTCATCCGGTTTCAGATCAGCAAGCTGGTTGTCCAGATGGTAGATGGCGCCAATCCGCTTGATTGCCTCGTAAGCGATCGTATCTTTGGCTGCCTGATGATCTTTTTTTGGCAATGCCTTCAGGGCATCGGCAAAATACCTTCTCGCATGGGTCCAGCACCCTGCGAAAACGATGGTTTCGCTTTCCCGGTCCAGCTTCCGGTAGGCGGAGTATCCGTCACAGACAACAGTGCCTGTAAATCCTTTCAGGAATTCCCGCGGATGGTCTGCTTTCCGGGTCTTCTGGTATTCATACAGGATAATGGGGGTATCACTATATCCCTTTCCCGTCCGGTAGACCCACATGTAACTCTTACTGTTTGCCGGGCGCCCATCCTTCGATACCTTAACCGGAGTCTCGTCGGCCTGCAGCACATGGAAATGGTACATCCTGTTATGAAGGTAATCATAAAGCGGTCCCAGATACCGGTCCGCACACTGGATCATCCAGTTCGCCATTACCTGCCGGGAGATATGGATGTCGTTTCTCTGGAACTCCTGGCTGATCCGGTATAAAGGCAGTCCATTGACATACTTGGCATTCATGATGCTTGCACCCAGAGACGGTGTCAGAATGCTGTTGCGGAGCAATTCCCTTGGTCGGTCCGCTTTGACAACCGTCTGATTATCTTTTCCGGCATACACGGCCACATGATGTTCTTCCACCGTGTAGACTGCCGGCTGAACCCGGACTCTTTTATAAACTTCATCCGGGAGCTGCTTCCATCCAACGGAGCCAAAAATTTCCTGCAGCTTTGCTTCTGGAATGGTATGAGGGATCACTTCCACAGGAAGATCCTTAAGATCTGCCTCGCGCTTTCCTTTTTTCTTCCGGCGCGTGACCTGGATCACATCTTCTTCCCTAGGTTCGACAACATAAAGCGTCTCAGTCAAAGCTTCCGCTTCGTTAAAGATGAGCTCCAGTTCCAATTGTCCGGCGATAACGTCCAGCTTTTCGGAAGAACGCCCATAACGATGATTGTTTGCAGATGCGATCTGCTCAATCAGGCGTTCCATGTTTGTATTCAGTTGGGTAAGCTGGTTCTGCATGGACAGGATCACTGCCACGAGTGTTTCCCTGCTGAAACTGTTCAGTTCTTCCGGTGAGTAGATCTTCTGCATGTTCGGTGCTCCTTTGTTTTACTGGAACTATTGTACCGCAAACCAAAAGAAAAAGCGAACGGGATAATAAAGAAGGTTCGTCATTCTCACCAAAGGATAAACACTCTGAAAAGCCGAAAAAACTATTAGTTTTTTCAGTTTTTCAGAGTACTTATCCACACAGCAGCTTATAGCTGTGAAGTACTCTTGATTGAATGAATGATATGAGATCTGGCTGTGGATAACTTCCGCCGCGTCTGTGGTAGGAGATACAAAAAGATTTTTTATTTTCTCCGTTTTGCACAACATTTCACAGAAGATCGCTGGGCTGCACTTCCTGGATTGGGTGTCTGGATACGATCTCCAGTCCCTGCATCAGTGCACGGTATTGCTCCTGGGTGATCTCCAGTGCTTCTTCTTTTGTGCGGGGCCAGCTGAAGCCGCCAAGTTCCAGTCTTTTGTAAAGGAGAAGGAATCCGTCTCCTTCCCATACGAGCCCCTTGATGCGGTCACTGCGTCTTCCGCAAAACAGGAAGAGGATATCCTTTTCATATGGATCCAGCTGAAAGTTAAATTTCACAATAGATGCCAGCCCGTCGATTCCGCGCCGCAAATCCGTATAGCCGGCAGCAACGTAAACCTTCCGGAAGCCGGATGCGTTATTCAGCATGAAGAATTCCTCCTACCCGGGAGAACAGTTCTGATGAGGCTGAATTGGAAATCTCCAGAACAAGATTCCCTTTCCGGATCACCAGATCTGGACGGAAAACAGGTGATGCGTCCGGTGACACGGCAGGAAGTTTGATTTCAGCGAAAGATACGGATTGCTGAACAGCAGACAATTGTTTTGTCCCTGCAACTGCAGGCAATGATGGATTCTGAGATGCTTCATAAGCTTCCCGGCGCAGGATGCGCTGCCAGTAAAAAAACTGCTTCTCAGAAATCCCGTTTGCCCGACACCAGGCGGTTTTTGACATCCCGCTATTCATACATTCATTCAGGATCTTGGTCCAGTGCTCTGCACGAACCTGATGTGTGATTTTATCCATGGTACTAACTCCTTTAAAAAACTTGTAGTTTTCTGGAGTTATTATCTCATGGAGCGAGGAAACTAGCACGGTACTCATGGTCTACCGTATAC
>LDAQ01000071.1 GCA_001028025.1 Faecalicatena fissicatena | reverse complement strand
CTGCCCATGCCAGGCGCACTCTAAAAAGCTGCTTCGGAAGCAGCTTTTTTCGCGCTGATTTTGCGGATTTCCTCTTACTGCTGCTTGGCGCAGCGGCTGCATTTCCAACAGGACAGGTGTTTTTCACAGTCCGTCCCGGATCACGGTAAGCGCCCCCTCCATCCACCCCCGAGACTAAAGCTCGTTCGCTAAATCCCTACTTGAAGTCCCCCCGGTACTCCCGCACGATCTCTATCATATTCAGATAGCTTTCTGCCGGGACATAAGACGGAATGGAATTCCCAGTCCCGAAGGCAAACCCTCCATGATTTTTGCTCTTTGCAATAACATCCAGTATGTACTCTTTGAGTTCTGGTTTCGAATAGTTACATACCACATCTACATCAGCACCGCCGAAATTACCGATTTTATCTCCATACTTTTCCACCCAGACCGGAAATGGGGCAATCTGGTCTTCATTGGAATGCTTTGCATCAATCCCAACCTTCTCTATCAGGTCTCCCATTACATCGAATATCCTGCCGCAGGAATGCAGAAGAAATGGCTTTTTATAGCTGTGTACCAGGTCTACAATTGGTTTGTACTGCGGTAAAATCAGATTCCTGACATCATCTGTGGAAAGCATCGTACTGCTCTTATATCCCAGATCATCACCGAACCTGAGAACGCAGTATATATCACCGTATTCTTTCATAAATCTTTTCCAGATTCTTAAGTTTGTCTCCCCTACCTTCTGAAACAGCGCCTGATATAATTCTTCATCGTCTGCTGCAATGTAGCAAAGTCCCTCAAAGCCTGTCAGATCCTGCACGCATTCGAAAATGCCGTTTCCGACACCGCCGATTGCCTTCATCCCTTCCGGCATCTCATCCCTGAGTGCACCGAAATATTTTCCATATTCCTGGAAATAACGCTCTTCCAGCTCATCCCATGGGTATGCCTTGAAATCATCCTCGTCCTGAATAACCGGTATCACCCGGCTGTCTCCCAGTGCGCCTGCGCCGGGCATAATCTTGCCAATACAGTTCTCGAAAGTCACGACGTCATATCCGTGATCTTTAAAAAAGTTGCAGTATACACGGAAAAATTCATGGATGTCTTTGTCATCTCCCTCGAACAGGGACAGCATATCCACACCTGTAATCTCTCCGATCTTGTCAGGGGCTACATTGTGTTCATATAGTGGCAGCCTCTCTGCCTCTCTGTTCCATGCGCTGTTCATGATATTACGATAATCCGGTTCAAACATTTTTTATTCCTCCTTGATTATAATTTTTTTGTTAATATTGACTTCTCTTTTCCCGTATTATATAATTTCTAAAATTGTACTGCTACCAATTGCATACAACGTACAAATTTAAATACACGCTTTATCAGGAGGGCTGTTATGGATTCTTTTCCAATCTGGCATGATGACTATCTCTATACTAAGGACAGGGTGGTGCTGACCGAACAGGAGCTTCACATTCCCGGCGTCCGCATATTCGGACATCACGTGCTTTATAATGCGATTCCTTCTCTTACCTGGCATTGCCATGATGACGCTTTCGAGTTTTCCATGCCGGCCCAGGGGACTTTTTCTTTTTCTACTCTGGAGGAAAATTATCCCTTCTCCGGTGGAGAAGTTTTCGTTTCCCACCCGGATGAGGTACACGGCACCAACCAGGTTCCCGTTACAACCGGCGAGCTTTACTGGTTCCAGCTTGATATCAGCGATGAACATCATTTTTTATTCCTGAACCAGGAAGCTGCACATGACCTGATTGTGAAACTGAAAGCCATCCCCCGTCATGTGATCCGTACGGAAATCAAAAAGACCCTCCCGCTGATGGAAAGGGCCTTTGAACTGGCACTGGAGGGCGCTGATAAACAGCTGACCAGCTCCCTGCTGCAATTATTTCTTCATCTCATTATTATGTACTCCCAGAAGGAACCTTCGCAGCTCTCTACGGATATCATAAAGGTGCTGGACTATATATTGGAAAATATAACTTCTGAATTGTCTCTGGATCAACTGGCTTCCCTGGCAAATCTGTCCTGCTCGCAATTCAAACAGAAGTTTAAAAAACAGCTCGGCATTGCTCCCAGACATTTTATTAACCAGCAGAAAATCGAATATTCAAAAACGCTTTTACGGGAAGGGAACTCAGTAACCGAGACTGCAATGCTTCTGAATTTTACGACCAGCAGCTATTTTTCCACTGTTTTTAAGAAGTATACGTTATATACACCGGTTGAATTTCTGAAAAAGTGCAGGGAAGAAGAATTATAAGGATTCATACCGAACAGCAGAGACTGTAGTTTTAGCAAAACAAAAAAACAGTTTATCGACTTGTTCAGGTCGTGCAGTATACTTCTGCAGTTTCAGTGAAACTTTCCTTTTAGACTTTAAACCGGTACCCCACGCCCCAGATCGTCTCAATATACTGCGGATGGGAGGTATCATACTCCACCTTCTCACGGATTTTCTTGATATGCACCGTGACGGTGGCAATATCTCCGATTGATTCCATATCCCAGATCTCCTGGAACAGCTCTTCTTTCGTATATACATGGTTCGGATGCCCTGCAAGGAATGTCAGCAGATCGAATTCCTTCGTGGTAAAGGACTTCTCTTCTCCATTCACCCACACACGTCTTGCAGTTGTATCGATCTTAAGCCCTCTTATTTCTATGATTTCATTCTCTTCCACGTTACTGCCGATCAGCCTTTCATAACGTGCCAGATGTGCCTTTACCCGCGCCACAAGCTCACTCGGGCTGAATGGCTTTGTCATATAGTCATCTGCTCCGAGGCCCAGACCCCGGATCTTGTCAATGTCATCCTTCTTTGCGGATACCATAATGATCGGTGTGTTCTTCTGGTCACGCACCTGCCGGCAGATCTCAAAACCGTCCACTCCCGGCAGCATCAGATCCAGGATAATCAGGTCAAAATCCTCTTCCAGAGCCTTCCTGCGCCCTATCTCTCCATCATTCGCCACGGACACCTCGAAGTCGCTGAGCTCCAGGTAGTCCTTCTCGAGGTCAGCAATGCTTTCCTCGTCTTCGATAATCAAAATTTTCTTACTCATCCAACGGTACCTCCTGATATTTTCTAATTACAAAATACATTGTTGTTCCAACCCCGTCCTCACTGGTCGCCCAAATCTTACCGCCATGCTCTTCCACAATCTTCTGGACGATGGAAAGTCCGATACCACTTCCGCCCTTGGAAGAATTCCGTGAAGCATCCGTACGGTAAAACCTGTTGAATATATACGGTAAATCCTTAGCGGCGATTCCTTTTCCATTATCCCCAAGCTCCACCTGGATAAAATCACCCACATCCTTTAAACTCATCGTAATCTTCCCTGCTGGCTTATCCATATATTTCAGGGAATTTGTCACAATATTATTAATAACACGCCGAAGCTGCTCCGGATCCACAATCACCTTTGAATCCGTCTCCACATAATTGCGGTATGTGAATTCCACACCTTTTGCGTCCAACTCCAGAGACAGGTCGTCCGCACAGTCGCCAAAATACTGCCTGGCCGATATGGTCGTAAAATTATAAGGAATACGGTTCGTATCAATCTTCGAGTACAGCGTCAGCTCATTGATAAGCAAATCCATCTCATTAGCCTTATTGTATATTGTTTTGATGTATCTGTCCATCTTTTCCGGCGTATCCGCCACACCATCCATGATCCCTTCGACATAGCCTTTAATCGCCGTAATCGGAGTCTTCAGATCGTGTGAAATATTACTGATCAATTCCTTATTCTCTCTATCATATGCAATCTTATCCTCTGCATTCGCTTTTAGACGCAGACGCATCTCCTCAAAATCCCGGCACAGCTGCCCGATCTCATCATCCGTTTCACTTTTAATCTCAAAATCAAGATTCCCTTCCTTGATATTCCTGGCCCCCCGCTGCAGCTTCGCCAGCGGAACGGACACCGTCCTGTAAATCCAGTAAATCAGCAGCGCAGCCGTCATAAAGACAACCAGCAGATACAGCTGCTGGTATTCGCCGATCTCCCTGGGGGCAAACGTATGCACCGCAACCGTAGTAAAAAGCGTTGACAGAATCATCAGCGTCATAAATGCAATAACCAGTTTTGTTTTTAGCTTCATGATTTCCTCAAAGGGGTCTGACCCCTTTGCCCTCCGTTTTCTGAATTTTCTGAAAAAAGCAGGCACCCGAAGGTGCCTGCTTTCTCATATTATTAACGCACCTAATACCTTTATATTACAGATATTTTTTCAATGCGTCAACTTTATCTAACTTTTCCCATGGTAAATTTAAATCATTGCGGCCAAAATGTCCGTATGCTGCGGTCTGTTTGTAGATCGGCCTGCGCAGATCCAGCATCTTGATGATGCCGGCCGGACGCAGATCAAAGTTCTCACGGATGATGTCTACCAGTTTATCCTCCGTTACTTTGCCTGTTCCGAATGTATCGACCATGATGGATGTTGGCTGTGCCACCCCGATTGCATAGGAAAGCTGAATCTCGCATCTCTTTGCAAGACCGGCTGCTACGATGTTCTTAGCAGCATAGCGGGCTGCATACGCAGCGGAGCGGTCTACTTTTGTGCAGTCCTTTCCGGAAAATGCACCGCCGCCGTGACGTGCCATTCCGCCGTATGTATCCACGATAATCTTACGTCCTGTCACACCGCTGTCACCGTGTGGTCCGCCAATAACAAAGCGCCCTGTTGGGTTGATAAAGAATTTGGTTTTTTCGTCTATCATATCTGCCGGAATAATCTCGTCAAATACGTACTTTTTGATGTCTTTATGAATCTGCTCCTGTGTCACGTCCGGATCATGCTGCGTGGACAGAACGACTGCCTCCAGCCTCTTCGGCATATTGTTTTCATCATATTCTACCGTGACCTGTGATTTTCCATCCGGGCGCAGGTAAGTTAACGTTCCGTCTTTTCTCACCTTTGTGAGCTGTAATGCCAGTTTATGTGCCATTGCGATCGGATAAGGCATATACTCTTCTGTCTCATCTGATGCATAGCCGAACATCATTCCCTGATCACCGGCGCCAATTGCCTCTATCTCGTCGTCTGACATCTTATTCTCTTTTGCTTCCAGAGCTTTATCCACTCCCAGTGCAATATCTACGGACTGTTCATCAATTGCCGTGAGCACTCCGCATGTATCTGCATCAAAGCCAAGCTTATCTTTCGTATAGCCGATCTCTCTTACGGTCTCACGCACGATTTTCTGAATGTCCACATAGGCATTCGTGGTGATCTCTCCCATAACCAGAACAAGTCCCGTTGTTGTACAGGTCTCGCATGCCACACGGCTCATAGGATCCTGTTCCAGCAATGCGTCCAGGACAGCGTCTGATATCTGATCGCACATTTTGTCCGGGTGTCCTTCTGTTACTGATTCTGATGTGAATAATAATTTTTCCATACTCTTTCTCCTCCTTGATTTGTGGGGACTGCTTTTTCCTGCAATCCGAATCAGCACTTTCTCTCTGGAGTTGTTTTCTTCATAAAATAATACATAAGAAAACAGCCCACAAGAAGCGGACTGTTTATATCACATAAATCAATCCTCTTATTGTTCGATTACTCGCTCAGGTTGGCACCTTCCTTGTTAGGGGTTGCCGCGGCTTCACAGATCCTTTGTACCTCCACCGCTCTGAATAAGAGAAAGCTTGCTTTATTAAATTGTTTACTATATACTAAAAACCTTACACCGTATTGCGTAAAATGTCAATACGCATACGTTATTTTTATAGTTTTTTCATTTTTCCAGTATTTTTTCTGTTTCTATCTCTCCCACGGGTATGACCGAAAGGGGCCGATCGGGATGTTCTCCCAGCATCTTTTCCATCCACACCATATCATACCATTCCCCCAGTTTATAACCGCATTTATGAAAATGTGCGACTGTCTTATACCCCATCTTTTCGTGAAATGCGATACTTTCCGGGTGGGGATAGGCAATACAGGCGTTCAAATTCAGGATATGCTGCACTTTCAGTATCTCCTCCAGCTTTTCATATAACAACCTGCCAATCCCTCTGCCCTTATCTTCAGGCCGGATATATACGGTCGTCTCAACGGACCAGTCATAAGCCTCCCGTTCCTTAAACTGCGATACATAACAGTATCCCACGATCCGTCCGTTATCCACGGCCGCAAGCCAGGGATACTTTTCCAGTGTTCTTACGATCCGCGCAGAAAATTCCTCCACTGACGGAGGCTCATATTCAAATGTAATAGCCGTTTCTTTTACATACGGCACATAAATATCCAACATCTCCTGTGCATCCCTGATATCCGCCATACGGACCACAAACTTCTCTTTCTTCATCCTTCTGCCTCGTCCTTATACTTCTACATAAGGCTCTGTATTTCGCAGGCCCTATCCTATTTCTCCCTGAAATCATGTTCTGCCGCATTATTTCTTTTCTGTTATCACACCATTTTCATCTATGCCTGCATTCGGCGAAAGTCCCTCCAGAAAATCATAAAATGCAGCCTGTTCCTGTTGATCGCTGATATACTGCGTTGTAAATCCCGTCTGCAGACATGGCACAAAGGACATCTCTTTCAGCCCCTCTGGTGTAATATCCAGCTTCAGAAGCCCTGTATATTTTGTTTCATCATTAAACCAGAAATCTCCCATACTGTAAACCACCGGCCTGCCGTCTATGTACTCAATCCCCTGAAGCACATGCGGATGCCCGCCTACCACAATGTCAGCTCCTGACTGCAGAAATTCAGCGCCCATATTATGCTGGTATTCTTCATAAGTATTGGTATCCTCCGGCCCCCAGTGTATATAGGCAATCAGATAGTCGCACTCCTTTGCAGCATCCGAAATCACCTGGTTATATTCTGCAGTATCATAAGCTTCCAGCACTCCCGGCGAATCCGCTTCCGCTTTCGGGGTATAATATACAATCTCTGCATTTGTAGCCGCCACAAAACCGATCTTCATACCATTTACAACAAAATAAACCGGCCGTCTGGCCTCCTCACTATTTGGGCCGACGCCCACATAAGGTATCTCCGCCTGATCCAGAAGATCCATTGTATCCATCATGGCATCCTTACCAAAATCATAAACATGGTTATTCGCCAGTGACACCAGATCTGTTCCCATCTCTTTCAGAAGCCCCATCCGCTCCGGCTTTGCCCGGAATGTATAGAGCTTCCCTTCCAGGGGCTCGCCTCTGTCACTAATAGAATATTCATGATTCAGATAAAAAATATCTGCATCGTTGGACGTCTTCAAAATCTCCGGAGCAATACACTGAGACAGATCATTCACTGTATCGTAATGATCCAGTACAAATCCATCCTCAGCAAAACACAAGTCCCCGGCAATCACCACTTCCGCCTGATCCGCTTTTCCTTCCCGCAGATAAATCCCCTCCGCCCGTGCAGTCCCGGCATCCTCCAGTTTTCCGTTATACCGGTCCCTGAGTACATGCATCGTCTCCCCCACGGCCGCATAAATCTCTTCTCCTGAAATCTTTCCCTTCTGAATCCGCTTCAAAATATCCCCGCGCTCTCCGGAGTAAGTTTCCATAAACCACGTTCCAAAAGATTTCTTCTTTGCAGTCCCACTCTCCGCCGAGACAGGAACCGCTTCCTCACTCCCGCCGAAGCTTTTCTCAAAACAGGCCTGAACAGCCTTCACTCCGCTCTCCAGTTCTTTAGCCGCCACACGCCGCCGATATCCCCTGACTCCCAAACTCACAGCCAGAATAATCACAACAGCCAGGCACCCGACAAAAACAGCCACCCTGCGCCGAACTTCCCGTTTCCGTTTCTCCTGCCTCTGTCTGCGCAATTCCACATCATACCTGTCACTGCCCATCACTCAAATCCTCTTTCCGTAAATTCCAATCCCGCTCTGCAGCGCCCGGCCGCCTTGCAGAATTCTACTCCATCCAGTATCCTTCTCCTCTGAATATCTCTTACCCGCAATAACAAAGCGGGCAATAACTCTATAAAAACAATCCCACACTCCCCTGAAAAAGTCAACCCCCAACTCCTGGCAAAAAAGCTTAAAAAACTATAAAGAGAGGGGGTGTAATATACATCCTCTCTCCTTATAGTTCCAGTATTTAATACTCAATTGCCAATAACACTTCATGTAACATGAAATGATTGACATTGAATTCCGAATCACAATATCTCATGGCCGCAGTGCAATTCCGTGAAGTGTAAGCACCCCCGTCAGGCGTTCGCCAGGTCACTCCACGACCTGATACATTGCTACTTCATCTGTTTCGCGGTTAGCGGATATGAGAATGTCTTCCCCATCTTTTATGAAGTGGTATACGTTTGCAGGACCGCAATCCCGATCCAGTACTTCTGACTGGTAGGATTTTGTATCCTTATTATAAGTAAAGGCAATCAGGTTTCTCTCGCCTTTTCTGTGTCCTACGACAAGGGCCGGGTGGTTCAGCAGATTTCCGCCGTAGATAGCATGGGTAAATTCTGCGGGTTTTTCGTAACCGTAGACCTGCCTGAATACACCGTCTTCTCTCTTGTAAATGCTGATCTTCTCGCCGTGGAACGGGGACAGGACTGCCAGTTCTTTTTCCCCGTCTTCGTCCATGTCGATCAGGACGGCATCGCTTGCTGCAGTGTCCAGCAGGGTATGGATCGTCCATTCGCCTTCTGCTGCCTCAGGCGGAATAAACTGGAATACTCCGCAGTCCGCGGATATGATGCAGGTGTCGGTTCCCTGGTCATTTACACGGTAATAGCCGTGGTTTTTCAGCATGTTGTCTTTGATAACTTTCAGTTCCAGCTGATGATCCTGGTCAAATCCGCTCAGGTCATCAGGGAGTACGGCTGCATATACCTTGCCGGGCATGGACCAGTCGTCTTTATATTCGTGGCCGGATTTGAGGGCACAGGCGATCAGGTATCTTATGCCGTTTCGCTCTACGATATCAAAACGATGTACGTGCGGAAGTTCCGCAAGAGTCCTGACTTCCCAGTTTCCCTTTGAAACTGGAGTCACTATGACAATTCTTGCTTCCTTTGAATCATTCGGAGAGTAGAATTTGTGCGTTGCCAGAAACTGGCCGTTTGTTCCTGGTACCTGCACCATACTCATAACTCCGCCGGGTTCACTCCACACAGTTTCCACTTCACGGCCCTCCTGATCAAACAGGATACATCTGTCTACTTTTTCAGCAGCTACCAGGAAATAATCATTTCCATTATAGTTGAGAGGTGCTATAGAATAGCACTTCGTAAGATTAGATATTACTTTCTTGCATGCTTTCACGAAATATTTATCCCCTTTCCTCGTCATCCAGTATTTTCTTAAACATTTCGCCTGCTGATCTCAGGTCCTGTTCCCAGTCAGCGCTTCCTGTGTACCAGAATTCGGTAACAAACTTGCGGATTCCCAGTTCCCACGCCGTATGGATCGCACTTTTAAAATCCACATGGCCGGTGCCGTAAGGAATCTCACGGAATTTGCCCGGCACTGTCTCCTTGAGATGCATTGCCACCAGATGTCCTTTTCCAATGTACAGATCTTCCAGAACATCCGTCTTATAGGTGTCCGCAGCATTTGTTATATTTCCGATATCCGGATATACATTCAAATAGCTGGAGCCGACCAGGGTCACATACTTCATCGCCTTTTCGACGGTGTTCATAAACTCATTTTCCATCGTCTCAAACCCCAGGAGCACACCGGTTCGTTCTGCCATGTTAACCGCCTTTTTCAGGTTTGTCAGAAAACGTTTTTTCGTCTCCAGGCTGGATTCTTCGTAGTATACATCATAGCCCGCCAGCTGTATGATCCGGACTCCCAGGTCATCGGCCAGCTGTATGGCCTTCTGCATAATCTCCATTCCCCTCTTGCAGACCTCCGGGTCATTGCTTCCAAGGGGATACTTTCTGTGCCCGCTCAGGCACATGGTACGGATCGGAATTCCCGTCTCCGCCATCAGACGGACCAGCTCCAGCCGCTCTTCGCCGCTCATATCCAGCCGGCTCAGCTTCTCATCCGTCTCATCAATACTGATTTCCACAAAATCATAACCGGCGCTTTTAGCGGCCATTAATTTTTCTTTCCACGTCAAGCTGCCGGGCATTGCTTTCTCATAAAGCCCAAGCGTATATCCTTTCATAAAACTTTCTCCTTTAAACTGATTCTTCCAGCAGCCTCATCACAGAGTCTATGACAGGCTGTTTCATTACTTCTTCGGCTAATTTCTGCGCCTGTTCACAGGAGGCATTCCGTATCTGATACTTTACTCCGGCTGCCTCTTGCGGGGACACGCTGAATTCATCCAGCCCCATACCAAGCAGCATTTTTACCGCTTTTATATCGCTGGCGAACTCCCCGCACATGCCGACCTTACGGTTGTACTTATGCCCGGCCTGTATGGTCTTATATATTGCACGCAGAACTGCAGGGTGGTAGGAATTATACATGGCTGCAATCTTCTGATTGCCTCTGTCCACCGCCAGGAAATACTGCGTCAGGTCATTTGTTCCGATACTGAAGAAATCCACCTTTTCAGCTAGCTCTTCCGCCATCATAACCGCCGCGGGCGTCTCGATCATAACCCCTGCCTCTATCTCTTCCTGGAACGGGATTCCTTCTTTATGCAGTTCATCCTTACATTCTTCCAGAACCGCATATGCCTCCACCACTTCTTCAATCGAAATGATCATAGGGAACATAATACGGATATGTCCATATGTACCAGCTCTGAGAAGCGCACGGAGCTGTGTCTTTAAGATCTCTTTCTGATCCAGGCCGATGCGGATTGCACGGTATCCAAGGAACGGATTTTCTTCTTTTGGAAATTCAAAATAATCCAGGCCTTTATCGCCTCCGATATCCAGAGTCCGGATGGTCAGCTCCCGTTCTCCCAGAAGTTCGGCCGCCTGTCTGTATACATCAAACTGTTCTTCCTCGGTCGGAAAATGATCACTTTCCATATAGAGGAATTCACTTCTGAAAAGCCCGATTCCGTCAATCTGGTACTTCACGGCATTTTTCACATCCTCCAGGCTTCCTACATTCCCGCATACTTCCAGCTTTCTGCCGTCCACGGTTACGGTAGGGAGAGAACTGGATTCTTCCAGTTCTTTCTGGTATCTGTCGAACTCTTCCACTTTCTTTTTATATTCCTCTATGACTTCCGGTTCGGGATTAACGATAATCACACCCACGGATGCGTCCATAATCACAAAGTCTCCGGGGCAGACCTCACTCATCACCCCTTCCACACCTACAAGCGCCGGGATTCCCATCCCTCTTGCCATAATGGATACGTGGCTGGTCACTCCGCCCAGTTCTGTGATAAATCCCAGAATGTATTCCAGATTCAGCTTGGCTGTATCTGACGGTGCCAGATCCTTCGCAACCAGTATCACCTGTTCGGTAATCGAATCAAAATCTCCGTCTCCGATCCCTTTCAGCTTGCGCATCAGGCGGTTCCGGATATCCTGTATATCTGCAGCACGCTCACGCATGTACTCGTCTTCCATCATCTCAAAGATCATGCGGAATTCTTCCGCTGTCTCATGCAGTGCCTTCTGCGCACAGCATGCCTGTGTCTGAATCCGGTTCAGTACGCCTTCCTTCAGCGCGATATCCTTCGCCAGCTCCAGATGCCCAGCAAATATATCAGATTTTTCAGCCAAAGGTTCCAGGTCCGCAATGACTTCTTCAACCGCGTGCTCATAAGCTGCTGTCTCTGTGTCTGCCTGTCCGGCTTCGATTACTCTTTCTTCCGGACTCAGATCCTGTTCCTCAGCCAGGAACACCTTTCCCATAACAATGCCTTTGGAAGACGTTTTACTCACTTCAATCCTTTTCATTGTCCCGACTCCCTTACTCGCCTAATCCGCTTGCAATCGCATCGATAATGGTCTTTAAGTCCTCTGCTTCAGACTCGCCTGAACATTCCACTGTAATCTCATCTCCGCATTTGATCCCCGCTGCCATCAGGATGAGTACACTCTTAGGATTCACTCTCTTGTCCCCTTTGACGAGAGTCACGTCAGATACGCATTTTGATGCAATATTGGACAGGATTCCTGCCGGTCTTAAATGTAATCCTGAAGGGTTCTTAACTGTTATCTTTTCGCTTACCATGGTTGAATTCTCCTTTTTTCTTCACTTTTTCTTTTTCATTCAGAATGTTCTGCATTTTGCACACTGATCTGCGGATCTGCCGCAAATCACCAGGAAACAGTCTTACTGCTTCTCTTTTGTTAAACACATTTTTTCATACTCAGAACGTCATCGAGGGAGCTCTGAATATATATATTGGAAACATGCTGTTCCAGCACCCGTAAAACCTCTTTCAGTTTATACTTGCCGAAATACAGCTTATGTTTGCCTTTCTCTGTCTGACAGACCACTTTGATCTTGGAAGTCTGGTATTCGTCGATATGTACGGATTGGATCGAATCCCAGTCCATAGTGTAGAATATCTTCTCCATTCCCTTATCGGAAAATCCTCTTTTAACAGCGGCTGACCCGAAAATAGCCACAAGGATCAGGATATTCCGGATGTTCTCCACCATGCTGTCCATATCCGAGAGCGGAAAAATCATTAATGCAAAAAGAACTATCAGTGTAAATGTAAAGAAATCATCCTTGCCCTTCATCACAATCTTACGGTTTCTTTTGAGGATAAACACCACCTCAACAATTAGAACAACAATAAACACGAAACATAACATATAATTCCATATCATAGCTCTCCGCTCCTTTCTTTATGTTCATTATATCACCTCATTTTTCATAAATCAATCACTTTGTTCTTATTTATATGATCATTTATTGTATTTATATGAATAATTTAAAATTTCAATAAAACATTCCTTATTTTATGAATCATTATCTCACATAAAAAGCCCAAATTGTCTTATACAGCAGGAAAATGAACAAAAGAACAGACCGGATTTCTTACGCGTTTCAGGCAAGAAATCCGGCCGCTTCCGAGCGTTTTATCTGCGGTCCGGCATACCTGATGGTCCCGGACTATTCATTGCCGAACCGCTCCCATACCCCGCTCAGGCCCTCGATTACCGCGCGGTAGGTCACGTATTTTTCTTCATATATCTCCTTGTAAAGCGGACGGGGCTGCACCGTCTTCGTGATCTTAACAGTACGGCTCACAGCCTCCCGATAATCCCGGTAAATCCCGGCAGCGATTCCTGCAGCAATTGCCGCTCCCTGGGCTCCCAGTTCCTTATCTTCAATCACATCCACCGGTATCTGCAGGACATCCGCGAAGATCTGTACCCATACATCCGAATTTGCAGCACCTCCGGACAAACGTATGGACTTTGGCACCTCTCTGTTTTTCAGAAGCTTATTGATGTGTGTAAGATGTGAAAATACAATCCCTTCGTACACCGCCCGCAGCATATGCTTTTTGCTGTGATAAGCACTCAGTCCGACAAACGTTCCTTTCGCCAGTGCATCCTCATTAGAACCGTTGAGAAACGGCAGGAAAATAATATTGCATTCCTGAGGCTCCACCGATTCCACCCAGGCATTTGTTACATCATATACAGATCCGCCGGCCGCCCTGCGCTCCTCTTTTTCATAATTCATCAGGTTTTGGATAAACCATTCCATATTGCCGGCCGAAGTGGGGCTGCTCTCTTCCACCAGAAAATAACCCGGAATACAGAACATAGAATTAAGCGCCACGCTCCCGTCGGCAACCGGTTCCCGCCGGATGAATTCGTTAATGCTCCAGGTTCCCGCAATCATACACATTTGCTCTTCATCCGACAGACCGGATGCAATTCCGCAGGCATCCACGTCAAACATCCCCGCAGCCACCGGAATCCCTGCCGGCAGGTTTGTCTGGCGGGCAGCCTCTTTTGTCACATATCCGCACGTATCTGCGGCATACCTTAGCGGCGGAAGTTTATCATAGATCTCTCCCAGCCCCAAAAGTTCCAAAAGCTCTCTGTCGTACTCTTTTGTAGTCAGGTTCACAAAGTTTGCGCCGGAAAAATCCGTATATTCTGCATATGCTTCCCCAGTGATCATAAAGCGTATATAATCCTTAACTGCAAATATATACTTCACCTCCCGGAGCACTTCCGGATGATGGTCGCCAAACCATGCCAGTATACTCACCGGCTGACATGCAAGGATCTCCTGGAAAGACTTTTCAAACACCTTTTCTTTTGTGCCGTCCTTTTCCCACTTTTCAATATATTTCCAGGCTCTTGTATCTGTGGAAACAATCCCGTTGTAAGCAGGAGTACCATCGGCTTTCACCATATACAGGCCTTTTCCATGCCCGGAAAAAGATACGCCCGCAATATCGTCCGGACATATCCCGCTTTTTTCGATGGCGGTGCGGATTGCTTCAGCATTAACCTCCCACAGTTTTGTCATATCCCGCTCCGTATAACCCGGCTTTGGAGTAATGGTCACTGTGGGTACGCTTGCCGCCGCAATCTGATTGCCCTCCTCATCAAAAATGGCTGCCTTTGAAAAAGTTCCTCCATTGTCTATTCCAACTAAATATCTCATATTCCGCCTCCTTTTATGCCGGTACTCCAGATGTGCAGATGCACCGGAGTTTTGTCCGCTCTCCTATTCGCAGACACACTTCGGAACATCCGGGTGGTTCGGCCCAAAATGCTTCAGCAGTACCAGGGGCTCCACCTTACTCAGATTCGTGATTGTAACCCCTTTTTGGGCTGCGCCTTCTGAGACAAAGAATTCATCCGTACTCTGTTGTCCAAAGCGAAGCAGGGTAGCCGCCTCCGCATCATAGCAGCCCAATTTTCCATGTCCCTGTATGAAGATACATCCATAGGCAGCGCCGTCCGCAATTGTGACCGTCTGTCCAGGATAAACCGTCAGTTCTTTTGCTGCTATGTACTCATTTGCATACGTAATCCATTTTTCGCTATACGCCTCTGATTCAGATGCAGTCACCGGCGGTCTGAAGAAATGTTTTCTGTAATGCGGATCCACGTTTTTCTCCCAATCCAGTAAACTGAAGATATAATCAATATCGCCCTGTTTGTCTAGTGGACACTCTTCATCCAGCATTTCCGGAGGATAAACCTCACCCGAAACAATATTTTCATAAACCGAATTGACATCGGAATTCCACTGCGGTTCATATGTAAGCACAGATGCGGGCGCATGTATCACTCCCGCCGGGGTATACCAGCCCGTACCCAGCTCAATCCGGTATGCACGGGATAAATCCGTAATTCTCGTGTCATCGTCCGCAAAATGCCGGATTCTTTCTTTGACTTCTTCCGGGTCCACATCCGGGTCAAATCCAAAATAGGTATAGCCTGCCTCACCAAAATAATTGTTCAGCTGTTTGGGGAAATAATAGCATTCCGGTTTTCCCAGCTTTCCTACTCTTGCAGCATCCTCAAACATCAGATGGACATGGTGAAACAGAGGATTTTCATTGTCGAAAAACTTGGAATACATGGGCCAGCCGTTATATTTATTCATCAGTTCTTCGCCAACCAGCTCTTTTCCAAGAACCTTTACCGCGTCTCGCAGTGAGAATTTTTCATCAGAATCATATGAGACACATACATAACTCATTCCTTCATCTGCCTTAGACAGTTCCCCGTTCTGGGCCGCAATCGTAGACGCGAACCATCGCTCTGTAATAGAACCTCTCGCCATCCCGAATGCAAAATAGTCATCCGGGTGCAGCTTTAATCTGCGGCCCGCTTTTCCGAATCTTCTCGGAACAAAGGCCGGGAACAGACGGAAGATCCCTTTCCCGTCCTCAAATGTTTTTCGGATGACCGTCTCATCTTTTATTGCGTCCTTTACCACCAGATTCCCGCCCTGCTCTGCCTCATGTAATATCTCATCCAGTTCTTTGCTGTTCTTTATAATCAATTCCTTTTCCGTCATTCTCTGTTACCTCCTTCTATATCTTTTTTCACGGACCGCACTGCCCTCACCGAAAGGAAGCGTTCCACCGCGTAATTTGAAAAACGTTTTTCTATCACCTGTAAAAGTGCATTCCTGCACTTTATACAACACCTTTCTGCAAAACTATATTGGCATACCGCGCCGTTGTCCCGGTCTGTACTATCACGTATGCATTTTCCGATGTCTCATAAAACGGCAGACGGTCCATAAATTCGAATTCGGTAAAACCACCGGAAAAGTCATACTTATTCAGCAGCGCCCTGTATTGTGCCCAGATCTCAGGCACAGGTTCCTCCGGCAGATTTCTCATCAGGCGCACCGGAGTATCAACAAAATTGTCCAGAGGAAAAAATGGAAGGATTGCTTCCAGCAAATCCGGTATTTCCACCGCATCCATTCTAAGGATATGTTTTGCATGGGAAGTCCCGGGATAATTGGCATCTGCCAGTACCATCACGTCCGCATGGCCCATCTCCATCATACACTTCATGAATTCGGGTGAAATGATTTTTGGTATATTGTTTAACATATTGCCTCCTGCTCAAGAATACTTCAATACACGAACCTCAAAGGTCTGCAATCTCCTCCCGGCAGATTTCAACCCAGCGGCATGCATTGTACGGGTTATGTCCCAATGTATTATTATCCTTCATAATCAATTCCGGAATGCAGTCCCTGCTGCAGGCCAGCGCTTTTTTCACGGTCTTCCTTACCTCATCTTCGTTCATCACCGGTGATGCAAGCGCAGTCGGCTGCGGCTTAATAGAGGCGATGTACCGGCTGCCCAGCAGGTCCGGTATCAATGTCCAGTCGGCCCAGGCGGACATAGAAACTCTTCTGAGGTTTGGAATCTGCTTTGCATATTCAAATCTCTGGGTGACTGACTCACAGCATCCAAAGCAATTCAGGCCAAAGCGGCTGGCAAGCCTCTTATGATACGGAAGTATAAATTCCCCGTACATCTCTGCACTCACCGTATTTGTCTCCTGGCTTTCTACAAATCCCCACATGTCTTTTGTTGTTACCGGCCTGTTCAGCCCCTTTTCTGTTGGGAGCTGATTCGTCCAGCCGAACCCGCCTGATCCGACATAAGACCCTTCTGTGTTCAGCGCCAGCAGGTTCTCTTTTTCAAACCAGTCCAGCCTTTTCTCGATTCCGGTTGTCATTAAGTCCATCACTTTATGTAAGTATTCCGGCTCCAGGATAAAGTCACATAAAAACTCATCAAATCCTCTGAGCATTATATAATCAACCGTCATACCAAGAGACCACCACCAAACCGGATGACGCCTGACCGTCAGTATTCCGTCGAAAACTTCATGTGCCAGGTTCAGTACACGCTCTGACTCCTCATAATCGATTTCAATGACAGGATAATGCAGCTTATCAAAATCCTCCTCATAGTCTGCCAGGCCGCCTATCATCTTATAAGCGCCGCCCATCTCGCCGCCCACTTTTTTCATATCTACGCCCCATCCATCGTCGGAAAAGGAATAGTGTACATCAAAATATGGTTCTATGACTTTATCATCCTTCAGATTCTCATGCCAGTAGATCTGTTTCAGAAGATGCATTTCCCATACTCTGGCCATATTATCATGACACTCCAGCATATCAGGCGTAATGATTTCATTCCAGCCATTCTCAGGGTCTATAAATACAAGCGGCTGCGTAGTCTGCAGGTCATTATGGGCGGTCCACAGCTTTGCCTTTTCTTTCTGAATGGGCAGGGCAGCGATTTCCGCAACCCTTTTTCCCAGAGTACGCAGCCGTTCGAACTCCTGCGGAGTGAACATAAAGCTGCTGTTCATTGCCTGAATCGGAGGAAATCCAGTGGCCAGATGTTCTTTCGCAGGATCCCAGGATGCATGATTGTTATTGCTGACACTTAAAATAGCACTTTTCTCTTTACTCATTTTTATCTGCCTCTCTTTCTGTTTCCAACTGCTTCGCTGACTCTATATTCCGGCCAGCTCATCTTCCCTCTTCCTGTTGTTCCATGCATCCAGGATGACGATCGCGACAACAACCGCTCCCTGTATCAGCTGCTGCAGATAAGCATACGCATTGATATGTGTAAATATCTGGCTCAGCATACCGATAAAGATCATCCCCAGGAAGGTCCGAAATACGCTTCCACGGCCTCCCGAAAGGCTCGTTCCGCCTAAAACGGTAGCAGATACGACTGACATGGACACATCGCTTCCATACAGAGGAGACCCCGCCTGCAGCCTGCAGGTCAGCAGAATCCCTGCAAAGGCTGACGCAAATCCCAGAATCACAAACAGAAGGAATTTGATCTTTTTTACGCTAATTCCGGCATACTCCGCCACATTATAATTTCCTCCGGTTGCAAATACATTACGCCCAAACGATGTTTTGGTGAGAACAAAATGTGTAACCAAAACAAAGATGAAAAAGATAATAGCAATGTAAGCAATCCCGCCGATATTACCGGTTCCGAAAGCCCGTGTCGCTTTATTTACAGCCGGTATCGGCATACCATCGCAAAAAGTAAGCATAATCCCTTCCACGGCAAGCATTGTGGACAGGGTTACTATAAAAGCATTCAGCTTAAGGACCGATACAAAAAATCCATTCACTGCACCAATCACTCCGCCCATGATCAATATGAGGAGGATCGATGGAAAGATTCCGATCTTTGGCATCAGGTAAGCAAAAAGCAGGGTAGAAAACGGAAGAATGGATCCTACACTCAGATCGAATTCGCCCCCGATGATTGCAATAGTCATGGCACATGCTACAATTCCGTATACAGAAATCTGTATCAGCAGCCCTTTAAAAGTAGAGAAGGAAAAGTAACTCGGATAAAAAATGGCCATAAACACGAGCAATACTGCAATACAGACAATTACCAGGTATGATTTACAAAATTTACTGACTCGTTTTATCATTTTCTCCACCTCACACTTTCGTCGCAAGCATTTCATTCTCAGCCTTCGCGCTGCGCAGATCCATCAGCACTGCTGCCAGAATGATGACACCTCTTACAATCTTCTGCGGATATGCAGTCACCCCAACTACATTCAGTGCATTTGTAAGAACACCCATTATCACAACTCCCATCAATGTCTTCCAGATACTGCCTGCGCCGCCGCCCATACGGCTGCCTCCCAGCAGCACTACTGCAATGGCATCCAGCTCATATCCGGCTCCCTGCGTGGGAGATGCGCTTCGCACCCGTGAACACAGACAGATTCCTCCGGCTGCAGCCATCAGGCCCGAAATGGCATATACACTGATTCTGATAACCCTTGTTCTGATCCCGGACAGACGCGTTGCCTCTTCATTTACCCCGATGCAGTGCACCAGCCGCCCAAAACCCGTTTTCCCCAAAATGATCTGTCCAACTACGATACAGATCAGAAAGATTGCAACCGTAATGGGAATCACGCCCCAGTACCCCTGCCCTATCACCATATAGCTTTTGTATTTGGACGCGTATGCAATGGCGCCATTGGTGATACAAAGTGCAGCGGATCCTAAAACCGTGGACATTCCGAATGTAATAATGAAGGAACTGCCCATAGTTCCGCCTGTCGCAGATACGAAAATACCGTTGAATATTCCCAGTACAAGTCCTGACAGCAATGCCAGGAGCATTGCGGCCGGCACTCCGAACCGGGGTATAAGTACAACGGAAATCACCCCGCATATGGACATCATGGCACCGACCGATAAGTCAATGCCGCCCGATATAATTACAAATGTCATACCGATCGCCAATAATCCAGTAGCTGAAATCTGCTTAAAAATATTTATGATATTCTGCCCCGTCAAAAAAGCCGGATTGATAATCCCTGCAACAATTATGATAAGGACCAGAATGGAAAGCATGCCGTATTTACTCGCGATATAATTCAGCTTTCCCCCTGCCTGACTGTTCTGCCTGTTCATCACTCTATACTGCCTCCTCTCATTCTATTGCATATTTCAGCACTGACTCCGGATTAATCTCGGCTCCCTCAAGTTCGCCGCGTATTTCACCATCGTGCATTACAATCACCCTGTCACTCATAGCCACTACTTCGTTCATATCGGATGAAATCATAATGATTGACTTTCCCTGCGCAACCAGTTCGTTCATCACCATGTAAATCTCATACTTTGCACCAACATCAATTCCTCTGGTCGGCTCATCAAAAATCAGAATATCGGCACCCGAGAACAGCCATTTTGCAATAACTACCTTCTGCTGATTGCCACCTGACAGAAAAGAAACTCTCTGGGTAGCCGATGGCGCCTTTATTTTCAATGTCTTAAAATACTTCATTGCTTCTTCTTTTTCGGTGCCCCTGCTCAGAAGGCGGAATTTATTTTTGACTTTTTCCAGGCCTACTACACTGATATTCTGTGTAATGGGCATTTCCAGAAGCAGCCCCTGTGTCTTCCGGTCTTCCGGGAGAAGAACGATTCCGGACCGTTTCGCCTCAAGAGGGGATTTCATATTTACGTTCTGCCCTTTTATCTCAAGATTTCCGCTGACTGCCCTGTCAGCTCCAACCAGCAGTCTCACAGTCTCTGTTCTTCCGGCCCCAACCAGGCCTGCCAGTCCTAATATCTCTCCTTTTCGCAATTCAAATGATATGTTTTTTACTTTATTTCCTCTGTTCAGTGCGTTTACCTTCAGCACCGTCTCACCCAATTCTACATTTCTGGTGGGGAATTCCTGCTCCAGCTTTCTCCCGACCATCTTTTCAATCAACTGCTGTTTTGTCGTATCTTTTATCTCGGATGTATCAATAATCTGACCGTCTCTGAGTACCGTTACGGAGTCACATATCTGAAATATCTCCTCCAGACGGTGTGAAATATAAATAACCGTAATTCCCTTGCTTTTTAAGTCAAGAACAATATCGAACAATTTTCTCAATTCATTTTCTGTAAGTACCGCTGACGGTTCATCCATAATGATTACTTTGGCATCAACAGACAGCGCCTTGGTTATCTCTATCATCTGCTTTTGGGCAACACTTAAGTTTTCGACAGTTTCCCTGACATCAATGTCATAATTGAGATTGTGCATCAATTCTTCTGCTTTTTTATAAATATCTTTCCAGTCAATTGCTTTCCTGCCCTGTTTAAGCCGGCCTATAAAAATATTTTCCGCTACACTTAAGGACGGAACCAAATTAAACTCCTGGTAGATGATTGATAAACCATTATGCTGGGCTTCCAGAGGGTTTTTATTCATAACCCGTTTGCCATGCATCCAGATTTCACCGCTGTCTGCAGAATACGCTCCATTAAGTATCTTCATCAAGGTAGATTTCCCGGCCCCGTTCTCTCCTACCAGCGCCCGGATTTCTCCTTTGCCGACACAGAATGAAACATCATCCAAAGCGACAACCCCGGGAAATCTCTTGGTAATATTCTTCATTTCCAATATAACATCTGACATGTCTGACCTCCTAAGTTAAAACGGACACTCCAGTTTTCCATCAGCCTGCAGCCCGATATCCCGGCTGCCGGTGAAGCAACGGGGGAGGCCGCCCTCCCCCGTATATTTGCTATTCATTATAGCCATGGTCAATGCTTTCACAGTTCTCTTTTGTAACAGCCAGACACTCGGTCTTATACCAGGTCTCAACCTCTTTTCCTTCGATGACGTCAATCGCAACGTCAAGAGCGGTAACGCCTTCCCATGAAGGAGACTGTGTACAGGTTCCCAGAAGACTGCCATCCAGAAGAGCTTCTTTGGACTCATCACCCATGTAGCCCAGTCCCATAACTTTAATCTGGTCTTCTTTTCCTGCTGCCTTAACCGCTTCAATCGCGCCCAGTGCCATAGAGTCATCCTGTGCAAATATCATAGCCAGATCCGGATATGCAGCAATCATATCATCTGTTGCGGACATTGCTTTCGCTTTATCCCAGTCACAGATGTTCTGCTGTACAATCTCAATCTTGCTTCCCTCAATCCCTTTTTTAAAGCCTTCGGTTCTGTAAATCTGTGCTTCCTGGCCTGCAACTCCCTCCAGAGTCACGCATTTTCCGCCTTTAGGCAGCTGCTCTACTGCAAGCTTACCTACTACTTCTCCTTCATAACTTGGATCACAGCAGACCAGAGAGTCAGTCAGCTCTTCTACAGATGCATCTACACGTGAATTGCAGACGATCAATGGAAGTCCTGCATCGTGAATGGCTTCTACTATAGAAACAGAACCTGCCATATCGCTCGGTGTCAGGATTACCGCATCAAAGTCCTGATCGATTATGCTCAGTGCCTGATCGTACATTACCTGATTGTCCGTCTTTCCATCCAATATCTGAAGTTCAACTCCCAGTTCTTTTGCATGTTCCTCAATGGCACTGTCCAGATATCCGAAATAGGGTACTGAAACCAATGCATTCAGATAAGCAATTTTATATCCGCCGCTCTTTGTTTCGCCTTCCGATTTATCATCTTTGGCAGCTTTTGTATCTTCCGTTTTTTTCTCCGTATCTTTTTCCTTTGTTTCACCTGAACCACAACCTGCCAGCATAGATGCCACCATTGCAATACTAAGTACTACACCCAAAATTTTCTTTTTCATTTTCATTCCTCCTGATTCTTGAATTGTTTTTCGTTACCATTAAAGCTGCTTCTCCAGCTTTAATTTTCTGAATTTCTGCTTCCTGAGCTTATCCTTCCTGAATCAATACTTCCTGAACCATGATTTTCTGGTAATAGTTCAGCATGTCTGAACTGTTACATTTCCTGGACTAATACTTTCTGAGACTTAAGCTTACCGGACTAATTATCCTGAAATTCCCCTGCGAGCTGCTGGTTCAGGTCAAACACTTTGCGCAGGCCGTCCACATCTTCCCGTGCTTTCCCGGACGCATCCGCAAATGGACTTTCTTCAATGAAGTCTGCTACAAATTCGAGCCATTTCTTTCCGACTTCACTTTTCCCGAACTTTTCTGTGTATGTCTCCATGTCTTCGCACTCGATAAACACCAGCGCCTTGTTACCCAGCATAAATATGTACTCTTCCTTTGTACCCGCAGCTTTGAGGCATTCCAGCAATTCGTCCCATGGATGCAGATGTGCATTCACATAATCATCCAAACGCTCCGGTTTGATTTCGTTTACCAGACAATATTTTTTCATACCTTTTCTATGACCGCCGTCACTATCTCCTCTCCAAACAATGTTCTACGTTTACTTTGTTTCCCTGTCCGTTACAGAATAAAATACCTCCTTTCCCTATCCTGTTCTGCTGTCGTATTAACTGATAAGCTTCTATGCTACATCAGAAAAACGTTTTTCTAAGAGTTAAAAAAAATACGATTGATTGTGTGCCGTTCCTTTTTTATTTTTTACTCTTTGAACTTGTTTTAATCATATTCCCATAGACCCCCTTTGTCAATGCTTTTAACAGAAAAACGATTTTTTTGTAAAAACTATAAGAGATTTCACCTCTGTTTTTATACATTATTCACAAAAACGTTTTTCTGTAAAAATAAATAGAGATCAGGTTACGTTCCTCAGACACTCTTTCATGTCCTTAACGATTCCTGATCCCCATTACATCAAAGTGGATTCTTCCCGTTCCCCCCTGTCTCAAATATCACATTACCAATCTGCCAGTATCCAGTCTTCCGGTGCATCCGCAACCGTCGATTTTCGGACAACCAGCCTGCTTTCCATCTTAATTCCCACAGGCTCTCTTTCTTCTGCAGGATTATCAATCCGTTCCATCAACAACTTTGCCGCTTCAATACCGGCATGGCGCTTACGTATGTGTATGGTCGAAATAGCCGGCTCTACCACACTGGATAAAAATACATCATCATAACCGATGAGTTTTACTTCCTCAGGAATCTTTCTGCCGTATTCCCTGAGAAGCTTTAACGCTCCTATAGCCATCTGGTCGTTACCACAGAAAACACCATCCAGATCAGGAACGTTGTCTAAAAGCTGCTTCATTCCTTTATATCCGCTCTGATGGCTATAATCGCCTCTTACTATCATTGTTCTTCGATCCACTAAAAAATCGTTTTTCTTCATGCATGCCAAATACCCCTGTACACGCTCTTCAGCAACCTCCATAATCTCAGGGCCTGTGATATGTCCAATCTTCTTGCAGCCGCAGTCTATCAGATGCTGCACTGCCTTCTGGGAGTTCTCGTACGCATCAAAATAAACCGAATCTATGCCAAACTGAGTAAAGTCTCTCTCCAGGCTGACAAGCGGAATCGGCTTATAACGCTGAGAAGCTTTCATCAATTTGTTCAGGTATCTTTCCCGTTCTTCCGTAGATACAAGAGATGCAAAAATAATCCCATCCACACGGCTGGCCATCAGGTTCTTAAATATCTCCTGCTCCCGTTTCGCTGCATTGCTGTCCCCATACTCTCCCTGTGTATCACAAATGACCATCTGATAACCGGCCCGCTCTGTAATCGAAGCAATTCCCTTTATAATATAAGGATAAAAAACACCACAAATATCCTCTGTTATAATTCCAATAGTCCCCGACCTGTTACTCTTCATACTTCGCGCAATCGGATTCACCTCATATGACAGTTCATTTACTGCCGCCTCCACCTTCCGAACCAGTTCAGGGCTGACATATTTTGTCTTATTCAAAACATTTGAAACCGTAGAAATAGAAACACCGGCTTTTTGTGCCACATCTTTTATTCCATACATCTTAATTTTCCGTACCTCCTCTGAAGGTCCTGCACCGCACATCAATCGATTATATTATAGAGTATTTTTTCTGACATGGCAATCAACTTTAAGAAACGATGCAATAAAATACCGTTAATAGATAAAAACGCGGGCAAGTTCTGTCCGCGTTTTCCAGTTCTGCTATTCACATTAAACCATTATTTGCCCTGCCCGTAGTAAGCTCCCGGCCCGTGTTTTCTCAGATAGTGCTTATCCTGCAGCACCTGCGGCGCAGGAGCCACTCCAGTGTTTAGCTGCTCCGTGCGGAAAGCCATCTTTGCAACTTCCTCAAGTACCACCGCATTATGCACAGCCTCGGCCGCATCTTTCCCCCAGGTGAATGGTCCGTGGTTGGAGCACAGAACTCCAGGCACGCTGGCAGGATCCTTCTCCTTAAAGGTCTCTATAATTACAAGTCCCGTGTTTTTCTCGTATTCCCCATTAATCTCCTCTGCTGTCAGGCTTCTCGCACAGGGAATCTCCCCGTAGTAGTAATCCGCATGGGTGGTTCCATAACACGGAACGCTTCTGCATGCCTGTGCCCAGGATGTTGCCCAGGAGGAATGAGTATGTACAATGCCGCCCACTTCCGGGAACGCCCTGTATAATTCCAGATGGGTTGGCGTGTCAGATGAAGGATTATACTTTCCTTCCAGCTTATTTCCTTCCAGATCCATCACTACCATATCCTCGGGCATCAGCGTCTCGTAATCCACACCGCTGGGTTTGATGACAAAAAGACCAGACTCTCTGTCAATTCCGCTGACATTGCCCCATGTATAAGTGACAAGGCCCCTGCGGGGCAGTTCCATATTCGCTTCATATACCTTCTGCTTTAATTCTTCTAACATATTTTCCTCCTCGATCCATTACCTGTTAATTCAAAAACTGTATTTTAAAATGTTCCTTAAAAAGTTTCCGTACCCTTATGTGCTTTTATGCCGCAGTTTTTCTTTACACCTGAAAGTCTACAGGCGTGCCTTCTTTTGACACCTGCACTACATTTACTTCATACTCCCGCAAGCCATCTACAATCTCTTTCGGTGCCTTTTCGTCCGTGATAATATTCAGTATAGACTCTGTCGGGCAGCTCACAAAACTGCTGTTTCTTCCAATCTTCGTGTGGTCAGCCAGGATATAGGAAGTATCTGTAACACGCTGAAGCATCAACTGGTTAATATTCACTTCACTTAGTATCTCTGTAGTCATTCCGCTCTCCAGGCTTAGTCCGGAGCATCCTATAAAACTTTTTTTGGCAGTTACTTTACTGATATTGTTGGAAGCAAACTCACCCACCATTGCCTCTTTGATCTCACGCAGCTCTCCTCCGCTGAGTATGACCGATACTTTGGAGGAATGCTCCGTGTATATGGCCTTCCCATTGTTGGTGATCACGATTACCCGTTTGTCCCTGATATATTTTATCATCTGCAGTGCAGTAGCGCTTGTATTGATAAAAATGGTATCCCCGTCTTCCACCAGTGAAGCCGCATACTGGGCGATCCTCTCCCGGTACAGTTTGACCTCATCCTGTTCCATATCAATGTCGGTTACACGGTCCGTCACAGTGGCGCCGCCGTAAAAGCGCTCCAGTTTCTTCTGATCCTCAAGATACTGGAGATCCCTGCGTATCGTCAGAGGGGATACCTGAAGCTCTTCTGCCAGTTCCTGCACTTTTACAAAGCCGTTGTTCTTCAGCGACTGCAGCACCTTATTTCTTCTGTTTTCAACCAATGCCCTGCTTCTTTTCATACCTTTTCCCTCTTTTCACCGCTCTGACAGGTTTTACTTTCTTCAATTATATGTTTATATAACGCTTTTAAGATAATTATATGAATGTTTCCCACAATCGTCAAGCATTCTTGATAATTGTCGGAGGGGGGCGCGAAATGAAGGGATAGA
>LDAQ01000070.1 GCA_001028025.1 Faecalicatena fissicatena | reverse complement strand
CAGGCGCCATCTCAGGCAGGCGGACCTCCCCCCGCCCCCACTAACTCCTCAATTTCTCCCACTCAGATACCTTGAAGCCGGTGAGTACTATATCCCCCGCTACGATCAGAGGCCGTTTCACAAGCATCCCATCTGTTGCAAGCAGTTCAAGCTGTTCTTCTTCACTCATATCCGGAAGCTTATCTTTTAATTTCATTTCTTTATAAAGCATCCCGCTTGTATTAAAGAATCTTTTCAGAGGCAGCCCGCTTTTCTGGTACCACTCCTTCAGTTCTTCCTTCCCCGGGTTTTCTGTCTTAATATTTCTCTCCTCGTAAGAGATGCCCTGCTCTTCCAGCCACTTTCTGGCCTTCTGGCAGGTCGTACATTTTGGGTAACAAACGAATAACATCATATCTCCTCACTTTCCAATTTTCTTTTCTATATCCATCTCCGGTTCTGCTGTTCACTTTGTACAGATCTCCAGCCGGACGCAGGCCCCTTTCCGGGAATCGGAATTACTCAGGATCAGCTTTCCGCCCTGCTGCCTGGCAAACGACTGCACAATAAACAGCCCCATGCCATAATGGCTTTTGGAATTTCTGCTTCTGTCACCCTGATAAAACTGTTCCGGACCACGGCGGATATCCTCCTCGGTAAAACCAGGGCCGCTGTCTTCTATCTGAAAACAGAGCACGTCCCCGTCTTCTGTTATCTTAACGGCTATGTTCCCGCCCTTTGGAGTATATTGTGAAGCATTGTCCAGGAGATTTTCCCAGGCACGCAAAAGCATCTGCCTGTCACTTATAATATAATCTGAAACCACCGAAATTACAACCGTTATGTTCTGCCCTCCGGCGGCTGCCATAACTCTTGCATTTTCAGCAAAGGATTCGGAAAATTCTTTGATCTTTATTTTTTCCTTCTTAAACTGCATGGCGCCGTCAGATTTCAGCATTTCCTGAAGCATGCGCATATACCGCTCTATTCTGTCCGTCTCCTGCAGGATATATTCCTGACATTCCCTGCTTTCCTCCATGGAATCTGCTTCACAGGCCAGCTGGGTATTCCCGCGTATAACGGTCAGCGGAGTCTTGATGTCATGAACCAGTGCACGGATCTGCTGACGCCTGTTCTCTTCCATTTCCCATTGCTGTTTCAGAGATGACTCCAGCGCTTCTTTCATCTGGACAAGAGAATCCATGACTTCATTGATCTCTGCAATCCTGGAATCCGGTTTTTCAAAATCCAGATTCTGCAGCCTGACCTTCTCCGTCACCTGCTTCACCGTTTCCAATTCCCTGCGGATCATATTTCCAAACTTCCGGATCAGCAGAACAGATTGTATTAAAAACAGAATAAGAAACAATAATATAAGGCCCTCTGGTGCGCCCGGAAATATTTTTCTGAGCAGTGGATTTGTGAATTCCGCTTTTAAATGATAAACCGCCAGACACACTTCTCCATCGCGTGAAAAATGCTTCAGATAGCCCCATGCCCCATCTCCGCCGGCACCCCTCTCATACTCTTCCCACGCCTTTTCCTGATCCTTCTGACTCAGATTCCCGTAAAGAAATGTACCGTCCTCACTATATACGCCGTAACGGCAGTTATCCGGTATCATATCCTCAGTTACCTGATCGGCTTCCTGTATCTTAGTACGCTGCTTTTCCAGCGCCACTTCACTGTAATTGGCCGGCAGCACTGCTCCCAGCGCGCCTAAAACGCCAAAAATGATTACACAAATCAGTAAAAGGCCTGCTGTCATCAGACAGAACCAGACCAAAAAACGCCGAAAAACAGATTGCACAGTTACCTTACGCTTCATTTCCATTTATAACCTATCCCCCATACCGTCTCTATCGGCTCCTTACCGGCCCGGGAAAATTTTGCCCGGATATTTTTTACATGCTCTGTGATCGCCGAAACATCTCCATCTTTATCATATCCGAATATGCGCTCATAAATCTGTTCCTTTGAAAATACCTGTCCATGGTTCATTGCCAGAAATTCGCTGATTTCATATTCACTTTTTGTAAGAGGCACCCGGATTTCACCCACCTCAACTGTTTTTCCCGCCAGATCGAACCGCACATCCTCTATCAGAGCCGTATGTCTCTTTTCCCGATTTTCCCTACGCAAATGGGCCTGTACCCGCGCCCTCAGCTCCCCGATCCCAAAGGGCTTTGTAATATAATCGTCACCGCCGGACGCAAGACCGTACATGATACTGTTTTCATCGGTCCTGGCTGTCAGGAACAAAATCGGACAGTCAACCTGGCTGCGGATCTGTTTGACAAATGTAATTCCATCCGTTCCCGGCATCATAATATCCAGCAGAAGCAGGTCGTACTGATTCAGATTTTCTGTTTTAATCTCGTCGGCACAGTTTAAAACTGTCACACTGTGCCCTTCCTTTTCCAGCGCCCGCCGGATTACCGTAAGAATTGCAGGCTCATCATCTACCGCGAGAATCCTGGCCATACTCTCACTCCCCTCTCTCATAATGTCAGATATTTTGGATACCGTCTAATCTTCCATCCGTTTTCCTTCATAAAAATGGAACCAGAGATAAAGCAGCAGAATCCCTGCCACGGTGATTACACCCATCATAATTCCGCCTGTTTTAAACTGAGCCTCTGCCAGTCCCCATGTCTCACTGTCCACCCCGGCCGCATACTTTACATACATCCCAGTGAAGCGTCCCGCCCAGGCACAGGGAATCCATTGCCAGATTCCTTCTCCGAGTCCGGTCATCAAAAGGGCCGCCAGCAGACTTTCCACGATGCCTGCCCCTATGGAAATCCCCTTTGAAAACCTCATTCCCAGAAACAGGTGAAAACAGTAAGTAAATATCTGAGAGATCCAGATCATTCCTGTCACTATAATATAAAACATTCCCGGCACCGCAGTCTTTTCTACAAACAGATAATATCCTGTGCCAAATCCTCCGATTGTCAGAAGTACTGCCGTAAGATTCCAGAGCAACAATGAACAAAGCTTAACCGTCAGGTTCGCCGCCCTGCTTCTTCCATCTCCCAGCAAATTTTGAAAGTGCCCCGCCTGTTTTTCCTGGTCTGCCGCCAGTCCGCAGACAAACCCAACAAGTGAGGGGCAGACAATAGAAACCACCTCCACATAACCAGAAATCTTCCCCCAGCTGCTCCACCCTGAAATACGATAGTATAATAAAAACACACCAATTCCAGCCAGCGGCATAATGATATGGATCCACAATATCCATGTTCTTCGCATCTTCAAAAATTCGGCGCAAAGCATTTTAAATCCGCTTCTCCTTTGTTTCAGCTCTCCCATCCTTTTCGCCCCTTTCCTGCATACCATCCGGCTGTCAAAGCCCAGACCGCCAAAAACAGCGCCAGTGAAATTCCAAGCCCCAGAGGGATTACAGAAGCATCCAGTACTCCCGGGAAAAAAGTCTGACTGCCCGGCTCAGCCGGCAGTCCATTGGGCAGAATCTTCAGAACAGGGCACATCAGACGGCTGATATAGGAAAACGGATTCAGCAGCCACCAGTTTGTCGGAGCCCCCAGAATTCCCAGTCCAATATTGCACACCATGCCTAAAAGTATCCCGGCAGCAAAGCCCAGCCATTGATTTACAAAGAGCCAGAGCGGAATCTGCCACAGGCTCAGTCCAATCCAGAGTACTGCGGCCATAAGACCGGCCAGGCTTGAGATTTCCCTGGAGCCGCCGGATAACAGCAGACGGCTTATCACTTCCTGCACAAAGTATATTGACAGAGCCGCTATCACAAGTGTTTTCAGGCTGTAGAAAATCTTCGCACTCCATAATCTTTTCATATCTACCGGCAAAGCCCCCATAGCCCGATTCTTCATCTTTCTCTCCCGCTGTCCTGCAAACGCAGTACTAAGCAGCAGCAACATCGGGAAAAACGTTGTATACCACCAGTTATACTGGTTCATCTGATAGTACCTGCTGTCCTGTCCTGAAAAGATAACTGCGATAACAATACTGAATAAGGGTACGATCCAGAACAGTTTAGCTGCCACGGTGTGTCTGTTTTTCAGATTTTCCGCTTTCATATATGCTAACAACATAATTCACGCCCCCTGTTCTTTCTTACCACATCTGTGAACAGGCTTTCCAGATCCTTCCCCTGCTTCATGCCGCCCTGATAGCCCAGGACCCCTTCCGAAATAATCCCGATGTAGTCTGCTACCTGTTCCACTTCGCTTAAAATGTGGCTTGAAACAATCACTGTGATCCCCTGATCGGAAAAATCACGTATCATATCCCTGAGCTCCTGGATACCAAACGGGTCCAGCCCATTGGTCGGTTCATCCAGAATCAGAAGCGACGGGCTGTTCAATAGCGCTATGGCAATTCCGAGCCGCTGTTTCATGCCCATGGAAAACTGCCCTGCGCGCTTTTTACCAGTATTCTTCAGATCCACAATATCCAGTACCTCCTGAATCCGTTTTTTCGGAATCCCCAGCAAGAGTGTACGGACCTCTAAATTTTCTACCGCCGTCAGATTCTCATAGAGAGGCGGCTGTTCAATCAGTACCCCCGTATCTTTCAGGTTGTCCCTGCTCCACTTGCTGCCGTTGAAATAGATCTCCCCTTCGTCTGGGCGGATCATGCCGGAAAACATCTTCATAAGCGTGGACTTTCCGGCCCCATTAGGCCCCAGAAGACCATATACACAGCCTTTCGGAACCATCAGGGATACGTTGTCCAGTACATTCTGCTTTCCAAAGGCTTTACGAATCCCCCTTGTTTCTAAGATCACTTCATTCATTATAACTCCTCCTTATATAACTTTTCTATAAGATTAGTTTAAAAGAGAAGTATAAGGAATTTATAAGGAATTAAAAGACCCGGAATTTTTTATTTTATTCGTAGATGTCCATCAGCCAGTATCGAAGCTTTGTCAATTATAAATTTTGCCGGAGTATATTCCCATCACCGCTCCGGAAGGTGGAAAAAATGCATTTTTTTTATTGGAATGGTCAAAAATCTGAATCCATGGATGGTACATCGCTGCATAAGTACTGTCCACCTGATCCCGGTATTCAATTAATTTCCTCTTATCTACCATATCTCTGGGCATGTCCAATACAGCCACTCTGCTCAGTGTTTTTTCACAATGGGCAACAAGAGAAGCGATCACACCGGGTATGGTAATTCCCGGAACTGCCATCATACTGACCATATGGTTATCTAAAAATGCCTGGATCCCGGTCCTTGCCCCTGGTCCGCCATCCATGCCTGTAAATGTTCCTGCCGACACCTGTTCCTTTCCCGTCTTCTCCGCCCTCCAATAGAACGGAAGCTACGTCTTTCCACAGCTGTAGTGCCTCTACCGGGTTTCGCAGTTCCTCAGTGCCTCCGTGATAATTGACGCTGACCAGTCCGCTTTTTTCTATCCTGCGATTCATACAATTCCCGGCTGCTTCATATAGGCTTAATTCCGGATATTCCTCCGTCTCATCCTTACACCTGGCCTGAATTTCCAGTTCGGATAGCAAAATGCTCCTCCTTTTCATCCTGTTCGGCCGCTTTCGACCTGACGCAGTAGCACAGTTGCGCATATTCTCTGCCTGTCTTTCCTCTTTATATTTATATAACAAACCGAATGATTTTTCCTGTAAAATCATCCGGCTATAAAAAGTCTATTTGTCCCCATTAATTCCTTCAGTTTCTCTATACTGCCTTTGTATTTTAACATGCTGGAAATAAAATGTAAATCCCGCTCCCCTTCGCTATGGTAAAGGATAACCGTTCAATTTCCTTAATGAGAAAATATTTTGTGTTCGAAAATAGATACTTGTCTTGCGTATTTTTCCTAATATGATAAAATATTGACGGAAGATAGATTTTTGCCCCGCATTTTTTACGGCATTTAAAAAAGGAGGATCACATATGTACTGTTTTAGAAAGATAACCAATGACTTATACTGGGTAGGCGGAAGCGACCGCCGTCTGGAGCTGTTTGAAAATATTTTTCCTATTCCGAACGGTGTTTCCTACAACTCCTACCTGCTTATGGATGAAAAAACCGTTCTTTTTGATACGGTAGACACTTCTATAGGAAGACAGTTTCTGGAAAATGTAGAGGCAGTTCTCGGAGACAGAACTCTTGACTATCTGGTTGTAAACCACATGGAACCGGACCACTGCTCCCTCATTGCAGACCTTGTGCTTCGCTACCCGGACATGCAGATCATCGGTAATGCAAAAACATTCCCTATGATCGACCAGTTTTATGACATGGATTTAGAAGGCAAGAAGATTATAATGAAAGAAGGAGACACGTTCTCCTGCGGTACGCATACCCTTCACTTTGTCATGGCGCCGATGGTACACTGGCCGGAGGCCATGATGACTTACGACGCTGCTGACAAAGTTCTGTTTTCAGCAGATGCATTCGGAACCTTTGGTGCACTGGGCGGCACGATTTTCAATGATGAAATCGACTTTGACAGAGACTGGCTGGACGATGCCCGCAGATACTATACCAATATCGTTGGGAAATACGGCGTGCAGGTACAGAATGTACTGAAAAAGGCTGCCGGGCTGGATATTCAGTATATCTGCTCTCTTCACGGTCCGATCTGGAGAAGCAATCTGGAATATATCATTGGAAAGTACAACATCTGGAGCACATATGAGCCGGAAGTCCAGGGCGTTATGATTGCCTATGCTTCCATGTACGGCAATACGGAGAATGCCGCAAATGTGCTGGCAGCAAAACTTGCCGATGCAGGTGTGAAAAACATGGTCGTTCATGATATATCCCGCACACATGTATCCCAGCTGATATCCGACAGCTTCAAATACAGCCACCTTGTGCTTGCTTCCCCGACTTACAACGGCGGTGTATATCCGGTGATGGCGAATTACCTGGATGACATGAAAGCACTGAATGTACAGAACCGTACGGTAGCTGTACTCGGCAATGGAACCTGGGCTCCGATGTCCGCAAAGCTCATGGAAGCTAAAATCAGTGAGATGAAAAAGATGACAATCCTGACAGAAAACTTATGCATGAAATCCTCCCTCAAGATGGAACAAATGGAGGCAATGGACGAGCTTGCCGGGAAACTGGCCGAAAGTATTCTGGGCAGCAAATAAGAGAAATTAATTATAAGCACCAGAAAAGAACCCGCCGGATGTGTTCACATTCAGGCGGGTTCTTCCTATGTAATATTTGATTGACGCTGATTATTTAAACTCACTCTGTCCTGGATAGTTCACTGCAATATAGCTCTTGCCGCGGTTTACTTTCAGTTCTTTCCCGCTTTCATCGAAAAAGCAAAGATAAGAACTCTCATTGTTGGCTTCTTTATTCCAGTGGATCTTCTGTACGCCGCCGTTGGAAACATAATAGCCGACAGAGGAGTCGCCTCCATACCAGTTAATCTCTTTATGCCCAATATCATCGCGGACAGATATGTCTGTCTCCAGTACAAACACATTGGTAAACGCCAGCTGCGTATTCGTTGCATTGTCCATCTGCGGATTGCCGTTCAGCTGCTTCAGATACGTCTTAGATGCCTCATCATAAGTAAGCGTTGCCGATGCTGCGCCAAAATTAATATTAACGTTTGTGCAATCGGATCCCACCGGCTTCAGCTGCTCATCCATGCCGTTAAACTGGAACGCGGTTCCCTTTTTATCATCTGCCAGATCGGTTCTCTTCCCCTCGGACTGCACCACCTCAGCGAATCTTGTCCCGTCAAAAAATCCGGTATGTTCCAGAGAATATCCTGCATTCAGCCGGTCCTGGTCACGCCCGAACAGGCCGCCCGCATTATTCATTCCGTCGTACTGGTCCAGATTCAGCATCTCCAGATAGTCGGCAATACTGTCATCAATTCCCCAGTTCACGTAAAATGCGTCATATCCCTGTGAAAATGCCGGGAAATAATAACGGCAGCTGCGGACTGCACAGATCTTCGGCACTGTTGTATAATCCGCATATAAAGCCATCAGACGGGTCACATCTCCTTCTACCGGAACCTCATATATAATATCTGCCTTGGCAACTCCGTACTGCGGCATAGCGTCCTGCACATTATTCACCATAACGGCAACAGGTCTTTTGCCGATGGCACCGTCCGTCAGATCGCCAAGCCCTGTCAGCAGATTCTGATTTGCCGGCACCTCTTCCTTCTTCGGCTCCTCTTTTTTCTCTTTTACTTCTTTTTTAACTTCCATCTCTGCTCTTTTTGGCGCTTCTGCCTTTTTACAGCCAGCCATACCAAACACCATAAGAAATATCAGTAATACAATACCCGCTCTTTTTAAGTTTTTCATATCCTTATATCCCCTTCTTCGTAACAAACATTTTATACATATTACATTTTATCAGATTTATATAGAAGTACAACCCTATATCACAAACATTATTATTTTAGCTGCCAGCTTCCCGGGAGCTGCCGCGCAATAGCCATGGATAAAGAAGCATCAGTGGCAGCCCTATTACCAGGACATAGATATACCGGACGCCAAACGCCGTTGGGCTCGCTGCCATCAGAGTAATCCAGTTTCCTGCCAGAACCAGCAGTGGAATCATGTATATAGACTTTTTACGCATCCAGCATAATACAATATCGAATAAAAGGATCCACACAAGCAGCCCTGTAGAGATATAGTCGTACCTTTCTGCCAGTTTTTCCTGCATTGGATAGCCGAGGCGATTTTCAAAAGGCTGGCTCTGATACATGCCCCACCAGTTTTTCGCAATATCCGTTTTCACAAACTCGTAATTCGTTTCCCCGCCTATATGCCAGAATCCATAGGTTCCCATCAGATACTGTTTTACATAAATATCAAAATTCTTTGTCAGCATAGACAGCCAGACTTTAAAGAATTCCGTTTTATGGCTGTCCAGATACTCCGTGTCGAATTCAGGGGCCCATTTAACCGGGTCCGCTAAAAATGGCCAATAGTAATCCTGATACTTTTCCAGCGGCAAAAGATGATTCATAAAAGCTTTTTCTTCCTCCGTCATCTTTCCATCCTCAATAACGACTCTTGCCATCTGCTGCAAAGGGATGCCAATACTCTCCACAAAAACATTTTCCGCTGAAAATACATGTTCATATACAGGTCCCGTAATAAACCAGACCAAACCAAGACTCACCACTGACGTTATCAAAACCCGTTTTATGCGTTTCCTGTAAACGATTAATAGACCTGCACTCAGCAGAATTCCGATATAAATCCCATTATTCCTCATCAGGGATGCAAGAATAATCAGCCCCGAATAACAAATCAGAATTTTCTTATCCAAAAAAGAGTCGGGTTTTATCACGACATGATCAATCAACAGCAGTGTCAAAAGAATAAGGATGCCGCTGAAAACCGGATCCTTCCACATAACTACCGCATAGTTTCCAAAAACCGGAGCCGCCGCAAAATAAGCAAGTCCCAGATAAATCAGGATTTTCTTAATCCCTTTTTGCTCAAGCCATTCCATCAGGTGCCCCAATATTGCCGCCATAATAAGCATCTGAAATACAGAATATAAAGCAATGCTGATATTATAATCATTCAGACAATGGCCTACAAACAGAAATCCACCAACCACCAGAGTATAAAAAACAGGAAAATGATTGTCCCATGGCATCTCCCCAAATACAATTGCCATAGATACCGTAGCATCATCTGGTACAATCCCCGGGAAATAAGTGACAAGCGAAGGAATCCAGGCAATAAACAGAATGATACTGTAAAGCAGCCAGTTCTTTTTATTCCATTTTGAAACAGGTAATACTTCCATTGTCATGCCGTTTCTTATCTTGGAATCCACACTGATCAGATACAAATCAAAAAACAGCAGGCAGCCGGCCAGGAAGTACAGGAGGAACCAAAAAACATCGGCTACAGTAAAAGGCAAAAAGGCAGCACTGTCCGCATGTATCTTATGTCCCGCAACGACCATAAGCGAAAACAGTATTCCCAGCAGCAGAGTCCCCCCTAATATGCGTGCGCTCTTCAACCTTCCAGAATACTTCCATGCAAATTTAAGTCCTATATAAATCAGAATTGAAAATAATGCAATATAAACCGGATTCATCAGCCAGCTTTCCTGATGGAAAAATACCAGGTTTGCTATTGTAATAGCCAGAATCAAAAAGAATATATCGGATTTCCCCCTCAAAAAGTTCTTATCCCAAGCCACTATTCCTTCTCCTCACCCTCTTCTTCCAAATTACTCTCACTGCAGATATAGATAGGCCTTTTTTTAGTCTCCAGATAAGTTTTAGACAGATACATGCCCAAAATCCCAATACAGAGCAGCTGGATCCCGCCAAGCATCAGAATAATGCATGTCATGGATGGCCAGCCGTCCACCGGGTCGCCGAAGCACAACGTTTTAATCAAAATAATGACGAGAAAAATAAATGCCACAACACAGACGGTAAACCCCATAACCGATGCCATTGCAAGAGGGGCCGTAGAAAATCCTATAATGCCCTCCAAACTATAGCGCAGCAGTTTAAAAAAGGACCACTTCGTCTCTCCTGCTATTCGCTCCACATTCTCAAACTCAATCCATTTCGTCTTAAATCCAACCCAGCCAAAAATACCTTTTGAAAAGCGATTATACTCACTCATCTCTAAAATTGCACTTTTAAACTTTCTTGTCATCAAACGGTAATCTCTTGCACCATCCATAATCTCTGTGGAAGAAATCTTGTTCATCAGCCGGTAAAAACAGCGGGCAAAAAAGGAACGTATCGGAGGTTCTCCTTTTCTTGTTACCCGGCGGGTTGCCGCAGAATCATATCCTTCTTCTCTGACCGCTTTGAGCATCTTGGGCAGCAGCGACGGTGGATCCTGCAGGTCTGCATCCATCAGTGCCACGTAATCTCCGTCTGCATTTTTAAGCCCTGCATAGATTGCCGCTTCTTTCCCGAAATTCCTGGAAAAAGAAATGTAGCGAACCCGCTTGTCCTTCTCTGCCATCTGTCTGATGAGAGCTAACGTCCGGTCTTGTGAGCCGTCGTCTACAAAGAACACCTGCAGGTCAAATTCCTTCAGCAATTCTGCTGTCTTTTTAAATTCCTCATAAAATAATGGAAGAACCTCTTCCTCGTTATAGCATGGAACAATCAGTATCACGCTTTCTTTTGTCATATTCAATACTTCCTTACTTCTTTAGTCAGCCTGTTTTTTAATAATAACGCTTTTTCGGTACATATTCAATACGAAATGGCATGAACATTGCAGATCTGCTGTTTCTATAGTATAATTGAAAATAAAAATCCGAGGTTTTCATACATGAACAGTAAAGCACTAAAAACCAACCTGCTTCTTATATTCTTCGCCTACTGCTCCACCTGGGCGCTCCCCTATGCCATGGAATCAGGGGATTCTGCCCTGCGCTTTTCCAATCACATTCTGAGTCTGGTCTGCCTGATTGCCATCAGTTTTTTCTTTATCAAGACCTGGCCTAAATTAAACAAAAGAATTCTCACTGTCTCTCTGATCTTCGGAGCCGTGTTCGCCTGTATGCTGATATTTGGGAGCCAGCTTGCATTAAATGATTCCATAAAGTGGACCAGCCCGCTTACCTGGCTGTCCATCACTGCATTTGCCCCGTTCATGGCGGCATTGCTTGCTAATATTCTCATATACTATGATAAATTTCTGCTGTTTCTTCAAAAAGCCGATACCAGGATTACCCGCATTTTTAAGACAGAAAAGCTGCTGTTTCTCTGCCTGTGGGGTATTTTCTTTTTCGTATGGTTTATTGGCCTTCTGGCTGCTTTTCCCGGCATATACGCCTATGACAGCATCTTCCAGGTCAATTATGTACAGACTAGTCAGATGAGCGCGCACCATCCCGTCCTGCACACTTACTGGCTTTACGGCTGTATCCATCTGGGACAGACGGTTTTTAAATCGGCGGAAACAGGCCTTCTTATCTATTCACTGACACAGATGCTCCTGCTTTCCGGTATACTCGCTTATATTCTTAAAAAATTATGGGACAGACTACCTAAGATCGTCATTTTGTTTTTTGCCTGCTGTTTTGCCTTTTTGCCATATAATATTTTATTTTCATTCAGTGCAACTAAAGATGTAATATTCAGCGGGATATTTGCTCTGCTAATCCTCAAGACTTATGAACGGATCAAGTCTCCTGAGATTTATTTTAAAAGCTTCAGGAAACAGGCAGATTACGTCTTCTGGCTGTTTCTATTGTGTGCATTCCGAAATAACGGAATCTATGCAATCTGCTTTATGGTTCCGTTTCTGCTGTTTTTCTTCCGCCGTTACTGGAAACAGACCGCGTTCTCCATATTCGCGCTTTTTTTGTTGTGGGGGCTTTATACCGGGCCAGTCTACTCTGCACTGCACATTGAAAAAGGAAGCAGCGCCGAGATGTTAAGTGTGCCTATGCAGCAGATGGCAAGAAGCCTGATGACCGTTCCCGAGCGCTTTACTCAGGAAGAGAGGGAACAGATTGCAGAATATATACCCGACTATGAAAAGTACAGCTCAAAAATATCGGATTATATAAAAGATACTTTTAATGCAGAAAAATTTAATGAAGATAAAGCCGCATTTATTAAACTGTGGATCGTTTGCGGTTTGAAAGCCCCGGATGTCTATCTGGATGCGTGGTGCTCCATCTCTTCCGGAAACTGGTACCCCTGCGAGGATTACCCGCTTCCTGATGCATGGCATCCTTATATCATGTACGATAACTATACTCCTGATGACGGGTATGGGGCGGATTACCTTTGGATAGAACGAAGCAGTTATATTCCTGCACTGTCTTATTTGCTGAGAGGCTTCGCACTCTCTGGTGCGCATCAGTATTTTCCGGCTGTTTCTATGTTTTTTAGTCCGGGGATTGGGTTCTGGGTGTTGTTGGTGGGTGTGGCTATATGTATAAATAAGAAAAGTTATAGGGCTTTCGTTCCTTTCAGCCTTATGTTTGGGCTTTGGGTGACTATGATGCTTGGGCCTATTGCACTGCTGCGGTATACCTATCCATTGATGCTGAGTGTGCCTGTAGTTATGGCTATCTGTAGGGAAACTAACGCTAAATACAATGATTATAATTTATAATGTAACGTAAAAGCCTCAAAAAGGTGTGTTATATAAATGCACTCACAATAATTTGTAGATGCAAGTATTCCACTCTAATTATTCATGCAATTGATACAAAAATATTGCAAAATTTTTAATGAGAACATTTCTTTTTATTAGGATTTGTGATAGAATATTGCAAACAACATTAACGTAGGTTAAATTGTATGTCTAACAAATATTTGAAAGTTATTGAGCGGGGCATCATCCCTAAACATGTCCCGGCGGTCTGTAAAGATATGTTTTAAAGAAATCTGACGATATTTAGTAGCCATAAATTTTCTTCCCCATATTAAATTTGATGTTACTAAAATTTTACCATGAGTAGATAGAACAATTATATAAAAAAGTTAAGAAAACCCAGTAAAATCAATTGATTCTGGGATTTAATAAATGCTTACAAATAGTAGTTATAAAAGAGAATAATGCGTTCTTCTTAAAGTATACTATATTTTGCAATCTTATTGAAAAGAGGTTAGTTATAAGTGAACTTTAATATTTTGAAAAGAAGGTATGTGGGTTTAGATATATTTAGGGTTGTCTCTGTTTTAGTGATCTGCGCTTTTCACACAACAATACATTTAGGAGCGAATTATGGAATTCTTCAGTCAGTATCACAGATGGGCGCTGTGTTTATGACAGCATTTTTCATGCTTTCAGGATTCTCTTTATTTGTAAATTATTCTGGCAGTGATCTTGTTAAAATAGGGAACCTAAAAAGATTCTGGATCAAGAGAATAATAGGGCTAATTCCTATGTATTACATAGCTTCTGTTCTTTTCATAATATCAAATTTTAGTAAAGATACTGTGATTCAAGATATAATACTTGCTCCAATAGAAATATTGTGCATTCAATCAGATTTCTCATCTTTATTTGGTTTTACACACAATAGTGGCACATGGTTTATATCTTGTATTATGATGTGTTACTTAGTGTATCCACTCCTACAGGAGATAGCCAAACAATTTTCCAAGAAGGCCAAAATCATAACTGTAATACTATGTAGTTTTATTCTTTTATATTCCCCTTTAGTGGTATGGAAATTTGGTATTTCTGGTATTTATTCTAATCCATACTTTAGAATTTTAGAGTTTAGCATTGGTGTAATGCTTGCCGCATTAAAGCCAGAGTTGGATAAATTGACGTTTTGTAAAAAGTATGTCTACAACTGGATAACACTTCTATTAGTGGATGTAATTATGATAATTGGGATAACTTGCGCAGTCAAGCTTGGAATATCCGTTGGTAACTATATGCTTTATAACTGGATTTGTCTTCCATGCTTCATCGTAATACTTATAGGTATCTCAGGAGTTGAATCTAAGTTTCTAGATAAATCGAAGTTATTAAAGTATTGCAGTGCAATCTCATATGTATTTTTTTTGGCTCAATTATTCTCTAATAGAATATGCAAATGGATCATTGCTAAATATGCCATAACAAACAACCTTTTGGTTATTCTCTTAGGGTGGTCAATTTGTATTGTAATAACAGTTGCATTCCACGAAATATTAGAGCGCCCTATTACAAAATTTCTGAAAAAGAAAACCACATGCTTGATAACATAGGCTTACTAGTCTGTTTGACTAATCCAGCAGTTCTATACCATTTGTCAGTTGATGGTGAATATTCTTGTACGGTGAAACTGCAGTTTCGGGAAATCGGGGTTCTTCCGTAAATATCCGTTTTATATATTGCATATTTACTTCTTTGTGGTAAGATATAGCCAAATATATTTATTGGAGGGAGCTTATGCAGATGGAAACAGAATTGGAGTTACAAGGATTTTATCTAGCAGAATTAGAAATCGCAAATATTTATCAGACAGATAACGAGATCTGAATTAAATTGTTCGCCCGTTCTAAAAGCTGTACCTGCCCCAAATGTGGAAAAGTTTCGGAGCATTCGCATAGAACTTATGAAAGAAAGATCCAGGATCTCCCAATCCTCGGAAAATCCACCTGGCTCTTGGTAAATACATATGAATAACAGTGTGATAATCCAGATTGTAATGTTATGACTTTTGTTGGGACCATCAATAGATTTTTAAATTACTACAGTAGGATGACGGACCGCTGTGTAGATTTTATCTGTACATTAGCGCTGGAGACAAGCTGCGAAGACTGCTCACGTATCTGCAGGGCAATGAACCTCAAGACCAGTGGTGACAGTGTGATCCGTCTGCTCACAAAGCGGTATAAACTGCAGGAAGAGAACAAATGTGGCAGTGTTATCGGTATTGATGATTTTGCCTTCAAAAAGCGCCATACCTACGGGACTATCATTGTTGATGAGGCTACCCATAAACCAGTTGCCATATTAGACGGACGGGATGGCAGTACCTTGAAGGAATGGCTTGCCAAAAACAAACATGTTAAAACTGTGACACGTGACCGTGCCAGTGCGTATGCATCGGCAATACAGGAAATACTCCCGGATGCCATGCAGGTAGCTGACAGGTTCCATCTGCATCAGAATCTGCTGGAAGCAATTAAAAACATAGTAAACTCTATAGTGCCCGTGGACATAAAAATACCAAAAGATCATAATAAAGGTTGCCATAAAGCAGAGCCTCAGAGAAAGAATGAAAGTAAAAAAAATCCCATGCGACGTGGATAACTTGTAAACGCACCATAGTGAGT